>NZ_SSOH01000093.1:0-307891 GCF_029873155.1 Pseudomonas sp. BN515 | reverse complement strand
GGTCGCTCCGGAACTGTGTGGGAAAGCCGCTACAAGTCGAGCATCGTGCAGTCCGATAGTTATCTGTTGGCCTGCAGTCGATATATCGAACTGAATCCAGTGCGGGCATGCATGGTGGCGGAGGCTGGGGATTATCCCTGGTCGAGCTACACCCTCCGTATTGATGCCGCGCTTGAGCAGAACTGGTTGGACGAAGACCCGTACTTCAAGGCGCTCGGCGTTACGGCTGAGGAGCGACGCCACCGGTATGCCGATTTTGTAAGGCAAGCGGTTCCTTCCGAGGAGTTAAGCGTCATTCGAGAGGCCATTCAACGCGGCCAACTTACCGGGACCAGTCGCTTCGTGGATGAAGTCGAGCGTATTGCCGGAGTGCGGATTGAGCACCGGAAGCAAGGCAGACCGAAATTAGAGTAGGAAAAATAAATCTGTCCCCTTTTCGGTCCCTTTTCGGTCCGTGAGTCGTATGGCTCACGCGGGGTGCCTGGTGGAGGAGATTGGGATTAGCCTCGCCAGACTTTGAGCAGCAAACTTGCATTCACACCGCCAAAACCAAAGCCGTTGCAGAGTGCGTACTCCATCGGCATGAAACGCGGCTCGCCCAGTACTAGATCGACGTCCTTGGCGTCCTCGTCCGGCTCGTGGCAGTTGAGGTTGAACGGTGCTACCTGATCTGCGAGTGACTTGGCGGTGAAGATGCTCGCCAGTCCTCCAGCGGCACCAAGTAGATGGCCGGTGGAAGACTTGGTGGACGAGACGGCAACGTTTTTGGGGCCGAACACCGCCTTGATTGCGGCCAACTCTCCCTTGTCGCCAATCGGCGTGGACGTGGAGTGGGCGTTGATATAGCTAACCGCACCAGGCTCGACACCAGCCTGAGCGAGTGCCGCTCGCATGCATTGCTGGGCGCCTTCGCCTTCCGCAGGGGCGGCAGTAATATGGTAGGCGTCTGCGCTGGTGCCGTAGCCGACGATCTCGGCGAGTGGTGTAGCGTTGCGCGCCAACGCATGTTCTAGTGTCTCGATTACCATTACGCCTGCGCCCTCGGCGATCACGAAACCATCTCGATCGACATCGAATGGGCGTGAGGCTTCAGCGGGACGGTCATTGAAGGAGGTGGCCATGGCCTTTGCCGCCACGAAGCCGCCGATGCTGACTTCATTGATGCAGGCTTCGCTGCCGCCGCAGACCGCGACATCGGCGTCGCCGTTTTGAATCATGCGTACTGCGTCACCGATCGCCTGGACGCCAGCGGCACAAGCGGTCGCCGGGGCGCCCAGCGGGCCTTTGAAACCATATTTGATAGATACCTGTCCTGCGGCCATGTTCACTAGGAAGCCAGGTACGGTGAACGGAGATATACGCCGATGGCCGCTGGTGTTGATGGTATTGAAGGTGTCGCGGATGAAATGCAGCCCGCCAATTCCCGAGGCAATAACGGTTGCTGTGCGTTCCTTCTGCTTTTCGGTTGGGCTCCAGCCAGCTTGTTCAATCGCTTCGCTGGCAGCTGCCAGAGCGAAAAGAATGAACCGGTCCATGCGTCGCGCCTCTTTGGGCTCGACATATTGATTGGCGTCGAACCCAGCTTCGAAATCATCTTTCTTATCCGGTACCGTGCCTGCAATGCGCACGGGAAGCTCGCCGAAAGGCTCGATCTGGCGAACGCCGGACTTACCGTGGAGCAAGCGTTCCCAACTGCTCTCGACACTCGCGCCAAGCGGAGAAACGGCACCCATTCCCGTGATTACAATTCGCTTTGCCATGAGTAGAAACCCTCAATCTCGATGTCCGACCGTCGGCCGGTGTTTATCAGGCCGCAACTTTGGCGTGATCAAATTCAACATTTGATAGTTACCTCTTCTCGTATGCGCCGTAGGCGCTATCGCGCCGCTTGCTTCAGGTCGTCAAACCCGGCTGCGGGATGAACGCGACCGGGGCACCTTAGGGAAGGGGCGGGGAGGGGAAAAGGCACGGGGAGCGGTTTGGGAAATTTCCATGCCTTGCGCGGAATCATGGGTATCGCTTCGCTCCTCCCATCCTACGGTCATGGGTTCGCCCTGCCTCCGTCAGTCAGTCCGTGGATTCCTTGCTCTGTCTTGCCGTTAAGATTGCGGGGTTGTCGACCTGAGCTGTGGCGGGAGACAAAGCGATGAGCTTGCCATGTGTTGTCTGGGCGGATCTTCGCACCAACAGGGCAGCGTCCAGCCCGATCGGGGCGCTGGAAGAGCAGTTTCAAATCCGGCGCGTGGTTGAACGGGCCGCGATACCGCTGAATATCGATCAGGGCACGCCGCTGCTGTCCTGCTTCGAGTACGACTATCCTGACGTCCCGTCCCTGCAGGCCTTGCGCTCCACCAAGCAGGCCTACCCGTCCCTACCCATCCTGATGCTCACCCTCCAGCACTCCGAGGCTCTGGCCGTGTGGGCATTTCGCACCAGGGTCTGGGACTTTCTGGTCCAGCCGGTGACCGCCGAACAGCTGAGCCAGCGAATCTCCGCGCTCTTGCCCGTCCTGCCGACGCGCGGGCAGGAGCGTCGGGAGATTGCGATGCCGGTGCCGTTCATCCCACGGGAAAGCCGCATCAGCGCGCCGGGGCTGTCGATGCAGTCGGTGCAACTGGCCGCGAACTACGTGGAGCACCATTACTCGGAGACGCTGCGGCTGCGGGATGTCGCCGGTTCCTGCCAGATGGACGTCTGCACATTCAGCCGGACCTTCAAGCGCGCCTTCGGCCTGACCTTCCGCGAATACCTGTGCCGATTCCGCCTGGAGCGCTCGCGGGAGCTGCTGGCCAACCCTCGGGCGACAGTGTCGGAGGTTGCCTGCGCGGTCGGCATGTCGAACGCCTCGCACTTCACCCGGACCTTCCACCAGCGCATGGGCATCACGCCTACGGAATATCGCCGCGACGCTGCACCGCAGAACACGCACAAGTCGCTGCAATAGCTGCACAACGGCACAGCCTGTCGGCCGATAGACTGAACATTTGGTTCACCAATCGCGAACCCGGACTTCCGCCTTTGGCGGAGAGGGCAGGAGCCAGAGTCGTGTGTACATCAGCCGCTCTACTGAGGGAGTCCCAAGCACAACCCAGCAAGATGTCTTAGGCACGCATTGGGTGAGGGCCGCGGGCGTTTCGCGGCGAACAATCAGGAAGAAAAACCTCGCCCCCTCTCGTTGTTCAGGAGGCAAGCCATGTTCACTCATTGGTTGAAGGTCTACTCCGTTCCTTTCGCGATCAGCATCGTTGGCGCAGGGATGTACTCCACCCCGGCACACGCCGGTATCTGTGAGCTGGCCGACGCCGGCAGGGATACCGGCTGGTCGATCACCTTCGACGATGCCCAGGTCAGCAATTGCGTATTCACCGGCAATCCCGGGGATGGGCGCAACAAGGGCACGCTGAGCCTGACGCTGAAGTTTGTCGACCTTAATCCCATTGCCGTTCATTTTGTCCAGGAGGCGGCCGCAGCCGAGGACAGTTTCGGCCTCCGTATCACCTGGAACCTGACGCTGGATAACCAGTTTCAGCTGCTAAGAGGCATCAGGGGGCGGGCGTTCGATGAAAACCAGGTGCTGGACGATGACGACAACGAATTCGTCGCGGACATACACCCTGGCTTCGCGCACTTCCACCAGGATGGCACCTTCAATGCCGGACCGTTCGTAGGGGCGCCGGACTGCGATTGCGAATCCGATCGTGATTTCAGGGTCAGGGGGCCTGAACCAGGAGCCTTTGCTCCCGGTACGACCGGTACGGTTTCCGGCCTAGGCGTCCACCAGATCGAGGAAACAGGGCAGCAGAGGGATTTCACGGTCGAGGTCGAACCCCTGCGAGCGGAGGTCGCGCCTAACGCAAATCAGTGACGGGGCCTGCCAACGTCCACAGAGCCGTCGCTTGAGGCGGCTCTGTTTGGCAGGAGCGCGGTTCACCCCTGAACGCCTCACGTTGATCGATTAATTGACGAACTTTTCACGACTTCGCAGTCATATTTCTCGCTTTGCGACCGGATCGACTGGTCGGGGCTGAACCAGGCGGGTGTTTATGACGATTGGAGTGAAAAGCGCCGAGGATCGGCGATTCGACTGGGCCGGATTAGGCTGGCTCTTTCTCTTCTTCTGGTATTTCTCGGGTGTCACCCAGTTCCTTATCCAGGTAACCGGCACCAGCGGATTCAGCGGATTCCGCCAGGCGTTCCTGCTGAGCGGCCTGTGGTTGATCCCGGTACTGTTCTTCCCGGCGCGCACGCGGACCATCGCTGCTGTCCTGGGCGGGCTGCTCTGGCTCGCCTCCTTGCCGGCCTTCGGCTACTTCCTGGTGTATGGCCAGGAGTTTTCCCAGAGCGTCATCTTCATCATGTTCGAATCGAACGTGGCGGAAGGCTCCGAGTACCTGATCCAGTACTTCGCCTGGTGGATGATTCCAGCCTTCCTCGGCTACGCGCTGGGCGCCGTGCTGCTGTGGACGCGCCTGCGCCCGGTCCATCTGCCGCGTGGCAAGGCGATGCTCGCAAGCCTGGCGCTGCTGGCGGCGCTGGTGGGGTATCCGGCGGTGAAGCAGGGACTGGGCAACGAGACCTTCGAGGCGGCCCGCGACAGCTTCGAGAAGCGCATGGAACCGGCCGTGCCCTGGCAGTTGCTGGTGGGCTACCGCCAGTACCGCCAGCAGTTGGCCGACATGCATGACCTGCTGAAAGGCAACGCCCGCATCGCGCCGCTGGCCAACTTCAAGGATGCCAACGCCGGCCTGCCGGCCACCCTGGTGCTGGTGATCGGGGAATCCACCAACCGCCAGCGCATGAGCCTCTACGGCTACCCGCGCCAGACCACGCCGAACCTCGACCGTATCCGCGACCAGCTGGATGTCTTCGACAACGTCATCACCCCGCGCCCCTACACCATCGAGGCGCTGCAGCAGGTGC
Source organism: Pseudomonas sp. BN515 (assembly GCF_029873155.1). NCBI lineage: Bacteria > Pseudomonadati > Pseudomonadota > Gammaproteobacteria > Pseudomonadales > Pseudomonadaceae > Pseudomonas > Pseudomonas sp. BN515. The sequence goes on along the minus strand of NZ_SSOH01000093.1, from coordinate 302,971 downwards.
TGACCTTCGCCGACGAGCAGAACCCCGATCTCTACTTGAGCAAGCCGTCGCTGCTGAACATGATGAAGCAGGCCGGCTACAAGACCTACTGGATCACCAACCAGCAGACCCTTACCAAGCGCAACACCATGCTCACCAACTTCTCCAAGCAGGCGGATGAGCAGTTCTACCTGAACAACAACCGCAACCAGAACGCGCGCCAGTACGACGACGATGTGCTGCCACCGTTCGAAAAGGTGCTGGCCGACTCGGCGCCGCGCAAGTTCATCGTGGTCCACCTGCTGGGCACCCACATGAGCTACCAGTACCGCTACCCGCAGGAATACGACCGCTTCACCGGCCGCCAGGGCGTGCCGGCCAGCGTCACCGACGACCAGTTGCCCACCTACAACAGCTACGACAACGCCGTGCTGTTCAACGACCATGTGGTGTCGAGCCTGATCGAGAAGTTCTCCGGCAGCCGCGACAACGGCTTCCTGCTCTACCTTTCCGACCATGGCGAAGCGGTATTCGACCCGGAGCATCCCGACGTGCTAGGGCGTAATGAGGCAGCGCCGACCGCGCCCATGTACACCATCCCCTTCATGCTCTGGCGTTCGCCCCAGTGGCGCACCGAGCACCCGCAGGAGCTGGGCGCCAGCCTCGACCGGCCCTACAGCAGCTCCAGTTTCATCCACACCTGGGCGGACCTGGCTGGGCTCAGCTTCGATGATTTCGACCCCAGCCGCAGCCTGGTCAACGCCGCCTTCCAGCCGCGCCCGCTGCTGATCGGCAACCCTTACGAGCCCAAATCGCTGATCGATTTCAGCCTGATCAAGCCCAAGACCAAGGCGTCTGACATGGAAGTGGTCAGTGGCGAACGAGAAGCTGCTGGCAGAAAGGGGCCGCCGGGTTGACCGGCGGGGCGAATTTGTCTGTAGTTCGCCTTCGCCGAATTGCGGCATCAACGCCCCCCACTGCAAGGACACACCATGGCCGGAGCCAGCCTGCTGACCCTGATCGATGACATTGCGACGCTGCTCGATGACGTCTCGGTAATGACCAAAGTCGCCGCGAAAAAGACCGCGGGCGTGCTGGGCGATGACCTGGCGCTGAACGCCCAGCAGGTCAGCGGCGTCCGAGCCGAGCGTGAACTGCCTGTGGTATGGGCGGTGGCCAAGGGCTCGCTGGTGAACAAGGCGATCCTGGTGCCTGCGGCCCTGCTGATCAGCGCGCTCGCGCCCTGGGCGGTTATCCCGCTGCTGATGCTGGGCGGTGCCTTCCTCTGCTTCGAAGGCTTCGAGAAGCTGGCGCACAAGTGGCTGCACAGCCACGAAGAGGATGAGCAGGCCCACGCGGTGCTGGCCGAGGCCGTGACGAATCCGGACGTGGATCTGGTAGCCATGGAGAAGGACAAGATCAAGGGCGCCATCCGCACTGACTTCATCCTCTCCGCCGAGATCATCGTCATCACCCTGGGCACCGTGTCCGATGCGGTGTTCGGCAAGCAGGTGGCGGTGCTCGTGGGCATCGCGCTGATCATGACCGTGGGCGTCTACGGGCTGGTGGCGGGCATCGTGAAGCTGGACGACCTCGGCTTCTATCTGGTGCGCCGGGCCAGTTCGACGGCCCAGGCCATCGGCCGCGGCATCCTTGCCGCCGCGCCCTGGATGATGAAGGGCCTTTCGGTGCTGGGCACCGCCGCCATGTTCCTGGTGGGCGGCAGCATCATCCTTCACGGCATTCCCGCTGCTCACCACCTGCTGGAGCCGGTATTGGCCGCTGCTGGTGGCCTCTCATGGCTGGTGCAGATCCTGATCGACGGCGTGGCGGGCATTGTGTCCGGTGCGCTGGTGCTGGTCGGGGTGAGCCTGGTGAAGAAGGTATTGGGCGCCGTCAGGGGCTGATCGATTGCCCCGAAGCGGGTTGCCGGTGCGCGTGGCGCACCCTACGGGGTGGTGATTCGCTGCTCGGGGGTTGGTTGGGGCTGCTGCACAGCCCTTGGCGATTGAAATCGCCCCCACAGGGAAAGCGCGGTGGCTAGATACCGTGCGGACTGCTCCCTCTCCCTCCGGGAGAGGGTTGGGGTGAGGGCGAGTCGCTGCTCGGAGGTTGGTTGGGGCTGCTGCGCAGCCCTTGGCGATTGAAATCGCCCCCACAGGGAAAGCGCAGCGGCCAGATTCCGCGCGGACTGCTCCCTCTCCCTCCGAGCGAGGGTTGGGGTGAGGGGCCGTCAGTCTTTGGGCTTGAACGCGCAGTAGCCTGGGCGCGGACCGATGCGCGGGTGGTTGCGGCAGGTTTCCGGGCGCTTGTCGTAGACGGTGCACAGACGGCTCTTGCGATCGAGGAAGTAGCAGTCGTTGTTGCCCATGCGGGTGAGGGTGAAGATGCCGGACTTCTGGTTGAAGCGCTCTACCACGCCTTCCTTCATCAGCCGTTTGGCGATGTTCTTCGGCGGCTCGCCACGCTCGAACTCGGCCACCAGTTCCAGGCGGATCAGATCACTCAGGCGCGTTTCGACCGGCATGGTGCAGCAGCTGGAAACGCAGGCGTGGCACATGGTTTTTTCGTATTTGATCCAGGTGTCCGTCCGGTCGAGGTCGGCACCGACGATCATCATGGTCTTCATGGTCGGCGAGCAGGCTAGGGGAGAAGGGCGGGCATCATAGCGATGTTGGTGAAAAAGTGAACAGTTTCCCGTCGGGGAACATGAAATTTCCCTTTGTCTCTACGGATTTGTGCCGGTGTTGTGCTGAGCTGTAGGAATCTTCTGTGTCTGTGAGTCAGAACTGAGACGTCTCTTATTGGGGACGATGCCGGTTCTCTTGTAGTTTCTAGCTGATACCGGTCGCGAGGAATGCGGCCAACCTGCCCAACCATCTGAGTAATCGCTGCATGCAATGGATTTTCATGCTGATTGGCCTGGCCTTCGGGGCCGGGATAGATGAAAGCGTCACGGGTGCCCTGCTCGGCGGCCTGATGGGCCTGGGGCTGGGGCAGGCCATTCGCCTCCAGTGGCTGACGCGGGAGAACGCCGAGCTGCGCAAATCGCTGGCCAGCTTCGCCGCCCGCTTCGACAAAGGCACCCAGGCCATCCATGAGCGCCTGCTCAAGGTGGAACAGGGCGGGGCGCAGCCAGCTGAGGCGGCGCCTTCCGTTGCCGAGCCGGTGACGCCAGCGGCGCAGGCCGCGCCTGAACGGGTGCCTGACGACAGCGATCTGGTCTGGGAACTGCCGGCTGACGTGCTGGAACAACCCGCCGCTGCGGCCGAACCGGCCCCCGAGCCTGCTCCTGCCGCCGCTGCTGCTGACGCCTGGGGCCAGGAAGCGCGCCCCGAGGCACCGCGCCGTGCGCCACCGATTCCCCCCAAGCCTCGCGAGCCCTCCCTGCTCGAACGGGGCTTTGCCGCCGCCCGCAACTGGCTGTTCGGTGGCAATACCGTGCTGCGCATCGGTGTTGTGCTGCTATTCCTCGGCTTGGCCTTCCTGCTGCGCTACGCCACCGAAGGCATGGTGGTGCCGGTGGAGTTGCGTTACGCCGGGGTGGCGCTGGCCGCCATCGCGTTGCTGGGGCTCGGCTGGTGGCTGCGCCGACGTAATCCCAATTACGGCCTGATGCTTCAGGGCGCCGGGATCGCCGTGCTCTACCTGACGGTATTCGCGGCCATGCGCCTGCACCCGCTGCTGGACCCGAAGATGGCCTTCGGCCTGCTGGTGGCGGTCACCCTGTTTTCCGCGATCCTCGCGGTGGCGCAGGACGCCCTGGGCCTCGCGGCCGCAGCGGCGCTGGGCGGCTTTGCCGCGCCCATCCTCACCTCCAGTGGCAGCGGCGACCATGTGGCGCTGTTCAGCTATTTCGCGCTGCTCAATGCGGGCATCTTCGCCATCGCCTGGTTCAAGGCCTGGCGCCTGCTCAACTTGATCGGTTTCGTCGGCACCTTCGGCATCGGCTTCGCCTGGGGCCTGCGTTCCTATCGGCCGGAGCTCTTCGCCAGCACCGAGCCCTTCCTGGTGCTGTTCTTCCTGATGTACGTGGGTATCGGCCTGCTCTTCGCCCGACGCAAGCTGGCCGAGGCGGCGGATGCGCCAGAGGAGCGCGGCGAGCTGCTGCGCTGGTCGGCGCGCCAGGCTGACACGGTGGACGGCACCGTTCTGTTCGGTCCGCCGATCATCGGTTTCGGCCTGCAGGTGGCGCTGATCCGCCATATCGAGTTCGGCACCGCCTTCAGCGCCCTCGCACTTGGGCTGTTCTACATCGTCCTGGCGCGCATCCTGGCGGGCCGCACCGCTGGCCGCGCATTGCTGCTGGTGGAAACCTGCCTGGCGCTGGGCGTGGTGTTCGGCAGCCTGGCGATTCCCCTGGGGCTGGATGCCCGCTGGACTTCCGCCGCCTGGGCGGTGGAAGGCGCCGGAATCTACTGGCTCGGCTTGCGCCAGGGCCGGCCGTTGGCGCGGGCGTTCGCGTTGCTGCTGCAGTTCGGCGCGGCGGTGGCCTTCCTCGGTGGGCTGCGTGCGGGCAGCTACACGCTGCTGGATGGCTCACCCCTGGGCGCGCTGATGCTGGGTGCGGCGCTGCTGTTCGTGTTCTGGCAACTGCGCCGGGCGCCCGCCGACGCGGCTACGGGGCTGGAGCAACGCAGCGCGCCGGTGTTCGCCTGTGTGGGGCTGGCATTCCTCTACCTGATGGCGCCGCTTTGCTTTGCAGCCGAAGGCACGGCCATCGCCTGGGCGCTGGCGGGGTTGGCGACAATCTTCGTCGGGCTTCGCCTGCTCTCCCGCGTTTTCCTGTTCAGCGCCTTCGCGGTGCAACTGCTTGGCGGCGCCATCTTCCTGCTCGATCTGGACGGTTCCGGCCTTGGCAGCGGTGCCGTGCCGGGGTGGCGCGGATTGATGGTGGCTTCGCTCATCGGCCTGGCGCTGATCGCCGGGATGCTGTTGGCCGCCCGTCACCCGCTGGCGCGTGCGGATGTGCGGCTGCTGCGGAGCCTGTCGCTGGTCCTGCTGGCGGGGCTGGCCTTCGTCAACCTGGCGGTGCTGTTCGTGCTGCCCTGGCGTACCGCTGGCGCGGTGTGGGCGGGTAGCGGTCTGTTGATCCTCTGGCTCAGCCTGTATCTGCAACAGCGCGCGGCGTTCTGGTTCGGCCTGTTCCTGCAGCTCCTGGCCGGTTTCAGCTTCCTCACGGTGAGTCCGCTGTTGCTGGGCGAGCTGAGTGGTGAAGGCCTGCGTCCGCTGGCCCATGCCGGTTTCTGGACGCCGGCGGTGCTGGCGCTGGCGGCCTTCGTCGGTGCCTGGCGCCTGCAACGGGCGGCTCGGGCGGAGGCGGCCATGGGTGGCCTCAGCCTCGCGCACCTGGCGCAGCTGTTGCTGGCCTGGAGCGCCGGCTGGTGGGCCCTGGCCTGGCTGGCGGAGATCGGCCGCTTCGCCGCGCCCGAATTGCAGGTGCCCCTGGCCTTGTTGCTGGCGTCCGCGAGCGTCTTCTTCACCACTTGGCTGGCCGGCCGCGAACAATGGCGTGCCCTGGCGTTGCTGTGCCTGGTGCTGGCGCCGGCGGGTGTGGTGGCGCTGGCGGTGGCCTGGGAACCGCAGTACCACCCGGCGGCAAGCTTTGGCTGGGCGGGCTGGGGCGCGCTGTTCGTCGTGCACCTGCTGGCGCTGCGCAGGCTGGATGGACTCCTGCCCAGCGGGGCGCGCAGCGCTTCCCATGTGCTGGGGTGCTGGCTGCTGCTCGGCGTGCTGGCGCTGGAGCTCCGCTACCTGCTGATGCTGTTGTCCGAGCAGTACAACGCCTGGCGGTGGTTGGGCTGGGCCCTGCTGCCGAGTGCCTGGCTGCTGCTGGTGGCCTTGCGCCCGCGCCTGCCCTGGCCGGTGGCGGCCTATCCACGGGAGTACCGCCTGTGGGCCTCGCTACCGCTGGCACTGCTGATGCTGGCCTGGTTCTGGATCGCCAACGCCTGGAGCGATGGCGCTGCAGAGCCGCTGCCCTATTTGCCGCTGTTCAATCCGCTGGAATTGGGCCTGCTGTTCGCGCTGCTGGGCGTCTACCTCTGGGTGCGCGACTGCCTGCCCCGGTTCGGCTCGCCTGACCTGCCGGCCTGGCTGATCCAGGGCGTGGCGGGCGTGTCGCTGTTCGCCCTGGCCACGGCGGCGGTATTCCGTTGCGCGCATCACTGGGGCGGTGTGCCTTACCAACTGGAGGCGCAGCTGGACTCCATGCTGGTGCAGGCCGGGCTGTCCATCGTCTGGACCAGCATCGCCCTCGGCCTGATGGTCGTCGGTCATCTGCGCGCCTGGCGCCAGCTCTGGCTGGTGGGTGCGGTGCTGATCGCGCTGGTGGTGGCCAAGCTGTTCTTCGTCGAACTGGGTAACCGCGGTGGCCTGGAGCGCATCGTGTCTTTCATCGGCGTCGGCGTCCTGCTGCTGGTCGTCGGCTACTTCGCGCCCCTGCCGCCCAGGCGCGCGGAACCTGAACAGGAGCGGGTCAACGCATGATCGATTTGTCTTCCCTGCGCCGCCCCGGACTGGCCCTGTTGGCTGGCTTGGGGTTGCTTTGCCAGCCGCTGCTCGCCGCCGAGCAACCCGAGGATTTCACCACCCGCGTCGAACTGCGCGTGGAAGGCCAGGGGCCCTGGTATCGCTTGGAGATGCCCATGGCCCTGCATTTCGCCGCGCGCCATGCCGACCTGCGCGACCTGCGGGTGTTCAACGCCGAGGGTGAGGCCCTGGCCTACGCCCTGACCCGCAGCAGCGCCAGTGAACGTCGCGCCCGTCATGAGCATCCATTGCGCTGGTTCCCCCTGCACGGCTCCACCGAGAGCGCGGCGGGGTCGCCCAGTGTGCGGATTGAGCGCAGCACCACGGGGACGGTGGTGCAGGTGGTGCCGGAGAGCCCGGCTTCGGCTGGTGAGCAATTGCGCGGCTGGCTGCTGGACGCCAGCGGCGTGCAGGCGCCCCTGGAGAAACTCAGCCTGGACTGGAGCGGTGGTGGCGAAGGCTTCCAGCGTTTCAGCATCGAGGCCAGCGATGACCTGCAGCATTGGGAGGTCTGGGGCGACGGCCAGGTGGCCCGGCTGTCCTTTGCCGATCAACGTATCGACCAGCGCGAAGTGACCCTGCCGGGACGCCCGGCGCGCTATCTGCGCCTGCTCTGGCAGAGCCCGCGGCAAGCCCCGGAACTGACCGCCGTGAAGGTGGTGAGCGCCAGTCGCGAGAGCCTGCCGGCGTCGATGGCCTGGTCGGCACCGCTGGAGCCGGTCAGCAACAAGGATGGCCAGTACCTCTGGGACCTGCCCCTGGGGCTGCCCATCGAGCGTCTGCGCATTGCCGTGGAGCGGCCTGGAAGCCTGTTGCCGATACAGGTGGAGGCGCGTCGTGACGGTGCGCCGCAATGGCAGCCGCTGGCGTCGGGCCTGCTCTACCGCCTGCCTCAGGACGGCAAGGAAGTGGCCCAGGAGGAACTGGACCTACCGGGCTGGATGGCGGTCAAGCAGCTGCGCCTGACGGTGGACCAGCGCGCCGGCGGCTTCGGCCAGCAGGTGCCGCGCCTGGAGGTGGGCATGCATGCCACCCAGGTGGTGTTCCTCGCCCGTGGCAACCCGCCGTTCACCCTGGCGTTGGGCAATGCCGAAGCCAGCCGCACGGAGCTGCCCCTGGCCACGCTGGTGCCGGGCTTCGACGCTTCCAGCCTGGAGAAGATGGGCCGCGCCGAGGCGGTGGCGATACCGGCGCAGGTCGGCGAACACCCGGCGGAACGGCAGACTGCCGAGCAGATCGTCTGGAAGCGCGTCGGCCTCTGGGCCGTGCTCCTGTTGGGTGTCGGCCTGCTGGGCGTCATGGCGTTCAGCCTGTTGCGCAGGCCGGCCACCCGTTCCTGATGAGTGACGCGGCTTGCAGGCGGCAGTGCTGGCGTTTTGATGTATCTTTGTCCTGTCATTCCACGGGCCGCAGCAGACGGCCCTTTTTCAGGTCAGGACGGCCAGTGACCAGCCTCAAGCAGTTCCATTCGCACCCCGTATTGTCGCTTGCCAAGCTCCCCGGAGCCCGGCGATGAACGCCTGCCTGGCCGGTGGCTGGAGCTTCAGCTGGCCGGTGGCGCTGACCCTCGCGGTCGGCATCGGGGTGATCCTGATGGCGCGCTGGGTGAGCCGCCAGCGCCACTTCCCCGGTCGCGAGAGCTTCATCGTCCTGCATGCCGGCATCTGCTGGTGGCTCGCCGCAGCGGGGCTGGAGCTTGCCGCACAAGGGCCGCAGTGCAAGGTGTTCTGGGCCAGCATGGCGTGGCCGGGGATCATCGGCGTGCCAACCTTCTGGGCGGTGTTCCTCTGGCAGTTCGTCAACAGCATCCGTGAACCCCTGACGCTGCGCGGCTTCCTGCTGCTGGGCATCGGCCCGCTGGTCGCCTCGGCCATGGCCCTGAGCAACCCCTGGCACCAGCTGTTCTATGGCCCCGGTACCCTGCCGATGGACGACAGTCCGGGCGCGGCCATTCGTTATGACCACGGCCCGCTGTTCGATGCCGTGGCCATCTATGTCTATGTCTTCATGATCTTCTGCCTGGCCGTGGTGACCCGCGCCGCCCTGGCCAGCCACGGCCTGCACCGGCGGCACTACCTGGCCTTCGTTCTGGTCACCTGCGTGCCCTGGGGCGCCAACCTGAGCTATGTGGTCTTCGGCTGGACCCTGTTCGGCTTCGACCCCACGCCATTCAGCTTCGCCTTCACCCTGGTGGCCTTCGCCTGCCTGATCCTCGGTGTGCGCCTGTTCGACCTGCTGCCGGTCGCGCGCCACCTGCTGCTGGAGGAGCTGCCCGACCCGGTGCTGGTGGTCGACCCGCAGCGCCGGGTGATCGACGCCAACCCCGCCGCCCTGGAGCTCGCCGGGCAGTCCGCGTCCTGGCAGGGCACGGTCCTGTCCAAATGGCCGGTCTACGGCCTGGAACTGGAGGCGATGCTGGCGGCGGGGGGGCGGGAGATGCTGCTGATCCCGGCCAGTTCCTCGCGCTATTTCGAGGTGCGCTCCCGCGATATCGAGCGGGTGACCCGGAGCGGTACCTTCATCCTCGGACAGATGCTCTACCTGCGTGACATCACCGAGCGGCATTGCAGCGAACTCAAGTTGGCCGAGGCGCTGGCCACCAGCGAGGAGCGCCTGCGTACCATCACCCGCCTGCACGAACAGTTGCAGGAGCAAGCCCTGCGCGACCCGCTGACGGGCCTCTACAACCGCCGCCACCTGGGCGAACTGTTCGCCCGCGAGCTGACCCGCAGCCAGCGCGAGCGCACACCCATTTCCCTGGCGCTGATCGATCTCGATCACTTCAAGCAACTCAATGACCGTCACGGCCACCTGGTGGGCGACGACGTGCTGCGCGCCGTGGCCATCCACCTGACCGGCAACCTGCGTGGCAGTGATGCGGTGTTCCGTATCGGCGGCGAAGAATTCCTCCTGCTGCTGCCCGGTGCCGCCGGCGATGAGGCATTCGTCCGCCTGCAGGCGCTTTGCCAGGCGCTGGCTGGCCAGCCACTGCCCACCCGCGAGGGGCCGCTGTCGGTGACCCTCTCCGCCGGACTGGCCGTCTGGCCGGCCCAGGGGCAGACGCTGGAGGAGCTGATGCAGGTCGCAGACGCCGCGCTGTACGACGCCAAGCGTAACGGCCGGAACCAGGTGCAGCGACTGGCAGCATCGGGTGCCGACTGACGGCTGAACCAGTGGCCGACACCAGCGTCAGATAAATTCGCAGCCCCTGTCAGGCTGCCATTACCGCCATTTCAGCGCCTTCCATCCCGCTGAGAGGCATTGCGAAACGACTCGCGCTAAACTGCGCGCATTTTTCCACCCTCCGGAGCCATTTCATGTCCCGCGTTACCCTGAGTCGCTACCTGATCGAGCAGACCCGAAGCCACAACACTCCTGCCGATCTGCGCTTCCTCATCGAGGTCGTCGCGCGCGCCTGCAAGGAAATCAGCCATGCGGTGTCCAAGGGCGCGCTGGGCGGCGTGCTCGGCAGCATGGGCACCGAAAACGTGCAGGGCGAAGTGCAGAAGAAGCTGGACGTGATGTCCAACGAGATCCTGCTGGAAGCCAACGAGTGGGGCGGCCACCTGGCCGGCATGGCGTCCGAGGAAATGGACAACGCCTACCAGATCCCCGGCAAGTACCCCAAGGGTGCCTACCTGCTGGTATTCGACCCGCTGGACGGCTCCTCCAACATCGACGTCAACGTGTCGGTGGGCACCATCTTCTCGGTGCTGCGTTGCCCTGAGCAGCACCTCTCGCAGAACGACGCCCTGAATGAGCAGGCCTTCCTGCAGCCGGGTACCAAGCAGGTTGCCGCCGGCTACGCCATCTATGGTCCGCAGACCATGCTGATGCTGACCCTGGGCGACGGCGTGAAGGGCTTCACCCTGGATCGCGAGCTGGGTTCCTTCGTGCTCACCCACGACAACATCCGCGTGCCGGAAACCACCGCCGAGTTCGCCATCAACATGTCCAACCAGCGTCACTGGGAAGCCCCGGTGAAGCGCTACGTCAGCGAAATGCTGGCCGGCAAGGAAGGCGCCCTGGGCAAGAACTACAACATGCGCTGGATCGCCTCCATGGTGGCCGACGTGCACCGCATCCTGACTCGCGGCGGTATCTTCATGTACCCCTGGGATGCCCGTGAGCCGGAGAAGCCCGGCAAGCTGCGCCTGATGTACGAAGCCAACCCGATGTCCTTCATCATCGAGCAGGCCGGCGGCGCCTCCACCGACGGCCGTCAGCGCATCCTCGACATCCAGCCCAACTCCCTGCACCAGCGCGTGCCGGTCTTCCTGGGTTCCAAGGAAGAAGTCGCCCGCGTCACCGGTTACCACCAGGAGTAACCCATGCAGCCCTGGCAGCCGCTGCTCGACTGGTGGTTCGGACCTGAGGCCTCCGCCAGTCAGACCGCCGCAGCGCGCCACGGGCTGTGGTTCGGCAAGAAGGACCATCAGGATGCCGAAGCCCGCGAGTGCTTCGGCGGCCTGGTGGAACAGGCCCTGGACGGCGGTCTCGCCGACTGGGCCGAACAGCCGGATGGCTGGCTGGCGCTGGTCGTGCTGTTGGACCAGCTGCCGCGCATGATCTTCCGCAACGACCCCCGTGGCTTCGCCGGCGACGCCCGCGCCCAGGCGCTGGTGGCTGACGGCCTGGCTCGCGGCCTGGACCGGCATCTCAGCCCGATCCGCCAGGTGTTCATCTACCTGGTGCTGGAGCACGCCGAAGACCTGGCCAGCCAGGAGCGCGCGCTGTACCGCTACCGCCTGTTGCTGGACGGCGCCGACGCCGCCGAGCGGTCGCTGTTCGAGAACTTCCTCGATTTCTCCGAGCGCCATCGGGTGGTCATTGCCCGCTTCGGTCGCTTTCCCCATCGCAACGCCGTTCTCGGCCGCCCTTCCAGCGACGAAGAAAGCACTTTCCTGCGGGAACCCGGTTCGCGCTTCTAGAATCGAATGGAACAATCTTGCGACCGGCTCAGACAGGCCGGTCGCGTTTTATCCGCCAAGGAGTGCTTCATGTCCCTTCGTACCCTCGCTGTCCTGTCCTGCTGCCTGGTGCTGGCCGCCTGCAACAAGCTCAACCAGGAGAACTATTCCAAGCTCAAGTCCGGCATGACCAAGGCCGAAGTGGAGCAGCTGCTCGGCAGCCCGACCGAGTGCTCCGGCGCCGTTGGCTTCACCAGCTGCACCTGGGGCGACGAAAAGACCTTCGTCAGCGTGCAGTACGCCGGCGAGAAGGTGCTGATGTTCTCTGGAAAGGGGCTCAAGTGAAGCGTGCAGCCGCGCTGCTGGCGGCCCTGCTGCTGGTCGGCTGCGCCAGCCATGGCGAGGGCCCGGTTCCGCCGCGCACGGTGGAGGCAGTGGACCTCGCGCGCTATCAGGGCACCTGGTACGAACTGGCGCGGTTGCCGATGTTTTTCCAGCGCGGCTGCGCCCAGTCCGAAGCCCATTACGACCTGCGGGACGACGGCAGCCTGGGTGTGCTGAACCGCTGCCGCACGCTGGATGGTGAGTGGAAGGAAGTCAGCGGTAGTGCCGTGCCGCAGGTAGCCGGTCATACCGACAAGCTCTGGGTGCGCTTCGACAACTGGTTTTCCCGGCTCCTGCCGGGCATAGCCAAGGGCGAGTACTGGGTGCTCTACGTGGACGATGACTACCGCACCGCCGTGGTGGGCAACCCGGATCGCAAGTATCTCTGGCTGCTGTCGCGCACGCCGGTGGTGTCGGAGAAGACCCGCGAGCAACTGCTGGAAGTGGCGGAAGAGCAGGGGTATGACACCGACCTGCTGATCTGGCGCACGCCGGACAGCGCCCTCACCCCCACCCCCTCTCCCTGAAAGGGAGAAGGGAGTTTGTTCGTGCCGACGGCAGGTTCAATGCCTGGATGGACGCGGAGTAGCCGGTGAGCATTGCGGTGTCAGGCGCGAGTCACCCCTCTCCTCTTCAGGGAGAGGGGCCGGGGGTGAGGGGAACGGGTCAGCGCAGGACTTCTCGCAACACCCCGGCAAAGGCCTTCGCAGTCTCTGCTTCGGCCGCATGCCGGCCATCGCGCACCACCCAATTCCCACCTACCATCACATCCCGTACCTGACGGTCGCCGCCGGCGAACAGCCAGCGGTTGAGCAGGGCGTCGCCCTCTGCCGTAGCGAGGTAGGGGTCGTTGCCATCCAGCACCAGCCAGTCCGCGCGCTTACCGACTTCCAGAGCCCCCACGGGCTGACCGAGGGCCTGGGCGCCGCCGGCCAGGGCCGCATCGAACAGGGTGCGGCCGACTTGGGGTTGATCGGCGCGATAGAGGCGGTTGCGGCGCTGGTCGCGCAGGCGCTGGCCGTATTCCAGCCAGCGCAGTTCTTCCACCACGCTCACCGAGACGTGGCTGTCGGAGCCGATACCCAGGCGGCCGCCCCGGGCGAGGAAGTCCACCGCCGGGAAAATGCCGTCGCCGAGGTTGGCTTCGGTGGTCAGGCACAGACCGGCCACGGCACCGCTGGACGCCATGGCGACCACTTCGTCCGGCTCGGCGTGGGTGGCGTGGACCAGGCACCAGCGCTCATCCACCGGGGCATTCTCGTAAAGCCACTGCAACGGCCGGCGGCCACTCCAGGCGAGGCAGTCGTCCACTTCCTTCTGCTGTTCGGCGATGTGGATATGGATGGGGCGCGAGCCCTGTTCTGCTGCCAGAACCGCATTGATCTGTTCAGGCGTCACCGCGCGCAGCGAGTGGAAGCACAGGCCCAGTTGCTGGTTCGGTCGGCGGGCGATTTCCGCGTGCAGGCGTTCCTGCAGGGCCAGGTAGCTGTCGGTGCTGTTGATGAAGCGGCGCTGCCCATCATTCGGTGACTGTCCGCCAAAGCCGGCGTGGCTATAGAGCACCGGGAGCAGGGTCAGGCCGATGCCGGCGTCGCGGGCGGCCTGGCTGACTCGCAGGGAGAGTTCGGCCGGGTCGGCGTAACGGCGACCGTCGGCATCGTGGTGCACGTAGTGGAATTCGGCGACGCTGGTGTAGCCCGCCTTGAGCATCTCGATATAGAGCTGCCGGGCGATGACTTCCACCTGCTCCGGGTCGAGCCGGCCCACCAGCCGGTACATCAGGTCGCGCCAGGTCCAGAAGCTGTCATTGGGGTTGCCCGCAACCTCGGCCAGCCCGGCCATGGCGCGCTGGAAGGCATGGGAATGCAGGTTCGGCATGCCCGCCAGAACCGGCCCCTGGAGGCGTTCGGCGCCTTCTCCGCTGGCATCTGCCAGCACCTTTTTGATCAGGCCGTCGGAAGAAACTTCGAAGCGGACATTGCGAGCCCAGCCTTGCGGCAGCAGGGCGCGTTCTGCGAAGAAAGCGGACATGATGAGGCACCGAGGGGTGGGTTGTTTTATTTGTATATACATATACAGACGTTTGTGGGTAACGTAAACTCACGTCAGTCGCGCACTTGTCTGGAATTGTCGAATCCGGTACATGCCGGAGGCGGGCAGCCGGTTCGGGGCTACGCCTGTTTGCCATCCAGCGTCTTGCCTCTTCGCCGACAAGGAGTTTCCCGTGCCCAGTTCGCCCAATGCACCGTCTTCGCTGGCCGCCCAGATAGGGGAGGCCCCTGCGCCCCTGTATGCGCGCGTCAAACAGATGATCAGCCAGCAGATCCAGAGCGGCGCGTGGCCGCCGCATTATCGGGTGCCGTCCGAGAGCGAGCTGGTCAATGAGCTGGGCTTCAGCCGCATGACCATCAACCGCGCCCTGCGCGAGCTGACCGCCGAAGGCTTTCTGGTGCGCATGCAGGGCGTGGGCACCTTCGTCGCTGAGCCTAAAGGCCAGTCGGCCCTGTTCGAAGTGCACAACATCGCCGAAGAGATCGCCCAGCGTGGCCATCGCCATCACTGTGTGGTGGTCAGCCTGGTCGACGAGGTGGCGGGCCCAGAGCGGGCGCTGGCGCTCGACATGCGCGAAGGCCAGCGGGTGTTCCACTCGCGCATCGTGCATTTCGAGAACGATGTGCCGGTGCAGATCGAGGACCGCTACGTGAACCCCTCGAGCGCCCCCGACTACCTGAAGCAGGACTTCACCCGCCAGACGCCCTACGCCTACCTGTCCAGCGTAGCGCCGCTGACCGAGGGGGAGCATGTGGTCGAGGCCATCCTGGCCGACGCCGAGGAGTGCAAGCTGCTGCAGATCGAGCGCGGTGAGCCCTGCCTGCTGATTCGCCGTCGCACCTGGTCCGGGCGCAATACCGTGACCAGCGCGCGCCTGCTCTACCCCGGTTCCCGCTACCGCCTCGAAGGACGTTTCGGTTCATGACCCAATCCCGCCTGCTGCGTGCCGCTGACTACCCCCGTATGCCGTGGAAGAACGGCGCGGGCTCCACCCTGGAAATCGCCCGCGACGCGGGTGATGGACTCGACGGCTTCGGCTGGCGGTTGTCCATTGCCGATGTGGGCGAGTCCGGCGGCTTCTCCGCTTTCACCGGCTATCAGCGGGTGATCACCGTTCTGGAAGGCGCCGGCATGCGCCTGGAAGTGGATGGCCAACGCTCCCGCGATCTCGCCACCCTGGACGCCTTCGCATTCGATGGCGGTAGCACGGTGCAGTGCGAGCTGGTCGATGGGCCGATCCGCGATTTCAACCTCATCTACTCGCCCAAGCGTTACTCCGCTCGTCTGCAGTGGCTGCGGGCGGACGGCGGGCTCAAGCTGTTTTCTTCTGCCAATACCGTGCTGCTGTTCGCCGCTGAGTCGGGCGTCAGCCTCACCTTTGATGGCCAGCGCTCCGAAGTGCTGGGCCAACATGACTGCCTGCATCTGGAAACCACCGGCGCACTGGCCGAGCTGAAGCTGGATGGCACGGGCGCCTGCTGCCTGATCGAGTTGACGCCGCGCTAAGGTCTCCTGCCTTTCCTGTGGGAGCGAATTCATTCGCGAATAAATTCGCTCCCACATCAGAAGCCTCTCCTCCGCTCCGTAAGCGGGCATATTGGCGCCACAGGGTCTACACCTAATCCTGTCGCCCGTCACGCCTACCGGAGCCTTCCATGCCCCGCCACAGCGTTCTCGCTGCCATCGTCCTGTCCCTGGTCCTCCCGGCTTCGCTGGAAGCTGAGGCCGCCGAATGCCCTTATCCCAAGCCCGTGGTGCTGGCCGGGTTGAACTGGGAAAGCGGCATGTTCGCCACCGAAGTACTGCGGGTGCTGCTGGAGAAGGGTTACGGCTGCAAGACCGACGTGCTGCCCGGTAACACCCTGACCATGGAAAACGCGCTGCGGCAGAACGATATCCAGGTAATCGCCGAGCAGTGGGCCGGGCGCAGCGAGCTGTGGCGCAAGGCCGAAGCGGCCGGTGAAGTCTTCGCCGTCGGCGAGCCGGTGAAGGGCGCCACCGAGGGCTGGTGGGTGCCGGAATACCTGGTGAAAGGGGAGGGCGCGCCCGCTGCCGGGCTGCGCTCGGTCAGCGACCTGCCGCGCTTCAAGGCGCTGTTCAAGGATCCTGAATCACCCGGCAAGGGCCGTTTCTACAATTGCCCCACCGGCTGGACCTGCGAAGGGGTCAACAGCCAGAAACTCAAGGCTTATGGCCTGGAGGACAGCTACGTGAACTTCCGCACCGGCACCGGTCCGGCGCTGGATGCGGCCATCAGTTCGGCGATCCGCCAGCAGCAGCCGATTCTCTTCTACTACTGGTCGCCGACCCCGCTGATGGGGCGCTACAAGCTGGTGCAGCTGGAGGAGCCCCCCTTCGACCAGAAGGCCTGGGAAACCCTGATCGACCCCAACAACCCGAAGCCCATCGGCACCCGTTCGTTGCCGGCGAAGATCTCCATCGGTGTTTCCCGCGATCTGCGCGAGAAGGCGCCGGCGTTGGTTCAGGCGTTCTCGAAGGTGGAAATCCCGCTGCCGCTGTTCAACGGCATCCTCGCGCGGATGTCCGAGGAGCACGCTGATGCGGGTCCCGTGGCAGATGCCTTCTTCCGTGAGCACCGGGAAATATGGTCGACCTGGGTGCCCGCGGATGTCGCCCAGCATCTCGATGCTTCCCTGAAGTGACTGTTACCTAAGGCCCCACTTCGGCGCGCGCCCGCTTCGAAAGCGGGCATTTCTGGTGTGCGGTAACAGCGTTCGTCTCTCCCCCCTGCTTTACTTGTCTATACATCTTCATGGTGGAAGCCCTTGTTCCACCGGGCTTTTCCCTGCCTTTGCCAATTGCCCATGAGGATTTGGCCCCTTGCTTGCATATGCTTGTATGTACAAGTTTATATGTGTGCAGATGTGCGCTGCTTTTCCCGCGCAGTCAGGCAGTAACGCTGCCCACCGCTACCACCCTACGAGGAGCCAGGCATGACCAAATTCCGTGACACCGAAATCCGCGCCCCGCGTGGCAACAAGCTGAACGCCAAGAGCTGGCTGACCGAAGCGCCGCTGCGCATGCTGATGAACAACCTCGACCCCGAGGTAGCGGAGAACCCGAAGGAACTGGTGGTCTACGGCGGCATCGGTCGCGCGGCGCGCAACTGGGAGTGCTACGACAAGATCGTCGAGACCCTGAAAGAGCTGAACGAAGACGAAACCCTGCTGGTGCAGTCCGGCAAGCCGGTCGGCGTGTTCAAGACCCACGCCAACGCCCCGCGCGTGCTGATCGCCAACTCCAACCTGGTGCCGCATTGGGCCACCTGGGAACACTTCAACGAGCTGGACGCCAAGGGCCTGGCCATGTACGGCCAGATGACCGCCGGCAGCTGGATCTACATCGGCAGCCAGGGCATCGTCCAGGGCACCTATGAAACCTTCGTCGAGGCTGGCCGCCAGCACTACAACGGCAACCTGACCGGCAAGTGGGTCCTGACTGCGGGCCTCGGCGGCATGGGTGGCGCCCAGCCCCTGGCCGCGACCCTGGCCGGCGCCTGCTCGCTGAACATCGAATGCCAGCAGACCAGCATCGATTTCCGTCTGCGCAGCCGCTATGTCGACGAGCAGGCCACCGACCTGGACGACGCCCTGGCGCGCATCGCCAAGTACACCAGCGAGGGCAAGGCCATCTCCATCGCCCTGCTGGGCAACGCTGCTGAAATCCTGCCGGAGCTGGTGCGCCGTGGCGTACGCCCGGACATGGTCACTGACCAGACCAGCGCCCACGATCCGCTGAACGGTTACCTGCCGATCGGCTGGACCTGGGAACAGTACCGCGACCGCGCTCAGACCGAGCCGGCTGCAGTGGTCAAGGCCGCCAAGCAGTCCATGGCCGTGCACGTACAGGCCATGCTGGACTTCCAGAAGGCTGGCGTCCCGACCTTCGACTACGGCAACAACATCCGCCAGATGGCCAAGGAAGAGGGCGTGGCCAACGCTTTCGACTTCCCCGGCTTCGTTCCGGCCTACATCCGTCCGCTGTTCTGCCGCGGCATCGGCCCGTTCCGCTGGGCTGCCCTGTCCGGTGATCCGCAGGACATCTACAAGACCGACGCCAAGGTCAAGGAACTGATCCCGGACGACGCCCACCTGCACCGCTGGCTGGACATGGCCCGCGAGCGCATCAGCTTCCAGGGCCTGCCGGCACGTATCTGCTGGGTCGGCCTGGGCCTGCGCGCCAAGCTCGGCCTGGCTTTCAACGAAATGGTCCGCAGCGGCGAACTGTCCGCGCCCATCGTCATCGGCCGTGACCACCTGGACTCCGGCTCGGTATCCAGTCCGAACCGCGAAACCGAAGCCATGCAGGACGGTTCCGATGCCGTTTCCGACTGGCCGCTGCTCAATGCCCTGCTGAACACCGCCAGCGGTGCCACCTGGGTGTCGCTGCACCACGGCGGCGGTGTAGGCATGGGCTTCTCCCAGCATTCGGGCATGGTGATCGTTTGCGACGGCACTGATGAAGCCGCCGCGCGCATCGCCCGCGTGCTGACCAACGACCCTGGCACCGGCGTGATGCGTCATGCCGACGCCGGTTACCAGATCGCCATCGACTGCGCCAAGGAACAGGGCCTGAACCTGCCGATGATCACCGGCAAACGCTGAGGTCGAGGCCCATGCGCAGATGTCAGCTCCAGGATAGGAGCCTTGCGCATGGGCCCTACGCCCGCAATGGAGGCGCCGCAGAGCGCCACGCAGGCAAGACAGTTCTCGAATCTGCACACGGATAACAACAAGAGATCGTCACTACAGCCGTATCGGAGAACAGTTAGATGACCCAGTCCCACGAGCCTTCGGCCAAGCCCCTGATCGAACGCCGCTCGATTGATTACATTCCCGAGGCCGAGCGCCATGGTCGCCTCTACAGCCAGTTCACTTTGTGGCTGGGCGCCAACCTGCAGATCACCGCCATCGTCACCGGCGCACTGGCCGTGGTGCTGGGCGGCGACGTGTTCTGGTCGCTGATCGGCCTGTTCATCGGCCAATTGTTCGGCGGCGCCGTGATGGCGCTGCACGCGGCCCAAGGCCCCAAGCTCGGTCTGCCGCAGATGATCTCCAGCCGGGTGCAGTTCGGTGTTTATGGCGCCGCCATCCCGATCGTCCTGGTGTGCCTGATGTACCTCGGCTTCACCGCCACCGGCACCGTGCTTTCCGGCCAGGCCATCGGCCAGCTGCTGAGTGTCAGTGATAGCGCCGGCATCCTCATCTTCGCGGCTGTGATCGTCCTGGCCACCGCGTTCGGCTACCGCGTGATCCACTACATCGGCCGCATCGCCAGCGTGCTCGGCATCATCGCGTTCATCTACCTGTTCAGTCGTGTGATGGTCCTGAGCGACATCAGCGAGCTGCTGCAGAACCGTCATTTCAGCTGGTCCAGCTTCCTGCTCGCGGTATCCCTCGCAGCGTCCTGGCAGATCGCCTACGGCCCTTACGTGGCTGACTACTCGCGCTACCTGCCCAGTGGCACCTCATCGGTGAAGACCTTCCTCGCCGCCGGCCTTGGCTCGGTGATCGGAGCCCAGGTCGCCATGGTGCTCGGGGTGTTTGCCGCGGCCATGGCCAACGGTCAGTTCGCCGGCCGCGAGGTGGCCTACATCGTCGGTCTGGGCAGCACCGGCGCCGTCGCTGCGCTGCTGTACTTCAGCATCGCCTTCGGCAAGGTGACCATCTCCACCCTGAACTCCTACGGCAGTTTCATGTGCATCGCCACCATCATCAGTGGCTTCCGTGGGCATATCGAAGTGTCGCGCGCCCAGCGCCTGTGCTTCGTGCTGGGCATCGTGGGCGCCTCCACCTTGGTTGCGCTGCTCGGCCAGCATTCGTTCCTGGGCGCGTTCAAGTCCTTCATCCTGTTCCTGCTGGCCTTCTTCACGCCGTGGAGCGCGGTGAACCTGGTGGACTACTACTTCATCACGAAGGAACGCTATGACGTACCGGCACTGTCCGACCCCAATGGTCGCTACGGCCGCTGGAACATGCCGGGCATCATCGTCTACACCATCGGCGTGCTGGTGCAGATGCCCTTCATCTCTACCAAGCTCTACACAGGGCCCATGGTGGCGCACCTGGGCGGCGTTGATATCTCCTGGATCATCGGCCTGGTCGTGCCCAGCGTCCTCTACTACCTGGTCGCTCGCCGCAGTGCCCGGTCGGTGCCGGAGCACATGGTGCTACCGGCGGAATCCATGAACCTGAACAAGGCGGCCAACGGCGCTTGAGTCGGGAATTCGAAACCGGAGGCGGGGTGATCGCCGCCTCCACTTTTTAAAGCACGTCGCCAGCGGAAGGCGGCGGCGGACAAGGCCGAAAAGCGGCCAAGGAGAACCTCGATGAATATGAATCTGAAACCCGGCCAACTGACCCTGGCCGACCTGCGCAAGGTGTACCAGCAGCCTCTGCGGCTGACCCTGGATGCCAGCGCCGGCAAAGCCATCGACGCCAGCGTTGCCTGCGTCGAGAGCATCGTTTCCGAAGGCCGTACCGCCTACGGCATTAACACCGGCTTCGGCCTGCTGGCTTCGACCCGCATCGCCCCGGCCGACCTGGAAAAGCTGCAGCGTTCGCTGGTGCTGTCCCACGCTGCCGGTGTCGGCGAAGCGCTGGATGACGCCATGGTGCGTCTGATCATGCTGCTCAAGGTGAACAGCCTGGCGCGTGGGTTCTCCGGCATCCGTCGCAAGGTGATCGACGCGCTGATCGCCCTGATCAACGCCGAGGTCTACCCGCATATCCCGCTGAAGGGCTCGGTAGGCGCCTCCGGCGACCTGGCGCCGCTCGCGCACATGTCCCTGCTGCTGCTTGGCGAAAGCAAGGCGCGCCACAAGGGCCAGTGGCTGCCGGCCACCGAGGCGCTGGCCGTCGCCGGGCTTGAGCCGCTGACTTTGGCCGCGAAGGAGGGTCTGGCCCTGCTCAACGGCACCCAGGTTTCCACTGCCTACGCCCTGCGTGGCCTGTTCGAGGCCGAAGATCTGTTTGCCGGCGCCACCGTCTGCGGCGGTCTCAGTGTCGAAGCCATGCTCGGTTCCCGCGCACCCTTCGATGCGCGCATCCATGCCGCCCGTGGCCAGCGCGGCCAGATCGACGTGGCGGCCGCCTACCGTGAACTGCTCACCGCCAGCAGCGAAATCGCCCGCTCGCACGAGAAGTGCGACAAGGTGCAGGACCCGTACTCCCTGCGCTGCCAGCCGCAAGTCATGGGCGCCTGCCTGACCCAGTTGCGCCAGGCTGCCGAGGTGCTGGAGATCGAATCCAACGCGGTCTCGGACAACCCGCTGGTGTTCGCCGAAGAGGGCGATGTGATTTCCGGCGGCAACTTCCACGCCGAGCCGGTGGCCATGGCCGCCGACAACATCGCCCTGGCCATCGCCGAGATCGGCTCGCTGTCCGAGCGCCGTATCTCGCTGATGATGGACATGCACATGTCCCAGCTGCCGCCCTTCCTGGTGGAAAACGGTGGGGTCAACTCCGGCTTCATGATCGCCCAGGTCACCGCCGCCGCCCTGGCCAGCGACAACAAGGCGCTGGCTCACCCGGCCAGCGTTGACAGCCTGCCTACTTCGGCCAACCAGGAAGACCACGTGTCGATGGCGCCGAACGCCGGCAAGCGTCTCTGGGCCATGGCGGAAAACGTGCGCGGCATCCTCGCCATCGAATGGCTGGGTGCCTGCCAGGGCCTGGACTTCCGTACCGGCCTGAAGAGTTCGCCGAAGCTGGAAGAAGCTCGCGGCCTGCTGCGCGCCAAGGTCTCCTACTACCAGGAGGACCGCTTCTTCGCCCCGGATATCGAGACGGCAAGCGACCTGCTGGCCAGCGGCTGCCTGAACGCGCTGGTCCCGGCAAAGCTGCTGCCGAGCCTGTGAACCTGAAGTAAGGAGCGGGAGGGTGGGGCGCTAGCGTCCCGTCCAGGTCGGGAAGACCGCAACTGCTTGAGGTACCCGGGACGATCACGAGTCGTTCCGGTCGTCAAAACAACAATTGCCAGTCACTGGCACCGGAAGCCGGCACAACCGGCTTCTGTCGATGAACGAACTGCCTTAACCCCTTACCAAGTTTCAGGAGCGTCGGAACATGCAATTCAAGAAGCGAGTGTTGAGCCTGATGTGTGCGGCGGGTCTGCTGGCTGGAGCGGCTTCCGCCCAGGCGGCGGGCTGGTGCGAATCCGGCAAGCCGGTGAAGTTCGCCGGACTCAACTGGGAAAGCGGCATGCTGCTCACCGACGTGCTGCAACTGGTGCTGAAGAACGGTTACGGCTGCGAGACCGACAGCCTGCCGGGCAACTCCATCACCATGGAGCAGGCCCTGGGCAACAACGATATCCAGATTTTCGCCGAGGAATGGATCGGCCGTAGCGACGCCTGGAACAAGGCCGCCACCGCCGGCAAGGTGGTGGGCGTGGGCGCACCGATAGTCGGCGCCACCGAAGGCTGGTACGTGCCGCGTTATGTGATCGAGGGCGACGCCAAGCGTGGCATCGAGGCCAAGGCGCCGCAGCTCAAGGCCATCGCCGACCTTGGCCAGTACGCCGAACTGTTCCGCGATCCGGAGGAGCCGGGCAAGGGCCGCTTCTACAACTGCCCGGCCGGCTGGACCTGCGAGCTGGACAACTCCGAAATGCTGAAGAGCTATGGCCTGGAAGAGAAGTTCACCAACTTCCGCCCCGGCACCGGCCCGGCCCTGGATGCGGCCGTGTTGTCGAGCTATCGCCGTGGCGAGCCTATCCTTTTCTATTACTGGTCGCCGACGCCGCTGATGGGTCAGGCCGATCTGGTCAAGCTGGAGGAGAAGCCCGGCGTGGACAAGAGCGTGACCATCCAGGTCGGCCTGTCCAAGACCTTCCATGACGAGGCCCCGGAACTGGTGGCCGTGCTGGAGAAGGTCAACCTGCCGATCGACCTGCTGAACCAGAACCTGGCGAAGATGGCCAAAGAGAAGATGGATTCGGCGGACCTGGCCAAGGTCTTCCTCAAGGAACACCCGGAAGTGTGGCGCGCCTGGGTTAGCGAAGACGCGGCGAAGAAGATCGAAGCCGCCCTCTGAGGCTGGGGCAGTCCCCTATCACGGCCCGCTCCTCGGACGGAGGAGCGGGTTCACCACCTGACCGGAGCGAGCCATGTTCCCTGAACGCTTCACCTTTTCCATCGCCGATTGGGTCAACGGCTGGGTCGACAGCCTGGTGACCAACTACGGCGACGTGTTCCGCCACATCTCCGACACCCTGCTCTACGCCATCGTCTACCTCGAAGGCCTGCTGCGTGCCACGCCCTGGTGGCTGGTGCTGATCGTGGTCGCCGGGATTACCTGGCATGCCACCCGGCGCATCCTGCCGACGGTGGTGATCACCGGCCTGTTGTTCCTGGTGGGCGCCGTCGGCCTCTGGGACAAGCTGATGCAGACCGTCGCGCTGATGCTGGTGGCCACCTTCATCTCGGTGCTGATCGGCATTCCGCTGGGAATCCTCGCGGCCCGCAGCGACCGCCTGCGTGCGGTGCTGATGCCGCTGCTGGACATCATGCAGACCATGCCCAGCTTCGTGTACCTGATCCCGGTGCTGATGCTCTTCGGCCTGGGCAAGGTACCGGCCATCTTCGCCACCGTGATCTACGCCGCGCCGCCGCTGATCCGCCTCACCGACCTCGGCATCCGCCAGGTGGACGGCGAGGTGATGGAAGCCATCAACGCCTTCGGCGCCAACCGCTGGCAGCAGTTGTTCGGTGTGCAGTTGCCGCTGGCGATGCCGAGCATCATGGCCGGCATCAACCAGACCACCATGATGGCCCTGTCGATGGTGGTGATCGCGTCCATGATCGGCGCCCGTGGTCTCGGCGAGGACGTCCTGGTGGGCATCCAGACCCTCAACGTCGGCAAGGGCCTCGAAGCGGGCCTGGCCATCGTCATCCTGGCCGTGGTCTTCGACCGCATCACCCAGGCTTACGGCCGTTCGCGGCACGCAGCCAGCAAATGAGTGGCGAGAACATGAGCAAGATCGTCGTCAAGAACGTATTCAAGATCTTCGGCCAGCGCGCCGACGAAGCCCTGGCGCTGATCCAGCAGGGCAAGAGCAAGGCGGACGTGCTGTCCAACACCGGCTGCGTGGTCGGGGTCAACGACCTGTCGCTGTCCATCGGCGCCGGCGAGATCTTCGTGATCATGGGCCTGTCCGGTTCCGGCAAGTCCACCCTGGTGCGTCACTTCAACCGCCTGATCGACCCCACCAGCGGGCAGATCCTGGTCGATGGCGAGGACATCCTGCGCTACGACATGGAGCAGCTGCGCGAATTCCGCCGCAAGAAGATCAGCATGGTGTTCCAGAGCTTCGGCCTGCTGCCGCACAAGTCGGTGATCGACAACGTTGCCTACGGCCTCAAGGTGCGCGGCGAGACCAAGGAATATTGCCTGGAGCGCGCCCAGCACTGGATCACCACCGTGGGCCTGAAGGGCTACGAGAAGTCCTACCCGCACCAGCTCTCCGGCGGCATGCGCCAGCGCGTCGGCCTGGCCCGGGCACTGGCCTCGGACACCGACATCATCCTCATGGACGAAGCCTTCAGCGCCCTCGACCCGCTGATCCGTGCCGACATGCAGGAACAGTTGCTGGAGCTGCAGAAGACCCTGCAGAAAACCATTGTCTTCATCACCCATGACCTCGACGAGGCCGTGCGCATCGGCAACCGCATCGCCATCCTCAAGGACGGCCAACTGATCCAGGTCGGTACGCCGAAAGAGATCCTCCACCAGCCGGCTGACGACTATGTCGATCGCTTCGTCCAGCGCCGCGTGGCCAATCTGTAAGGAACAGCTGAATGTCGTTACCCGAGAAAGTCCTGCTGGGTGATTCGCCGTTGAACTGGCGCCAGGTGGTGGCCGTGGCTCGCCACGGCGCGCGCCTGGAGTTGACGCCGTCGGCCTGGGCGCGCATCGACAATGCCCGTGGCATCGTCGAGCGGATCGTCGAGCGGGGCGAGCGCGCCTACGGGATCAGCACCGGTCTCGGCGCACTCAGTGAAGTGGTGCTGACCGCTGAGCAGTTCGCCACGCTGTCGCGCAACACCCTGCTCAGCCATGCCTGCGGCGTTGGTCCGGTGCTGGCCGACGAGCAGACCCGCGCCATCATCTGCTGCGCCATCGCCAACTACAGCCATGGACGCTCCGGCCTGCAGCGGCAGGTGGTGGAAGCACTGCTGGCGCTGCTGGAGCGCGGCATCACCCCACAGGTGCCGTCCCAAGGGTCGGTGGGCTACCTCACTCACATGGCCCACGTCGGCATCGCCCTGCTCGGCGTTGGCGAAGTGAGCTATCGCGGTCGGGTGGTATCCGCCGCCGAAGCGCTGGCCGCCGAAGGCCTCCAGCCCCTGAAACTGGGCGCCAAGGACGGGCTCTGCCTGGTCAACGGCCTGCCCTGCATGACCGGCCTGACTTGCCTGGCCCTGGACGACGCGGAACGCCTGATGCGTTGGGCAGACGTGATCGGCGCCATGAGCTTCGAGGCGCTGCGCGGACAGATCGCCGCCTTCGACCCGGACATCATCGCCCTCAAGCCGCACCCCGGCATGCAGGCGGTGGGCGCCAACCTGCTGGCCCTGCTGGCCGGTAGCGAAGTGGTCGCCGCAAGCAAAGGCATCCGCACCCAGGACGCCCTGAGCATCCGTTCCATCCCGCAGGTGCATGGCGCCTGCCGTGATCAACTGGCCCACGCCGCGAAACAGGTGGATACCGAACTGGCATCGGCCAACGACAATCCCCTGCTGCTGGGGACGCCGGACAGTTACAAGGTCGTCTCCCAGGCCAACCCCCACGGCGAATCGGTCGCCATGGCGGCGGACCTGCTGGCGATTGCGGTGGCCGAGCTTGGCGGCATAGCCGAACGCCGCCTGGATCGCCTGGTCAACCCGCTGGTCAGTGGCCTGCCGGCGTTCCTGGTAGGCCAGCCCGGGGTCAACTCGGGAATGATGATCGCCCAGTACGTCGCCGCTGCCCTGGTCGGAGAGAACCGTCAGCTGGCGCAGCCGGCCGTTGTGGATAACTTCGTCACCTCCGGCCTGCAGGAAGATCACCTGAGCCTCGGCACCAGTGCCGCCCTCAAGCTGGGCAAGGCGGTGGAGAATTGCCGCCGTATCCTTGCCATCGAATATCTGTTTGCCGCCCAGGCTTTCGAGTTCCACAAGCCCAGGGGCTTCGGTGCTGGCACAACGGCTGCGTGGGAAACCCTGCGCGAGCACGTGCCGGCTTATGACCAGGACCGCTGGCTGGCACCGGATATCGCCCGTGCCGCCGACCTGCTACGTGACGGTGCTGCGCTGGAAGGGATTTCCGTTCGCACCGGAGGCCTGCAATGAAACACCTCTGGCACAACTGCCACGCCGCCACGATGCAAGGCGGCAAGTACTCGATCATCGAAGACGCCGTACTGCTGACCTACGCCGGGCGCATCGAGTGGATCGGCCCGCGTGCCGAACTGCCGTCGATCCCCTATGACGTGGAAGTCGACCTCAATGGCGCCTGGGTCACTCCGGGGCTGATCGACTGCCATACCCACCTGGTGTTCGGTGGTGACCGCAGCCGCGAGTTCGAGCAACGCCTGGAAGGCGTCAGCTACGCTGAGATCGCTGCCCAGGGCGGTGGTATCGCCAGTACTGTGCGCGCCACTCGTGAAGCCAGCGAGGACGAGCTGCTGGAGAGCGCCACCCGCCGTGCCCGCCAGTTGCTGCGTGACGGCGTGACCACCCTGGAAGTGAAATCCGGCTACGGCCTGGACCTGGCCAGCGAGCGCAAGATGTTGCGGGTCGCGCGGCGCCTGGGTGAGACCCTGCCGATCACCGTGCGCGCCACCTGCCTGGCGGCGCACGCCCTGCCGCCGGAATATGCCGGCCGTGCGGATGACTACATCGACCACATCTGCCGTGAGATGCTGCCGGCCCTGGCCAATGAGGGCCTGGTGGACGCGGTGGACGCCTTCTGCGAGCACCTGGCGTTTTCCCCTGCCCAGGTGGAGCGCGTTTTCAAGGTCGCGAAGACGCTCGGTTTGCCGGTGAAACTGCATGCCGAGCAGTTGTCCTCCCTGCATGGTTCCGCTCTCGCTGCACGCTATCAGGCGCTGTCGGCGGATCACCTGGAATACATGACCGAGGACGACGCCATCGCCATGGCCGCCTCGGGCACCGTCGCCGTGCTGCTGCCCGGCGCCTTCTTCCTGCTGCGGGAAACCCAGCTGCCGCCCATCGATGCCCTGCGCAAGCACGGCGTGGCGATGGCGGTGTCGACTGATCTCAACCCCGGCACTTCGCCCGCGCTTTCCCTGCGGATGATGCTGAACATGGCCTGCACCTCCTTCCGTCTGACCCCGGAAGAAGCGCTGGCCGGCGCCACCCTGCATGCGGCCAAGGCCCTCGGCCTGGCCGGCAGCCACGGTAGCCTGGAGGCGGGCAAGGTGGCCGACTTCATCGCCTGGGACATCCAGCGCCCGGCAGAACTCGCATACTGGCTGGGTGGCGACCTGCCCAAGCGGGTGATTCGACACGGACAGGAGATCGACTGTGGATAACGTTCTCTCATTCAGCCGCGGCAACGTGCCGTTGCTGATCAGCATGCCGCATCCCGGCACCCTGCTGACCCCGGCGGTGGAAGCCGGGATGGTGGAGGCCGGCTGGGACCTCACCGACACCGACTGGCACATCCCGCGCCTCTACGATTTCGCCGCCGACCTGGGAGCGAGCACCCTGGCAGCGCAGTATTCGCGCTACGTCATCGACCTCAATCGCCCGTCCGACGACAAGCCGCTCTATGCAACCGCCACCACCGGCCTGTACCCGTCGACCCTGTTCGATGGCGAGCCGCTCTACCACGACGGCGAGGAGCCCTCGGCGGCAGAGCGGGCACGCTACCTGGCAGACATCTGGACGCCCTATCACCAGACCATCAGCGATGAGCTGGCGCGGATGAAGGCCGAGTTCGGCTACGCCATGCTGTTCGACGCCCACTCCATCCGTTCCTTCGTCCCGCGCCTGTTCGACGGCCGCCTGCCGGACTTCAACCTCGGCACCAACGCCGGCGCCAGTTGCGATCCGGGCCTGGCCGATGCCCTGGTGGCGGTTTGCGCCGAGGCGAAGGACTACAGCCACGTGCTCAATGGCCGCTTCAAGGGCGGCCACATCACCCGTCACTACGGCCAGCCTGACCAGCACATCCACGCTGTGCAGCTGGAGCTGGCGCAATGCACCTACATGGATGAGCAGGTGCCCTTCGACTATCGCGAAGACCTCGCGGTGCCGACCCAGGCCGTGCTGAATCGCTTGCTGCAGGCGATGCTGGAGTGGGGCCAGCAGCGCTACGGCCGCTGACCAGTCTGAGGGCAACGGCTAGTGCCGCCGCTGCCTCAAAGGGCGCGGAGGAAGTCCAGCATCAGCGCGCTGACCTCCTCCGGCCGCTCCTGTTGAAGCCAGTGCCCGGCGCCATTGAGCAGGTGGCACTCCCGCAGTCCGGGCAGCGTTTTCGGAAACGCGGCGATCAACTGGGGAATCACCGGGAAACCGAGCACCGAGTCCCGGGTTCCGGCCATGAACATCGACGGCTGGCGGATGATGCTGCCGCGCCACGGCGCCATGAGTTCGCTGGAGAGGCGCATGCTCCGGTACCAGTTCAGTCCGCCGCGAAAACCGCTGCGTCGGAATGCCTGCACGTAGTAGTCGAGGTCGTCTTCAGTGAGCCAGGCCGGTAGCACGTCGGGCTCTTTCATGTGCCCGAGGAAGCCCTGGCCGGGCTGTAGGCGACCGAATGCCGGCAGGCCCTGCCAATCACCGGAACCGCAGAAGAGCAAGCGGCGGAAGGTTGCGCTGATATCCCGCTCCAGTTCGGCTTCCGCCACGCCGGGGGCCTGGAAGTACTGCATGTAGTAATCCTGGATGCCCCGGCCTTCCAGCACTTTCAGGATGTCCGTCGGGTCGGGCGGCGCAAAGGGCACGCTCATGCCGATCACTGCGCGAAACAGGTCCGGCCGCAGCAGGGCGGCGGCCCAGGCCACCATGGCCCCCCAGTCGTGCCCCACGATGACCGCCTGGCGCTCTCCCAGCACCCGTATGAGGTCCACCATGTCCCCGACCAGGTGCAGCCTGGAATAGGCCTCCACGGCTTGCGGGGCGTCGGTTTCGCCGTAGCCGCGCATGTCCGGGGCGACCGCCCTGAAGCCGGCCGCCGCAAGGGAGTCGAGCTGGTGGCGCCAGGCGTACCACAGCTCTGGAAATCCGTGGCACAGCAGCACCATTGGCCCGTCGCCCTGTATCGCGACGCGCATGCGGATGCCGTTGACTGTGAGGGTTTCCAGCGTCAGGGCGCCCATGTCCAGGTCTTCTGCTCAGGCGAGCAGCGCCATCAGCCTGGGCAGGTTCACCGCTGCCTGCTGCCTGGCGAGGGTCAGTTCGTGGAGCAGGGCATGGCGCTCGCTGTCGTCGGGCCGGACGTCGCGTACCACCGTGGTCATCAGGAACAGGCGGGCGCTGAACAGCCACTGGGTCAGAGCCTGGTCTTCGCGCCAGCGCTGGAAGTTGCCCAGGTAGACGTCCCAGATCCTGAGCCAGTCCTCTGGAACCCGTGGCACCGGGACCGGCTGGCAGCAGGCGTTCTTCGCCGCGTCGTCGGCCAGGTGGCATTCGACGTAGGCGATCAGGGCGGCTGAAAACACCGGCTGGTTGTTGCTGACGAAGGTCAGGTTGATCCTGTTTCCGTCGAACACCTGCGCCACCTTCCATCCAGCCAGGGCGCTGGCACTGCAGTCGATGAACAGAGCTCCCATGGGCACCTCGACGCTGCCGCCCTCCAGCATGACCGCGCCCGGCTCGATCTCCTCGACATGGCCCAGCCGAACCTTGTGTTCGATGCCGCGCAGGGCGTTCAGCTCGCTCCGGGTCACGGTAGCGCCGCGATAGGCGCCAGGGGTGACGGACGGATCGATACGCAGCAACTGGCCCGACTGTTCAAGCCGGTCGAACAGGTCCGCGAGCGAGGTGGCGGCGCCAAGGGCCGAGTACTGTGCCGTGATGCCGCGGACGCTCAGCTCGAAGTACTCGAGGCCAGGTTGCAGGGTGGCGCGATCCACCAGCCAGGGATCACTGGGCATGATCCAGTGGATCGATCCCGGGGCCACGCCGTTCTGCAGCAGCCAGAGGCAGGTATCGATGCCGGTCTTGCCGGAGCCGACCACCACATAGGCGGGATGGGGCTGGCGGATCTGCGGCAGCTCGTTGGGCGGCACGCAGGTTACGCCGGTGGCCACCCGGTATTTCGGCGGATGAGTGGAAGGCACCTGGGTCTGGGCGTGTGTGGCGTCGACCAGTTTCCGCCGTACCTGCACCCGGTACTCCGTGCCGCCAAGCAGGGAAACGAAACGATGGTCCGCCGCGCGATCCCCGACGTAGTCGCACATGGGGAAGTAGCGCACGCGCCCCGAAGGCAGGAACCGCTGGTTCATCACCTGCTCGTAGTAGCTGAGGATTTCCGTACCGGAGGCCAGTTCGTAGAGGTTCTCCCCCAGCGCCGAGCTGTCTTTCTTGCCACTGCCCAGCTCACGGGAATTCACGCCGTAGCAGGCCGAGGGCTGGTGAAGCCGGACGAAGGGGTAGGCGTCGTTCCAGTGCCCGCCGGGCTGGGCGTGGCGGTCCACCATCAGCACAGTGGCGTCGGATTCGCTGAGCAAGGTGTCGACGAAGGCCATCGCCGCGGCGCCGGCGCCGATCACCAGATAGTCGGTTTCCAACAGGTCCGGGTGCATGGCGACTGTCCTCGCGAATGTGGAAGCCCCCACCCCCCAAGGCTAGACCCGTGAGTCCGGAACTCCAGATCAAGAGCTGATTGCGACGATAGCCAAGGGCTCTAGCGCTGCAGGCCGAGATGGCGGATCACCACCACCTCGGCGGCGACCCGCTCCCAGACATCATCCAGCAGCTCGGCCGGGTAGAAGGGCAGGGCGGCCAGCTCGTCGCGGCTGATCCAGGCCAGTTCCTTGATGTCGAACTCGTCGCCTCCCAGGCCGCTCAGATTGGCCAGGCTGAGTTCGCCACGCCAGGCGTCGATCCGGTAGAACAGCTCCATGTGGAAGCGGCCCATGGCCGGCTCGGCGAATTCGCGGACGTAGACCAGCGGGCCGACGTCCACCTCCAGCCCCGTCTCCTCCCTGAACTCGCGGCGCACGGTGTCACGGGTGCATTCGTCGCTGACCGATTCGAAGCCGCCGCCTGGTGGAATCCAGTAGGTATCGTCGCCGACCACGTGCTTGACCAGCAGGATGCGGCCATCACGCACCAGGAGGCCGGCGGCGCGGATGCGGTGGGTAAGTGGCGCGCTCATTGCCAGTCCAGCCGGGCAAGTTTCCACTCGCCATCGTCGAGCCACCATTCCAGCTTCACCCCATAGTGCCGGGCGCTGTCGGGAATCAGCCCCTCGGCCCCGGTGAGGGCGACCTGGGCGTCGGTATAGCCTTTTTCGCGGTAGGTCGGGTCCAGGCTGTTGGCCTTGCCGAGGGCGATCACGCTGACATTCTTGTGGCGCATGAACAGCAGGGTCATGGTGCGTTTGGCCCAGTCACGGTCGTTCTGTTGCTGGGCGATGAACTGCGGGTGCAACTGCTCCAGCACCGCGGCGGTTTTCTTCGATTCGAGGTTGTCCTGCAGGCGTTGCACCGCCGCATCCAGCTCCGCGGCCGGGTCGCTCCGGCCACAACCGGCTAGGATTGCCAGTACGCAGAGCGTCGGCAGAGCGATCTTCCTGAGTAGCATGCTGAACTCCTTTTTCCTCGTTATGATGCCCGGCAGATTAGAAGGCCGGACTCGTCCAGGGGTCGACCTTACGCACAGTTTCGGGAGCCCAGAATGCAGACTTTGTATCCGGAGATAAAACCCTACGCCCGGCACGAGCTGGCGGTGGATGCGCCGCACGTGCTCTATGTGGATGAAAGCGGTACGCCGGAAGGCTTGCCGGTGGTGTTCATCCACGGTGGCCCGGGGGCCGGCTGCGACGCCATGAGCCGGCGTTTCTTCGATCCGAACCTGTATCGCATCGTCACCTTCGACCAGCGTGGCTGTGGCCGTTCCACACCCCACGCGAGCCTGGAAAAGAACACCACCTGGGACCTGGTGGCCGACCTTGAGCGCATCCGCCAGCACCTGGGGATCGACAAGTGGGTGCTGTTCGGCGGTTCCTGGGGCTCCACCCTGTCCCTGGCCTATGCCCAGGCGCATCCGGAACGCGTGCACGGCCTGATCCTGCGGGGCATCTTCCTGTGCCGGCCGGAGGACTTCCACTGGTTCTACCAGGAAGGCTGCAGCCGGATGTTCCCGGACTACTGGGAAGACTACCTGGCACCGATTCCGGCCGAGGAACATGGCGACCTGATGCAGGCCTTCTACAAGCGCCTGACCGGCCCTGACCAGATCGCCCAGATGCACGCGGCCAAGGCCTGGTCCACCTGGGAAGGCCGCACCGCCACCCTGCGCCCGAGCGCGCCGGTGGTGGAGCGCTTCAGCGAGCCGATGCGCGCCCTGTCCATCGCCCGCATCGAATGCCACTACTTCGTCAACAACGCTTTCCTCGAGCCTAACCAGCTGCTCCGCGACATGCCGCGCATCGCCCATCTGCCGGGTGTGATCGTGCATGGCCGCTATGACGCCATCTGCCCCTTGGACAACGCCTGGGCCCTGCATAAGACCTGGCCGAACAGCGAACTGCAGATCGTCCGCGATGCCGGCCACGCGGCCGCCGAGGCCGGCATCACCGACGCCCTGGTGCGCGCGTCCAACCAGATGGCCCGCCGCCTGCTGGAGCTGCCGCCCGAGGAAGACGCCTGATGAAGGCACTGCTGCAACGGGTCAGTGCCGCCCGCGTTGAAGTGGAAGGTGAGGTGGTCGGGGCCATCGACCAGGGCCTGCTGGTATTGGTCGGCGTCGAGCCCCAGGACACCGAGGCCAGCGCCGACAAACTGCTGCACAAACTGGTCAACTACCGCGTATTTGCCGATGCCGAGGGCAAGATGAACCTGTCCCTCGGCGCCGTTGGTGGCGGCTTGCTGCTGGTCTCCCAGTTCACCCTGGCCGCCGATACCAAGAGCGGCCTGCGCCCGAGTTTCTCCACCGCAGCGTCTCCGGCGCGCGGTGAGGAACTGTTCGACTACCTCGTGGCACAGGCTCGCCTCAAGCATCCGCAGGTGGCCACCGGCCGCTTCGGCGCCAACATGCAGGTGCATCTGATCAACGACGGGCCGGTCACTTTCCTGCTCGAAAGCTGAGCTGGCCCGATATCTGCTTCTTGCGACTCGCCATCCACGGAGATGCGGTTTAGCATGCGCGCCATGCCCCGTCGTTCGTGGGCTGGACAACAACAACGATCTGCCCCGTTGGCAGGCTCTTGAAACGCTATCTGCGTTGTCGAGGCGTCGCCTTGACTGCGTCGTTAACGTTTTTCAACGAGCCGCCCCATTAGGAGAAGGAATGAAAAAGTTTCTCGCGTCTTTGCTGTTCGCCGCCAGCGCCCTGACCGGTCTGGCCCACGCTGGCATGGTCGATGATGCAGTCAAGCGCGGCACCCTGCGCGTCGGCATGGACCCGACCTACATGCCCTTCGAAATGACCAACAAGCGCGGTGAGATCATCGGCTTCGAAGTCGACCTGCTCAAGGCCATGGCCAAGGCCATGGGCGTCAAGCTGGAACTGGTCTCCACCAGCTACGACGGCATCATTCCGGCCCTGCTGACCGACAAGTTCGACATGATCGGCTCCGGCATGACCCTGACCCAGGAGCGCAACCTGCGCATCAACTTCTCCGAACCCTTCATCGTGGTCGGCCAGACCCTGCTGATCCGCAAGGAGCTGCAAGGCGAAATCAAGTCCTACAAGGACCTGAACGATGCCAAGTACCGCATCACCTCCAAGATCGGCACCACCGGCGAAATGGTCGCCAAGAAGCTGATCGCCAAGGCCCAGTACCACGGCTTTGACAACGAGCAGGAAGCGGTGATGGACGTGGTCAACGGCAAGGCCGACGCCTTCATCTACGACGCCCCGTACAACGTCGTGGCCGTGAACAAGGCCGGCGCCGGCAAGCTGGTGTTCCTGGAAGAGCCCTTCACCTTCGAACCCCTGGCCTTCGGCCTGAAGAAGGGCGACTACGACAGCCTGAACTGGGTCAACAACTGGATGCACCAGGTCCGCAACGACGGCACCTACGAGCGCATCCACGCCAAGTGGTTCAAGAAGACCGACTGGCTGAAAGAGATGGAATAAACCCGCGCCGGCCTCCGGGCCGCGTTGGTTGCGACAGGCCCGGCCCACAAGGCCGGGCCTGCCTTTTGTTCCCCGCCATGAGCGAGATTTACCGTGACTAGAAAACATCGCCGCACCTGGCCCTGGCACATCCTGACCGGTCTGATCCTGGTCATGATCGGCTGGGGACTCTGGTACTCCACTTCGCTGATTTCCTACGAATGGCGCTGGAACCGCGTGCCTCAGTACTTCGCCTACCAGGCGGAGGAAAGCCAGCGCGCCGCCGATTACGGCACCGTCAGCGCCATCGCCGACGCCGGCGACAACGCCCGCGTGACCCTGACCGCCGAGGGTGGCGAGGAACAGGTGCTGGAAGTGGCCCGTGACAGCCTGCAGGTGAGCCAGGGCGATGACGTTTCCGAAGGCGACCAGATCGGCGTGACCCGCCACTGGGCTGCCGGTCCGTTGCTCTGGGGCCTCTGGACCACCCTGTGGATATCCGTGGTGTCCGGCGCTTTTGGCCTGCTGATCGGCCTGTTTACCGGCCTCTGCCGCCTGTCCAGCAACCCCACGCTGCGCGACCTGTCCACCGTTTACGTCGAACTGGTGCGCGGTACGCCGCTGCTGGTGCAGATATTCATCTTCTACTTCTTCATCGGCACCGTGCTGAACCTCTCCCGCGAGTTCGCCGGGGTGGCGGCGCTGGCGCTGTTCACCGGCGCCTACGTCGGCGAGATCGTCCGTGCCGGCGTGCAGTCCATCGCCCGTGGCCAGAACGAGGCGGCACGCTCGCTGGGCCTGAACGCGGGCCAGTCCATGCGCCACGTGATCCTGCCGCAGGCGTTCAAGCGCGTACTGCCGCCGCTGGCCGGGCAGTTCATCAGCCTGGTCAAGGACACCTCGCTGGTCTCGGTGATCGCCATCACCGAACTGACCAAGAGCGGCCGCGAGGCGATCACGACCTCCTTCTCCACCTTCGAGATCTGGTTCTGCGTCGCCGCGCTCTACCTCGTCATCAACCTGCCGCTGTCGCAAATCGCCAGCCGTCTGGAGCGGAGGCTCGGGAAAAGTGATTGAAGTCCGAAACCTGGTGAAAGTCTTCGATGCTCGCGGCCAAGAGGTGCGGGCTGTGGATAACGTCACCACGCAGGTGAAGCGTGGCGAAGTAGTGGTGGTGATCGGCCCGTCGGGCTCCGGCAAGTCCACCTTCCTGCGCTGCCTGAACGGCCTGGAGGAGCTGGATTCCGGTTCGGTGAGCATCGACGGCGTCGACCTCGCCAACCCGAAGACCGACGTGAACGCCTACCGCCGCGAAGTGGGCATGGTGTTCCAACACTTCAACCTGTTCCCGCACATGACCGTGCTGGAGAACCTGTGCCTGGCGCAGAAGGTCGTCCGCAAGCGCGGCAAGGCCGAGCGCGAGGCCAAGGCCCAGGCGCTGCTGGCCAAGGTCGGCATCGCGCAGAAGGCCAACGAGTACCCCTCGCGCCTGTCCGGCGGCCAGCAGCAGCGCGTGGCCATCGCCCGCGCCCTGTGCATGGAGCCCAAGGTGATGCTGTTCGACGAGCCGACTTCGGCGCTGGACCCGGAAATGGTCGGCGAAGTGCTGGACGTGATGAAGCAGCTCGCCCAGGAAGGCATGACCATGGTCTGCGTGACCCACGAAATGGGCTTCGCCCGCGAAGTGGCCGACCGGGTGTTGTTCTTCGACCACGGCAAGCTATTGGAAGACGCACCACCCGCGCAGTTCTTCGACAAGCCCCAGGACCCGCGTGCGCAGAGCTTCCTGCGGCAGGTGCTCTAATCAGGCCGGCGGAGCGGGATTTTTGTAGGTTGTGGCTGAGCGGAGCGAAGCCCAGCAATGCCAAGCTCGGCGTCCGCAATGTTGGGCTTCGTGACCTCAGCCACAACCTACGGCCTTCCCGAGCCCCATAACGGGCTCAGTGCAGCGGCGTCGCCGGTTGCAGTTCGTTCTCTTCCAGCCAGTCCTGGGCCAGTTCGCGCAGCCGGGTGGCTTCGAACTGGTGCCAGGCTTCCAGCAGTACCGGGTACTCCATCAGCACATGGCGGAAGCTGCGGGCGGGTTTGCGGCCCGTCAGGGCCTGTTCCAGGGCGGAATAGGCGTGGGGGTGGACCACTTCATGGAGGAACTCCTGCATCAGCCGCAGCTCGTCGCCCTGGCCCAGCGGCTCCACCAGCAGGAAGCGCTCCGGCTCTTCCCGCAGCAGGGTCTCCAGTTCGGGGTCGGCGTCTTCTTCGGGAATCAGCAGGACCTTGCCGCTAAGCAGGTCGAGGTAGTGATCGAGACCCTCGGTATTGAGGGCGAAGGCGATCTGGTCGAGGTCGATGGTCAACGGGCGCATGGCGGACACTCGAAGGCAGGAAACATGATCGGATCCTACCTCCAAGCCCAGGGGATTGTCAGATACGGAAGCGGCTGACGGTCGCCTGCAGTTCGTTGCCCAGGCGCGCCAGTTCGCTGCTGGAAGCGGCCGTCTCCTCGCTGGCGGAGGCGGTCTGCTCGGAAATGTCGCGCACGTTGACCACGCTGCGGTTGATTTCGTCGGCAACGGCGCCCTGCTGCTCTGCGGCCGCCGCGATCTGCTGGTTCATCGCCTGGATGGTGGAAACCGCCTGGGCAATTGCGCTGAGCCGCCTTCCGGCGCGGCGGGTCAGTTCGACGGTGCTGTCGGTCAGGCTACGGCTGGTGTCCATCAGGCTCGCGGCCTGCTGGGTGCCGTTCTGCAGACCGCCGATCAGTTCCTCGATCTCTTTGGTGGACTGTTGCGTGCGTTGCGCCAGGCC
This sequence comes from Pseudomonas sp. BN515, assembly GCF_029873155.1. Lineage (NCBI taxonomy): Bacteria > Pseudomonadati > Pseudomonadota > Gammaproteobacteria > Pseudomonadales > Pseudomonadaceae > Pseudomonas > Pseudomonas sp. BN515. Next base: position 266,053 of record NZ_SSOH01000093.1, on the reverse strand, counting down.
GCGCACTTCGTCGGCCACCACGGCGAAGCCGCGCCCGGCTTCGCCCGCGCGGGCGGCCTCGATGGCGGCGTTGAGGGCCAGCAGGTTGGTCTGCTCGGCCACCGACTTGATCACGTCGAGCACGCTGCCGATCTTCTCGCTCTCCTGCTTGAGGCGGTCGACGGCGTCGTTGGAACGGCCTACCTCGGCCGCCAGCCTGTCCATCTGGGCGACGGCATCGTTGACCGCGGTCTCGCCTTCCTTCGCCTGGCGATCGGCCGCGCTGGCCGCTTCGGAGGCCTGTTCGGCGTTGCGCGCGACTTCCTGCACGGTGGCAGCCATCTCATTCATGGCGGTGGCAACCTGGTCGGTTTCCACCTTCTGATTGTTGACCCCGGCGCTGGTCTGCCCGGTGACTGCCGAGAGCTGTTCGGCCGCGCTGGCGATCTGGACGACGCCGTCGCGGATCTGGCCGATCAGCTGGCGCAGGTTCAGGGTCATGCGCTGCATGCTGCCCTGCAATTGGCCGAGTTCGTCGTTGCGGTCCGCGTGCAGGTCTTCGCTGAGGTCGCCGGCGGCAATGCGCTCTGCGGCGCCCAGGGTGCGCTGCAGGGGGCGGACGATCTGCCGGGTGATGACCAGGGCGGCACCGATGCCGATGAGCAGCGCCAGAAGCAGGGCTGTCAGCAGCAGGCTGCGGGTGGTGCCGGTTTCGTGGTTGCGCTTGTCGGTCTGCCGTTCAACCAGCGAGCTGCTGACCTGCATGAGCTTTTCGCCCAGGCCACGCATGGTTTCCAGGTGGGTGCCGGTGCTGTCGGTGGCGCTGCGGAATTCGACTATCGCTGCGCGGTAGGCCTTCAGCGAGACGCTGACCTTGCCCAGGTCCGCATCGTCGCTGCCAATGGTTTCGCCGAGCTTGGCCACCGCCGAGAGCGCGCCGTCCACCGCCGTCAGGGCGGCTTCTTCGAGGTTCGGGTCGCTGCTGAAGGTATAACCGCGCACCTGGAAACGGGCCTGCTGCACGGACAGGCGAAGCTGGACGAGGGTGCGGTACTGCGCGAGGCGGCCGCTGTCGTCGAGGGTGATGTCGTCGAGGATGCGCCGTTCGATCTGGTCGATCACCGCCACCGCCTGGTCAGCGCTCGTGCCCAGTTTGGCGCGGGCTGCCTCACGGGCCTGATAGGCCTGTACGAGCTGCGCAAAGGCGTTCTGGTAGTCGCGGGTGGCACTGCCCTGCTCGGCGACGAGGGCGCGGTCCTGGGGATCGAGAAGGACGCTGGAGAGGTGACTGCCAAGGTCTTCCAGTGCCTTGAGGCTGTCGTTCACCGCAGCGGCGACGGCCGGGTCCTGCTTGATCTGGAACTGCATGCGATTGATGCGCAGGTCCTTGGTTAGTTCGCTCAAGCTCGCGCTCTCGCTCAACTTTTCACCGCGTTCGATGGTGCTGCTGAGGGCGAGCCAACCGGTAAGGGTGATCAGGACGGTCAGCAGCAGGACCAGGCCGAAGCCTGTGGCGAGCTTGAGGTTGACGCTGATGTTGCTGAACCAGCGGAACATGCGGAGCACTCCTTTGCGAGCATGGCGGGCGAGGGGCCGCCTCGAATACCCCTGCTATCGGCAGGGAAGCCGCGCGCTTGAAGTCGCTTCGTCGTCTCAGAACAGCCGGGCGAGCAGGGCGGTGACCGCCGTTTCCACTCGCAGGATGCGTTCGCCGAGCTGCACGGGCTGCAGGCCGGCTTCGTGCAGCTTCTCCACTTCGTAGGGAATCCAGCCGCCTTCCGGGCCGATGGCCAGGGTGATGGGCTCGTTCACCGCGCGTGGGCAGGGAGGGTGATTGCCCGGGTGGCCCACCAGCCCCAGGGTGCCGGCGGCGAGCTGCGGCAGGCGGTCCTCGACGAAAGGCTTGAAGCGCTTCTCGATGACCACTTCGGGCAGGACGGTATCCCGCGCCTGTTCAAGGCCCAGGATCAGTTGCTCGCGAATGGCCGCGGGTTCGAGGAAGGGGGTTTGCCAGAAGCTCTTCTCCACGCGGTAGCTGTTCAACAGCACCAGGCGCGGCACGCCCATGGCGGCGACCGTCTGGAACACGCGGCGGAGCATTTTCGGCCGTGGCAGGGCCAGCAGCAGGGTGAGGGGCAGCTTGGCTGGCGGTGGCTGGTCGAAGCCCACTTCCAGCTCGGCGCAGGCAGTTTCGAGGCTGAGCAGGCGTCCCTGGCCCATCTGACCGCCGAGGCGGCCGACCCGCAGGCTGTCGCCTTCCTCGGCGCGGTGGACTTCATGCAGGTGCTTGAGGCGTCGGCCTTCCAGGCGCACGCGGTCCGCCGCGATGAAGTCGGCGTCTTCGAGAAGGAGCAGGTTCACGGGCGAGTGGCGGGCGGCTGGTCGCCGGGTTCTTCGGCGTCGTCTTCCGGATGATCGCCGCGCTTGCGGATCATGCCCCCGAAGAACACGCCGACCTCGAACAGCAGCCACATGGGCACGGCCAGCAGGGTCTGGGAGAAGATGTCCGGCGGAGTCAGGACCATGCCCACCACGAAGCAACCGATGACCACATAGGGGCGAATGCGCTTGAGGTAGGCAACGTCGACCACGCCGATCCAGATCAGCAGCACCACCGCCACGGGAATTTCGAAGGCCACGCCGAAGGCGAAGAACAGCGTCATCACGAAGTCGAGATAGCTGCTGATGTCGGTCATCATCGACACGCCTTCGGGCGTCACGCTGGCGAAGAAATGGAAGATCAGCGGGAACACCAGGAAGTAGGCGAAGGCCATGCCGCCGTAGAACAGCACGATGCTCGACACCAGCAGCGGCAGGGCGATGCGTTTTTCGTGCTTGTACAGGCCGGGGGCGATGAAGCCCCAGACCTGGTGAAGGATCACCGGCATGGCGAGGAACAGCGCCACCACCATGGTCAGCTTGAACGGGGTGAGGAAGGGCGAGGCCACGTCGGTGGCGATCATCGTTGCGCCTTCCGGCAGGTACTGGCGCAGGGGCGCAGAGACCAGGGTGTAGATCTTCTGCGCGAAGTAGAACAGGCCGGCGAAGATCAGGAAGATCGCCGCTACGCAGCGCAACAGGCGTGTACGCAGTTCGGTGAGGTGCGAGACCAGGGGCATTTCCTGGTCTTGTTCCGGCTTCTGGTCGCTCATGGGGTGCGGGACGGCTGTTGCGGTTCGACGGGGGCCTGGGGCGCAGCCGGCGCTGCCGGGGTGGTCGCCGTGGAGGCGGACGACTGGGCAGGCGCGGGTTGGGCGGTTGGGTTCTGAGCGGGCGCGCTGGCTGCCGGAACTTGTGCCGGCGTTGCGGGAGCCGCCAGACTGGTGGGCGCCTGGTTCACGGGCGCGGCGGCCGGTGTGGCGCTTTCAGACTCGGAATCAGACAGCAGGGATTCGACCGTCGGAGGCACGATGCTCTCCTTGATCTGCTTCTCCAGCGCCATGATGTGTTCGTTATGCAGCTGGCGACGGATTTCGTCGGCGCCGATCTCGCGCTCGACCTCGGTCTTGATCGCATTGAAGCTGCGCTTGAGACGGCCGATCCAGAGGCCGGCGGTGCGCGCCGCGCCGGGCAGCCGTTCAGGCCCGAGCACCAGGAGGGCGATCAGGCCGATCAGCAGCAGTTCACCGAAGCTGATACCGAACATGGGTCATCAGTCCTTGCGGGTCACCGGGTCCTGCACTTGCTGAGCCTGGCCGTCGATGGTATGCGGCTGGTTCAGCGGGGTGCCGGGTTGCTGGGCGGTGGTCTGCTCGGGGGCCTTGTCGGCTTCCTCGGTGTTCATGGCCTTGCGGAAGCCCTTGATGGCTTCGCCAACGTCGGAGCCGAGGTTTTTCAGGCGCTTGGTGCCGAAGACCAGCACGACGACGATGAGAATGACCAGCCAGTGTTTCCAGTCGAAGATGCCCATGGTGTGTTCCTCTTGATTGTCTTTGTCAGGCGGATGGCTGGCGGGCGGCCTTTTCGGCGTGCCCGGACAGGCCAAAGCGACGGTCCAGTTCATCGAGTACGGCTTGGGGGTGCTGGCCGAGGGCGGCGAGCATGACCAGGCTGTGGAACCAGAGGTCGGCGGTTTCGTAGATCAGGTCGCTGGCATCGCCGCTGGTGGCGGCATCCTTGGCGGCGAGTATGGTTTCCACCGCCTCTTCCCCGACCTTCTCCAGGATCTTGTTCAGGCCCTTGTGGTACAGGCTGGCGACGTAGGAGCTGTCGGGCGCGGAGTTCTTGCGCTCTTCGAGTACCTCGGCCAGGCGGGCGAGAGTATCACTCATGGCTGTGTCCTGCGGCGTAGATGGCATGCGGGTCCTTGAGCACGGGGTCGACGGTCTTCCAGCCGCCATTCTCGTAGACGCGGTAGAAGCAGCTTTCGCGCCCAGTATGGCAGGCGATGCCGCCCAGCTGTTCGACCAGCAGGATGATGACGTCGGCATCACAGTCCAGGCGCAGCTCGTGGAGTTGCTGTACATGGCCGGATTCCTCGCCCTTGCGCCAGAGCTTGGCACGGGAGCGTGACCAGTAGATGGCGCGGTTTTCGGCGACGGTGAGGGCAAGGGCTTCGCGGTTCATCCAGGCCATCATCAGTACGCGGCCCGTCTTGTGGTCCTGGGCGATCGCCGGCACCAGGCCTTCGGCGTTCCAGTGAATCTCTTCCAGCCAGTCTTTCATCGTGTCATCCACAACTGGGCCGGCCCCACAGGACCGGCGCTCGAATCGAAATAGTGTGCCAGTGCCGCTCCGGGCTGGCTATCGGCGCAGCACCAGATATAGACCGCCGGCCAGCATCAGCCAGCTCGGCCAGGTTTCGGCGGTGGGCGCCAGGCCCTGGGTTGCGGCGCCAGCGACCAGCAGGGCGCCAAGCAGGCGCGCCGGCCACTGGACGCTTACAGGCTGCTCGGTCTTCTGCGGCGCGTTGGCCGGCTTGGCCAGACGCTCCAGGGTGTCACGGGCGATCTGCGACAGGTGTGGCACCTGCTCGGCCTGTTGCTGCAGGTTACGCAGCAGTTGCAGGGGGCTGACGCGCTCGCGCATCCAGCGTTCGAGGAACGGCTGGGCGGTGGTCCAGAGGTCCAGGTCCGGGTAGAGCTGGCGGCCCAGGCCTTCGATGTTCAGCAGGGTCTTCTGCAACAGCACGAGCTGCGGCTGGACTTCCATGTTGAAGCGGCGGGCGGTCTGGAACAGGCGCAGCAGCAACTGGCCGAAGGAGATGTCTTTCAGCGGCTTCTCGAAGATGGGTTCGCAGACGGTACGAATGGCCGCTTCGAAGTCGTTGACCCTGGTTTCTGCCGGCACCCAGCCGGAGTCGATGTGCAGCTGGGCCACGCGGCGGTAGTCGCGCTTGAAGAAGGCGATCAGGTTGCGGGCGAGGTAGTCCTGGTCCTCGGGGGTGAGGCTGCCGATGATCCCGCAGTCGATGGCAATGTACTGCGGGTTCCAGGGCTGGCGGGTGGCCACGAAGATGTTGCCGGGGTGCATGTCGGCGTGGAAGAAACTGTCGCGGAACACCTGGGTGAAGAAGATTTCCACGCCGCGCTCGGCCAGCAGCTTCATGTCGGTACGCTGGTCGGCAAGGGTGGTCATGTCAGTCACCGGGATGCCGTAGATACGTTCCATCACCAGCACCTTGGGGCGGCACCAGTCCCAGTAGACCTGGGGCACGTAGAGCAGTGGCGAGCCGTCGAAGTTGCGTCGCAACTGGCTGGAGTTGGCCGCCTCGCGCAGCAGGTCGAGCTCGTCGTAGATGGTCTTCTCGTAGTCGTCCACCACCTCAACCGGGCGCAGGCGGCGGGCGTCGGCGGACACGCGTTCGGCCAGGCGGGCGAGGAGGAACAGCCAGGCGAGGTCCTGGCGGATGATCGGCCGCAGGTTCGGGCGGATCACCTTCACCACCACTTCCTCGCCGCTTTTCAGCTGGGCGGCGTGGACCTGGGCCACCGAGGCCGAGGCCAGTGGCTCGACGTCGAAGCGGGCGAACACCTCGCTGACCTTGGCCCCCAGTTGTTCCTCGATACGTGCGACGGCCTTTTCCGGCGCGAACGGCGGTACCTGGTCCTGCAGGCGGGCCAGTTCGTCGGCGATGTCGGGCGGCATCAGGTCGCGGCGCGTGGACAGCAACTGGCCGAACTTGATGAAGATCGGGCCGAGGTCTTCCAGCGCCAGGCGCAGGCGCGCACCGCGGGATAGCGGCAGTTCCTTGCGAGGCAGCCAGCGCCAGGGCAGGGCGTAGCTCAGCGTGCGCAGCCACCAGGGCAGCGGCAGTTCGAGCAGCAGGTCATCGAGGCGGTAGCGGATGACGACCTGCTGGATGCGCAACAGGCGGCGGGCGGCGAGCAGCTTCATGCGTTGGGCTTGGTTCTCTGGTTCAGGCGCTCGACGCGGGCATCGAGGCGGTCGAGGGCGAGCTTGAGGCGGTCCAGTTCGGCGAAGCGTGCGTCGGCTTCGCGGCGGCCCACCAGGGTGCGCGACTCTTCGGCCAGGTAGTCGGCGAGGTTCTGCCGCAGGTTGTCCAGCCCCTGTCCGGCCCAGCTGGCGCGGCTCTTCAGGTGGCCGGCGAGCAATTGCGTGCCGACTGGGCCGAGCCAGCGCGACAGCTCGTATTCCCAGTCCAGTTCGAGGTCCTGGAGGATGGCTGCCAGTTCGAGCAGCACGGCACTGTCGCCTTCCAGGGTGACTTCGGGGCTGTGCAGGACGGCGGTCTTTTCCCGCGTGGTGGCCAGCTTCAGCAAGCTGCTGGCGGGCGCCCGCAGGCGGCAGTCGGCAGGGGCGGACCAGTGGGCGGAGAGCTTCAGGCCATCACCGCCGGGGAGCAGGAACAGGGTCAGTGCCGGGCTCTGGCAGTCGACCTCGATGACGCTGCCTTCCAGTGCGGACATGCGCGGCAACGCGGTGCTGTCCAGGACGAGCACCCTGTTCAGGCCGAGCTCGATACCGGCCAGCAGCGCCTGGGTCAGCATCAGGGCTTGATGCCGCGATGCAGGGCGACGATGCCGCCGGTCATGTTGTGGTAGGTGACGCGTTCGAAGCCGGCTTCGGACATCATCGCCTTGAGGGTTTCCTGGTCCGGGTGCATGCGGATCGACTCGGCCAGGTAGCGGTAGCTCTCGGCGTCGTTGGTGATCAGCTTGCCCATCAGCGGCAGGAGGCTGAAGGAGTAGGCGTCATAGGCCTTGGACAGGAGGCCGCTGGTGGGTTTGGAGAACTCCAGCACCAGCAGGCGACCGCCCGGCTTGAGCACCCGCAGCATGGAACGAATGGCTTCGTCCTTGTGGGTGACGTTGCGCAGGCCGAAGGCGATGGTGACCACGTCGAAGTGGTTATCGGGGAAGGGCAGCTTCTCGGCATCGGCCTGGACGAAGCTGACGTTTCCGGCCACGCCGCTGTCCAGCAGCTTGTCGCGGCCCACCTTGAGCATCGAGGCGTTGATGTCGGCCAGCACCACTTCGCCGGTCACGCCCACCAGGCGCGAGAACTGACGGGTGAGGTCGCCGGTACCGCCAGCGATGTCCAGCACACGGTTGCCCGGACGCACGCCGGACAGCTCGATGGTGAAGCGCTTCCACAGGCGGTGGACGCCACCGGACATCAGGTCGTTCATCAGGTCGTACTTGGCCGCAACCGAGTGGAATACCTCGGCGACCTTGTCTGCCTTCTGGCTTTCGGGGACCTGCTGGTAACCGAAGTGAGTCGTGGGTTCGGCGTCGTTGCCTTTGCGCGGGTCGTTCATGTCAATGCCACCGGAATTGAATGGCGGCCATTCTAATGCCGGCGCCCGGCTTTGTCTTGGCGACCGGGTGTTGCAGGGGCGGCCAGGGCGCGTGGTGGCTGGTATAGTCGCGCGACCAAAGGTCGCAGTACAGGAAACCCCAATGTCCCGCATCCATGTCGAACGTCCCCACGCCCTCGGTCTTGAGGCCGTCCGGGAGAAAGCCGAGAAGCTGGCACAGCGCCTGGCGCGTGAGTACGACGTGCGTTACCAGTGGCGCGGCGACACCCTGGAATTCAAGCGCAGCGGTGCCGACGGTTCGATCGAGGTGAGTGACGCCAGGGTGCGTGTCGAGGTCAAGCTGGGCCTGCTGCTCTCGACCATGAGCGGCAGTATCAAGCGCGAAATCGAGAGGGCGCTGGACGAGTACCTGGCCTGAGCCAGCCTGCTCCAGAGGGCCGCTTCGCGGCCCTTCGCGAATGAATTCGTTCCCACGGGTACCGTGCCCGAAACAGTCCGCGGCGCGGCTAGTATGCGGTTTCTAATTTTCCTCGCTACCTTGCGCATAAGTCCTCAAAAAGGACGAGTCATCTACCTTTCAGCGTGAGGTGCACCATGGCCAAAGTAGCCGTCAAAAAGAAAGTCGAGAAAGCCGAAAGCAAGTCCACCGTCATTGCCGACGTGAAGCTCTATGCCCGCAAGATCTGGCTGGCCGGCCTGGGTGCCTACGCCAAGGCTGGCGCCGAGGGCGTCGATTACTTCAAGGAGCTGGTGAAGGCCGGCGAAGGCGTCGAGAAGCAGGGCAAGAAACTGGTGGACGAGCAGGTCGAAGCCGCCAACAGCCAGTTCGACAGCGTCAAGAATCGCGTTACCGGCGTGAAGGAAAAGGTCGAAGTTCAATTCGATAAGATCGAGACGGCTTTCGACAACCGTGTAGCCAGCGCCCTCAATCGCATCGGTATTCCCTCGCGGCAGGACGTTGAGGCACTCTCTGCTAAGCTTGATGAGCTGAGCGCGTTGCTCGAGCACGTCGCGCGAACCAAATAAGGAGAGCAGGATGGCTGGCAAGAAGAAAACCGATAAAGACACCAACTCCTGGATCGGCGAGATCGAGAAATACTCGCGCCAGATCTGGCTGGCTGGCTTGGGGGCCTACTCGAAGATCAGCAACGACGGCTCCAAGCTGTTCGATACGCTGGTCAAGGATGGTGAGAAGGCCGAGAAGCAGGCCAAGACCGAGGTGGACAAGCAGGTAGACGCGGTCAAGTCGACTGTTGGCTCCCGCGTGGGCACGGCCAAGTCCAAGGTCGAAGAGGTCAAGGGCAAGGCGATCGGCAAGTGGAGCGAGCTGGAAGAGGCTTTCGACAAGCGTCTGAACAGCGCCATTTCCCGTCTCGGCGTGCCCAGCCGCACCGAGGTGAAGGACCTGCAAGGCAAGGTGGATGCCCTGACCAAGCAGCTCGAGAAACTCACTGGCGTGTCGGCCAAGTCGGTCAAACCTGCAGCCAAGCCTGCCGCAAAACCGGCAGCCAAGGCCGCCGCTAAACCCGCTGCCAAACCAGCCGCCAAACCAGCTGCCAAGGTCGCCGCCGCCAAGCCGGCTGCCAAAGCTGCTGCTGCGAAGCCTGCGGCCAAGGCTGCTGCGAAACCGGCCGCCAAGCCGGCTGCCGCTGCTGCCAAGCCTGCAGCCAAAGCTGCCGCCAAACCGGCTGCCAAGCCTGCAGCCGCGAAACCGGCCGCAGCCGCCAAGCCCGCCGCAGCGAAGCCCGCTGCCAAGCCGGCCGCCGCGGCCAAGCCTGCTGCAGCCAAGCCCGCCGCCGCGAAGAAGCCAGCAGTGAAGAAGCCCGCCGCGCCCAAGGCCGCCAAGCCTGCAGCACCGGCTCCGGCCGCCCCGGCAGCGCCTGCAGCATCGGCCGCTCCGGCACCCAGCGTGGCACCGGCTCCGGCAGCACCGGCTACTCCGGCAACGCCGCCGGCCAGCCAGTCCTGATTGGTATCGGTATGACGAAAACGCCCGGGCTTGTCCGGGCGTTTTCGTTTCAGGCGTCCAGATAACGTCTGGCGAGGCTTTCGGCGGCGTGTCGGGAACCGGGCCGAAGGTGCGGGGCCACCAGCATCATCACTTGGTAGACCACGAGGCGAATCTCGCCGCCGCTGCCCAGTACCCGCTGGTAGTCGAGGGAGAACAGCAGGGTCAGGGTGATCTGCTCCACCAACTGGCCGAGGGACTCGGTATCGCTGACCAGTTGCTCTTCGGCCTTCAGCCGGGCCAGCAGAGCAGCCAGGGTCCGCTTGAGGTGGTTCAGCCAGTTGCGCATTCCCTTCGCCAGCTTCGGCAGGCGGCCAGCCAGGTTGGAGAGGTCCTGGAAGAGGAAGCGATAACGCGACAGCCGCTCAACGATCAGGTGCAGGAACAGCCAGTAGTCCTCGGCATCCAGTTGTGCGTCGGCCGGCGGGTCGAGCAGCGGCGCCAGTTCCTCCTGGAAACGCTCGAACAGCGCCATCACCAGGGGTTCCTTGCCGTGGAAGTGGTAGTAGAGGTTACCGGGGCTGATGCCCAGCTCGGTGGCGATTTCCAGAGTGGTGACGTTGGGTTCGCCGTTGCGATTGAACAGCTCAAGGGCGCATTCGAGGATGCGGTCGCGGGTCTTCATCCAGGGTACTGCCAGCCTTTCCGTAAAGAGGTGAAGGGCCGGCCGGGCAATCGCCGGGCCGGCCGCCGGGGTGTCAGCGCACGTGCACGTAAGTGCCGGGAGCAGCTTCCATCGCGGGGTAATCCTGGTTGCCCAGGGCCGTGATGGTTTCCCGCTGCTCGCCGGAGCGCTCCTGGATCCAGCCCAGCCATTGCGCCCACCAACTGCCCTGTACGTGCCTGGCGTCGTAGTACCAGGCGCGCGGGTCGGAGGTGAGCTTGCCGTTCTCGTAGTAGTTGGCCTTGGGATTGCCCGGCGGATTGAGAATGCTCTGGATATGGCCGCTGTTGGACAGCACGAAACGGCTGTCGCCGCCCAGCAGCAGGGCCGAGCGGTAGACGGCGTCCCAGGGGGTGATGTGGTCGTTGATGCCGGCCACGCTGAAGCTGTCCACCGTGACCTTCTGCAGGTCGATGGGCGTACCGCAGATTTCCAGGGCGCCGCTGCGGGTCAGCGGGTTGTGCTTGAAGAAGTCCAGCATGTCGCCGTGCAGCGCGGCGGGCAGGCGGGTGTTGTCGTTGTTCCAGTAGAGGATGTCGAAGGCCGGGGGTTCGCGACCCAGCAGGTAGTTGTTGACGAAGTAGTTCCACACCAGGTCGTTCGGGCGCATCCAGGCGAAGACCTTGGCCATGTCCTTGCCTTCGAGCACGCCGGCCTGGTACGAGCGGCGCTTGGCGGCTTCGAGGGTCTGCTCATCGGCAAAGAGCACGGCTGGGCTGTCCACCTGGCTGTCCAGCAGGCTGACCAGGTAGGTGGCGCTGGTGACCTTGCGCAGCTGCCGACGCGACTGCAAGTGGCCCTGCAGGGCGGCGATGGTGAGGCCGCCGGCGCAGGCGCCAACCAGGTTGACCTCCTTGCTGCCAGTGATGGCGCGGCAGGCTTCGAAGGCTTCTTCCAGGGCCTGCACATAGGTGGAGAGGCCCCATTCGCGATGCCGCGCATCGGGGTTGCGCCAGCTCACCATGAACACCTGCAGGCCGTTCTTCAGGGCGTACTGGACGAAGCTCTTATCCGGCGCAAGGTCGAAGATGTAGTACTTGTTGATCTGCGGCGGCACCACCAGCAAGGGGCGCAGGTACTGCTTCTCGCTCATCGGCTTGTACTGGATCAGCTCCAGCAGCTCGTTGCGGAAGACCACGGCACCGGGGGTGTTGGCGAGGTTACGGCCGATCTCGAAGGCGTGCTTGCTGACCTGGCTGGGCATGCCGTCGTTGTGCAGCAGGTCATCCACCAGGTTGCCCAGGCCCTTCACCAGGCTGAGGCCGCCGGTGTTGAACAGCTCTTTCACCGCCTGTGGGTTGAGCAGGCTGTTGGTGGGGGAGAGGGCGTCGCTCAACTGGGCCAGGACGAAGCGGGCCCGGGCGCGGTCATCGTCGCTGAGGTCGCTCTCGTCGATCCAGGTGCTGAGCTGTTTCTGCCAGGCCAGGTAGACCTGCAAGCCGCGGCGGTAGAAGGGGTTGTGCTGCCAGGACGGGTCGGCGAAGCGGCTGTCCTGTGGGTTGGGCTGGTGCAGGGTATCACCGAGCAGCACGCGGCCGACCTGGCCGCCGAAGGCGAGCATGTGTCGCGCACTGTGCACCGGATGCCGCAGTCCTTGCAGCGCCAGGTTGCGTACCGTGGAAAACAGATCTTTGCCGCGAAGCCCCACGATGGCGTTCTGCGCATTCATGAAGGCGGCAGGTACCGGCAAGGTGCCCGGGATTTGTTTTTCTCGCATGGGGCAACGCTCCGTATTCGGTCCGTGGTTCAGGAGGACTACAGCAAGGCTTGTACCACCAGGAGCCCGAAGGGCATTCCAGACTATCTCCAGCAAAATTCAAGTTGATGACAGCGCGCACCGGTCTGGTTCGCGTGTCATGCGGCCGCCCCACAAGGGAGCGGCAGGTTCTCAGCTACTGCGCAGCGGCACGGCCTGGGGGTGGATCACCGCGCGCTGACGCTCCTCGGCGAGGAACTTCATGATGATCGGCGCCACCGTTTCGGCACGGGTCACGAGGAACAGGTGACCGTCGTCGATCACGTGGAGTTCCGCGTTGGGGATGCGCCAGGCGAGCAGGCGCATGTTCACCAGCGGGATGATCGGATCGTCGTCGCCGGCCAGCACCAGGGTCGGCTGGCGGATGCGATGCAGCCAGTGGATGCTGGTCCAGCCGAGCCCCGCGAACAGTTGCCAGTAGTAGCCCATCTTGCCGGAGGAACGCACCTTGCTGGCGTGGGCCATGGCCAGGCCCGGATCGCGACGGAAGGCGCCGCCGTAGATGTCCGGGGCAATATGTACGCCGTAGGACGGCTGGATGTAGCGCCGTGGACTGGCCATGCGCCAGAGCACCTTGGGCTTGCCGGGCACCATGACGGCACCGGCCGAGGTGGCGGCGAGGATCAGTTTCTTGCAGCGCTCCGGGTAGTCATGGGCGAACTGCTGGGCCAGGGCGCCGCCCCAGGACACGCCAATGGCGCTGACCTGGCCGTAGTCCAGGTAATCCAGCATGCGCGCAGCGAGCTTGGCCAGGCCGGAGAAACGGTAAGGCACGTTGGGAGTGGACGAACCGCCGACGCCGGGCACGTCGAAGGCGATCACTTCCAGGTCCGGGTCCAGGGCCTGGACGAAGGGAAAAACCAGTTCGAGGTTCGCGCCGATGCCGTTGAAGATCAGCAGTGGTGTCATGTGCGACTGGCCGGGGCGGACGGCGGTTCGGATGGTCTGGCCATCCAGCTCGATGGTGCGGAATACGAAAGGTAGCGGCATGCGCGGAGCCCTATTGAAGAGAAAGCCGGAAGCAGCCGCCAGCGGCTGCTTCCGAATTCGCCAGGCAGTGCCTGGTTGGCACCGCCGGCAATGGCCGGCGGCGCGCAGGGCACATCCCGGTGCCATGGGCAGTGGTGCGCAGGGCGCAGTCTTTCATCGCTCGTGCACGTACGTGCCGGGCGAGGCTTCACCGGCCGGGTAGGCCTTGTTGCCCAGGGTGAAGTTGGCTTTCTTGGTCTTGCCGGAGCGTTCTGCCATCCATTGCTGCCAGTGCAGCCACCAGGAGTCGGCATGCTTGGTGGCGTTATCCAGCCAGGCCTTCGGGTCCGCCGGCATTTCACTGCTGGTGGAGAAGCGCGCCTTGGGGTTGCCCGGCGGGTTGAGGATGCTCTGGATGTGGCCGCTGTTGGACAGCACGAACTCGCATTTGCCACCCAGCAGCCGCGCCGAGCGGTAGCAGGCTTCCCAGGGGGTGATGTGGTCGGTGGTGCCGGCCACGCAGTAGAAGTCGCAAGTGACCTGCTTGAGGTCGATGGGGGTGCCACAGACTTCCAGTGCGTTGGGACGGGTCAGCGGGTTGGTCTTGAACATTTCCACCAGTTCGCCGTGCAGCGCGGCAGGCAGGCGCGTGGTGTCGTTGTTCCAGTAGAGGATGTCGAAGGCCGGCGGCTCGTTGCCCAACAGGTAGTTGTTGACCCAGTAGTTCCAGATCAGGTCGTTGGGGCGCATCCAGGCGAACACCTTGGCCATGTCCTTGCCCTCCAGCACGCCGGCCTGGTAGGAGCGGCGCTTGGCGGCTTCAAGGGTCTGCTCATCGGCGAACAGGGCGACCTGGGTATCGAGGTTGAAGTCCAGCACGCTGACCATCTGGGTGAAGGCGTTGACCTTGTTCTCGCCGATCGCCTGATAGTGGCCGAGCAGGGCGACGGTGGTGATGCCGCCGGAGCACGCGCCGAGGATGTTGAGGTCCTTGGCGCCGGTGATCTTCAGGATGACGTCGATGGTTTCCTTGAGGGCATCGATGTAGGTGGACAGGCCCCACTCGCGTTGCGCCTTGGTCGGGTTGCGCCAGCTGACGATGAAGGTCTGCAGGCCGTTGCGCAGGCAGAAGCGCGCCAGGCTCTTTTCCGGCGACAGGTCGAATACGTAGAACTTGTTGATCTGCGGCGGCACCACCAGCAGCGGGCGCTCGTGCACGCTTTCGGTGATGGGCTTGAACTGGATCAGCTCCAGTACGTCATTGCGATAGACCACCGCGCCTTCGGTGGTGGCGAGGTTCTGGCCGACCTCGAAGGCGTCCATGTTCACCTGGCTCGGCATGCCGCCGTTGTTCACCAGGTCCTTGGCCAGATGAGAAAGGCCGTCCAGCAGGCTCTTGCCGCCGGTTTCGAAGAAACGCTTCACCGCAGCCGGGTTGGCCATGCTGTTGGTGGGCGCCATGGCCTCGGTCATCAGGTTGATGACGAAATGACCGCGGCTGGTGTCCTGTTCGGAGAGATTGCTGTGCTCGATCCACTGGTGCAGTTCCTTGCGCCAGGCGAGGTAGGTCTGCAGGTAGCGCTTGTACAGCGGGTTCTGGCTCCAGGCCGGGTCACTGAAACGGCGGTCGTCGGCTTCAGGTTGCAGGCCGGATTGGCCGAGCACCACGTTCTTCAGTTCCAGGCCGAAATGAGCGACGTGTTTTGCACTGTGGAAAGGTTGCTTGATGGCTTGCAACAGCACCATCCGCGCTGAAGACAGCAGATCCTTGCCACGGATACCTATCACCGGATTGAGGTTCAGGGTGTTATCCGAGGCTTGGCGCTGCAGGTCTTCATTGTTCTTGTTGCTCATCTACGACGCTCCATTGTCCTGAGTCGAACAGCGCCCTGGCGAAGCAGTGCGCTGACACGCTCGGGTTACCGGGAAGGCGAAGCGAACTTCGCGTATTTCTCTGTATCTGGCGATGCCAAATGCATGGAACTTGCCAGAAATTGGTTACCTGAGTTTGTCAGTTTGCGCAAGCCGACCGCTGAGAGGACGCTGCGACGTGAGTATGTCGCGAGGCATTAGAAAATGCGCCCTAACCTTGGGCGGTAAGCACGGAGATGGAGCGCGGCCCGCACCGCATCAGAGCATGAGTTTCACCACTGATTCATTGGGGTCGCGGGAGCGGCCGGCGGCTGCAAGTTCCTGAAGATAATCGTTCCACAGCTCTTCCTGACGGGTGGCAAGCTGGTAGAGGTAGTCCCAGGTGAACAGGCCGCTGTCGTGGCCATCGTCGAAGGTCAATTTCAGGGCATAGTTGCCGGCCGGCTCGAGTTTGGTCAGGCCGACGTTCAGCTTGCCGTACTGGAGGATGGGCTTGCCGTGGCCCTGCACCTCTGCCGAAGGCGAGTGCACGCGCAGGAACTCGGCGGAGAGGGTGTAGTTTTCCTGCGGGCCGTACTTCAGGGTCAGAGTCCTGGAGGCCTTGTGCAGTTCGATACCGCTGGGGATGCGCATTTCGGGGGTCTCCAAACGGATACAGCCGGCAATTGCCGGCTGTATCCAGTGTGCGCCTGTCAGAGGATGTAGCGCGACAGGTCTTCGTCCTGGGCCAGTTCACCGAGGTGGCCGTTGACGTAGGCCGCGTCGATGAGGATTGGCTTCTCGTCGTGCTGCGCGGCGAGGTCGCCGGCGCTGAAGGACACTTCTTCCAGCAGTCGCTCGATCAGTGTGTGCAGGCGGCGGGCACCGATGTTCTCGGTCTTCTCGTTCACCTGCCAGGCGATTTCGGCCAGGCGCTTGATGCCGTCCTGGGCGAACTCGATGTTCAGGCCTTCGGTCTTCAGCAGTGCGCTGTACTGCTCGGTCAGCGAGGCGTGGGGCTCGGTCAGGATGCGCTCGAAGTCTTCCGGCGACAGGGCCTTCAGCTCGACGCGGATCGGCAGGCGGCCCTGCAGTTCCGGCACCAGGTCGCTGGGCTTGGACAGGTGGAAGGCACCAGAGGCGATGAACAGGATGTGGTCAGTCTTCACCATGCCCAGCTTGGTATTCACGGTGCAGCCTTCGATCAGCGGCAGCAGGTCGCGCTGCACGCCTTCGCGGGAGACATCGGCGCCGCCGACGTTGCCGCGCTTGGCCACCTTGTCGATCTCGTCGATGAAGACGATGCCGTTCTGCTCCACCGCTTCCAGGGCGGCGGCCTTCAGTTCTTCCTCGTTGACCAGGCGCGCGGCTTCTTCGTCACGAACCAGCTTCATGGCTTCCTTGACCTTCAGCTTGCGGGACTTGCGCTTGCCCTTGCCGAGGTTGGAGAAGAGGTTCTGCAGCTGGTTGGTCATCTCCTCCATGCCGGGCGGGGCCATGATTTCCACGCCAGCCGGGGATTCGGCTACTTCGATGTCGATTTCCTTGTCGTCCAGCTGGCCTTCGCGCAGGCGCTTGCGGAACAGCTGACGGGTATTGGAGTCCTCGCGCGGCGCCTCATCGCCGAAGCCGGTACGGGCTGGAGGCAGCAGAGCGTCAAGGATGCGCTCCTCGGCGGCGTCTTCGGCGCGGTAGCGCACGCGGTGCATTTCCTGCTCGCGCATCATCTTCACGGCGGCGTCGGCCAGGTCGCGGATGATGGATTCGACGTCGCGGCCGACGTAGCCCACTTCAGTGAACTTGGTGGCTTCGACCTTGATGAAGGGCGCGTTGGCGAGCTTCGCCAGGCGACGGGCGATTTCGGTCTTGCCGACACCGGTCGGGCCGATCATCAGGATGTTCTTAGGCGTCACCTCGGCGCGCAGTTCGGCCGGCAGTTGCATGCGGCGCCAGCGGTTGCGCAGGGCGATGGCGACGGCGCGCTTGGCGTCGTCCTGGCCAACGATGTGGCGGTTGAGTTCGTGGACGATTTCGCGGGGCGTCATGGACATGAATGTTGCTCCAATGCGGGACGGCGGCCTTACTCGGCGCTGTCCAGCTCCTCGATGGTCAGGTTCTGGTTGGTGAACACGCAGATGGAGCCGGCGATGTTCAGGGCGGTCTCGGCCACTTCACGGGCGGACAGCTCGGTGTGTTGCAGCAGCGCCAGGGCGGCGGCCTGGGCGAAACCGCCGCCGGAGCCCATGGCGATCAGGCCGTGCTCGGGTTCGACCACGTCACCGTTGCCGGTGATGATCAGCGAGGCATCCTTGTTGGCCACGGCGAGCATGGCTTCCAGGCGGCTCAGGGAGCGGTCGGTACGCCAGTCCTTGGCCAGTTCGACGGCGGCGCGGACGAGATGGCCCTGGTGCTTTTCCAGCTGCCCTTCGAAGCGTTCGAACAGGGTGAAGGCGTCGGCGGTGGCACCGGCGAAGCCGGCCAGGACCTGGCCGTGGTAGAGGCGACGGACCTTGCGGGCGTTGCTCTTCATGACGGTGTTGCCGAGGGAAACCTGGCCGTCGCCGCCCATGACGACTTTGCCGTTGCGGCGGACTGAAACGATGGTGGTCAAGGGGAGAGTCTCCACGCAGCGGGGCGGAAATGCCCGAATGGAAACTCAGATGGGGGGCCTTGCCCGGCTTTTCAACCGGGCGCGGTAATCAACAGCTCAACGGCTCTGGCGCTGCTGTAACAGCAGGTTGCTGAAACCGCTGCCGGCCAGCTGCTTCTGCGCCGAGGCGAGTTGCTCGCGGTTGGCGAAGGGGCCGACCAGCACGCGGTACCAGGTTTCCTCGCGGACGGTGCCGGATTCCACCTGGACGTTCTGTCCGAGCAGGATGATCTGTGCACGCACCCGGTCGGCATCGTCACGCTTGCGGAACGAACCGGCCTGGAGGAAGAACTGATTGGTGACCGGCGCCTTGGCCACTACCGGCGGCGCGGGCGGCGGGGTTTCGCCGTTGAGGGCGGCCTGGGCGCGCGCAGCGTCGATCTTGGCGGCTTCTTCCGGGGTGACTGGTTTCTGCGCAGGCGGCGTGACCGGCGTCTCCTTGGGCACGGCTTCCGGCGGCACTATCACTTCCGACTCCGGCAGCAGGGTGTAGAAGTCGTACTTCGGTTTCGCCGGTTCCTGGGCTGGCGGTGTCGCCGGTTTGGCCTGGACCTTGCCGGCATCACTGCTGGCCTTGCCGCCGGCGCTACCGTTCGCGGCCTGCTCGGGCTTGGTCCGGCGCACTTCTTCGCGGCCGGGCTCGAGCTGGTTGAGGAACACCACAAAGCCACCGATAACCAGTCCGATGGCCAACCAGACCCAGCCGGGCACCGGTTTCTTGGCCGGCGCCTGGTAGCGGCTGGCCCCGCGCTTGGGTGCAGGTTTTTTCTTCGCCATAGTCCGTTACATGCGTTCCAGGGTTTGCAGGCCGAGCAGCTCCAGGCCTTGCTTGAGGGTGCGGCCGGTCAGCGCGGCGAGGCGCAGGCGGCTCTGCTGGGTGGCCTGGTCCTCGGCAGCGAGGATCGGGCAGTTCTCGTAGAAGCTGGAGAACAGGCCGGCCAGATCATAGAGGTAGGCACAGAGGATGTGCGGAACGCCCTTCTCGGCCACGTTGCCCAGGGTGTCGGCGAATTGCGCCAGCTTGGCGGCCAGGGCCTGCTCCTGCTCGGCGGCAAGGATGATCTGGCCGTCGATCTCGGAGAAGTCCTTGCCAAGCTTGCGGAACACGCTGGCCACGCGGGTGTAGGCGTAGAGCAGGTAGGGCGCGGTGTTGCCTTCGAAGCTCAGCATCAGCTCGAAGTTGAAGCTGTAGTCGCTGGTGCGGTGCTTGGACAGGTCCGCGTACTTCACCGCACCGATGCCCACGGCGCGGGCGATCTGGCGCAGTTCGGCCTCATCCAGCTCGGGGTTCTTGCCCTTCACCAGGTCGTAGGCGCGCTGTTCGGCTTCGTCCAGCAGGTCGATCAGCTTCACGGTGCCGCCGTCGCGGGTCTTGAAGGGCTTGCCGTCAGCGCCGTTCATGGTGCCGAAGCCCATGTGCTCCATTTCGAAGCTCGGCGGTACGAAGCCGGCCAGGCGCGCGGCGGCGAACACCATCTGGAAGTGCAGGGCCTGGCGCTGGTCGACGAAGTACAGCGCGCGATCAGCCTTGAGCACATTGGCGCGGTAGCGGGTGGCGGCCAGATCGGTGGTGGCGTAGAGGTAACCGCCACCGGCTTTCTGCACGATCAGCGGCAGGGGGTTGCCTTCGGCGTTCTTGAACTCGTCCATGAACACGCACAGGGCGCCGTCGCTTTCGGTGAGCAGGCCCTTGGCGCGCAGGTCGGTGATCACGTTGGCCAGGTCGTCGTTATAGGCGCTTTCGCCCTTCACGTCGGCCATGGTGAGCTTCACGCCCAGGCGGTCGTACACGGCCTGGCAGTGGCTCAGGGAGATGTCGTTGAAGCGGGTCCACAACTTCAGGCAGTCGGGATCGCCTGCCTGCAGCTTGACCACCAGCTCGCGGGCGCGGTCGGCGAATTCGGCGGATTCGTCGAAACGCTTCTTGGCGGCGCGATAGAAGGATTCCAGGTCGGACAGTTCGGCGTCGCTGCCGACCGGCTGTTCCTGCATGTAGGCCAGCAGCATGCCGAACTGGGTGCCCCAGTCGCCCACGTGGTTCTGGCGGATCACGGTGTCGCCGAGGAACTCCAGTACGCGGGCCACGCCGTCACCGATGATGGTGGAGCGCAGGTGGCCGACGTGCATTTCCTTGGCCAGGTTCGGTGCCGACAGGTCGATGACGACGCGCTGTTGCGGGCCGTTCTTGCGCACACCGAGCTGAGCGTCGGCCAGCGCGGCTTCCAGGCGCTGGGCCAGGGCCTGGGTGTTCTGGAAGAAGTTGAGGAAGCCGGGGCCGGCGATTTCCACCTTGGCCACCTGCTCGTCCTGGGGCAGGGCGGCAATGAGCTTCTCGGCCAGGTCGCGCGGCTTCATGCCGGCAGGTTTGGCCAGCATCATGGCGATGTTGCTGGCGAAGTCGCCGTGGCTCTTGTCCTTGGTGTTTTCCACCTGGATGGCCGGGCTGAGGCCCTCGGGCAGCACGCCCTCGCTGGCGAGACGGGTCAGGGCTTGCTGGATCAGCTGGCGAATGGTGTCTTTCATCTTCTGCTCTTCCGGCCGCCCTGGGGAGGGCTGGCGCTGGTTGAAAACTGTGCATTATCGGCGGGCTGCGGCTGCAGCTTCAAGTTTTAAGCGGTGAGCTGCAAGGGACTTTCTGTGATATCGGCTGGGCGGCTCTGGTCAGAACAGGTCGATCGGATCGACATCCAGCGACCAGCGCACCGCGCGACCCCCGGGCAACTGCTCCAGCGCCTGGCTCCAGGGCGTCAGCAGGCGGTGCAGGGGCGCGCGGGCGTTGGCCTGCAATAGAAGCTGCGCTCGATAGCGACCGGCGCGGCGTTCCATGGGGGCGGGGACCGGTCCCAGTAACTCGACGCCGTTGACGCCCATTTCGGCCAGTTGCTGTTCGGCTTCGTTGCAGGCGCTGTCGAGGAAGTCTTCCGCCTGCCCCGGCTTGTGCGCTTCCGCACGCAGCAGGGCCAGGTGGGCGAAGGGCGGCAGGCCGGCGGCGCGCCGCTCGGAAAGGGCCTGATCGGCAAAGGCGAAGTAGCCCTGCTCGGTGAGCTGCACCAGCAGAGGATGCTCGGCCAGGTGGGTCTGGATGATCACTTTGCCCGGCTCCTCGGCCCGCCCGGCCCGGCCCGCGACCTGGACGATGAGCTGGGCCATGCGCTCGCTGGCGCGGAAGTCGGCGGAGAACAGGCCGCCGTCGGCATCGAGGATGGCCACCAGGGTCACGCGGGGGAAGTGGTGCCCCTTGGCGAGCATCTGGGTGCCGACCAGGATACAGGGCTCGCCGCGCTGGATGGTGGCGAACAGCTTGTCCATGGCGTCCTTGCGTGAGGTGCTGTCGCGGTCGATACGCAGGACCTGCGTCTTCGGAAACAGGATCGCCAGGCGTTCTTCGGCGCGCTCGGTGCCGGCACCCACTGGCCGCAGGTCGACCCGGTTGCAGTCTGGGCAGCAGGCTGGCTGGCGCTGGGTGTGGCCGCAATGGTGGCAGCGCAGCTCGTTGAAGCGCTGGTGCAGGGTCATGCGCGCGTCGCAGCGCGGGCACTGGCTGATCCAGCCGCAGTCATGGCACAGCAGGGTCGGCGCGAAGCCGCGGCGGTTGAGGAAAACCAGCACCTGTTGGCCCGCCGCCAGGGTCTGGGCGATGGCTTGTTGCAGCGGCATGGAGATGCCGGAGTCCAGCGGCAGGCTTTTCACATCCAGGCGCAGGAAGCGCGGTTGCTTGGCGCCGCCGGCACGCTGGGTCAGGCGTAGCAGGCCGTAGCGGCCGGCGTGGGCATTCTGCAGGCTTTCCAGCGAGGGTGTGGCCGAGCCCAGCAGGATCGGGATGTTCTCCTGGCGGGCGCGTACCAGGGCCAGGTCGCGGGCGTGGTAGCGCAGGCCTTCCTGCTGCTTATAAGAAGCGTCGTGTTCCTCGTCGATGATGATCAGCCCCGGATTCTTCAGCGGCGTGAAGAGCGCCGAGCGGGTGCCGATGACGATGTCGGCCTCGCCATCACGGGCGGCCAACCAGGCGTCCAGGCGATCGCGGTCGTTCACCGCCGAGTGGAGCAGGGCGATCCGCGCATTGAAGCGGCGGGAGAAGCGCTCCAGGGTCTGCGGACCGAGGTTGATCTCGGGGATCAATACCAGGGCCTGTTTGCCGGCTTCGAGCGTCTGACGGATCAGCTGCAGATAGACCTCGGTCTTGCCGCTGCCGGTGACGCCGGCCAGGAGCAGGGCATTGAAGCTGCCGAAGGAGGCATGCACCGCGTCGAAGGCGGCACGCTGCTCGGGGTTGAGCGGCAGCTCCGGCTGGGCCAGCAATGGGCCGTGGCGGTCGCTGGGGGCGTGGCGGCGCACTTCGACGCGGGCCAGGCCCTTTTCCAGGAGGATGTCGAGGCTGTCCTTGTTCAGTTGCAGTTGGCTGAGCAACTGGTGCGCCACGCCGTGGGGATGCTGCGCCAGGGTGGCCAGGGCCTGGCGCTGGCGCGGTGCGCGGGCCAGGCGCGGGTCGTCGAGGCTGGCGCCGGGTGCAGCGTGCCAGAATCGCTCCTGCCGGGCCTCCGCCGGTTCGCCCTGGCGCAGCAGCACCGGCAGTGCCCAGCTCAGGGTGTCACCGAGGCTGTGCTGGTAGTACTGGGCGGTCCACAGGCAGAGCTTGAATAGCGACGGTGGGAGTGGCGGGCGGCTATCCAGCAGTTCCAGTGCCGGTTTGAGCTTGTCCGCAGGCACTTCGCTCTTGTCCGTCACTTCCACGAGTACGCCGATGATCTCGCGTCGGCCGAACGGCACACGCAGGCGAACTCCCGGCTGCAGGGCGGCGTGAGGCACACCGGCAGGCGCACGGTAGTCGAACAGGCGGCGCAGCGGGGAGGGCAGCGCGAGGCGCAAGATGGGGGCGTCAGGCAAGCGGCGATCCTGTCGGAAAAGGCGCGATCTTAGCATGGCGCAGCGCGACAGCCGGCGCGGCCGGCAGGTTGCAACGCACACTCACTCTGGTATCATCCGCCGCCTGTTTCCGTGCGGTACTCGACATAGGGTCGGGTGGCGGCACGCCAGACCTGAGGATCAAGCAATGAAACCGGAAATCCATCCCGAGTACGTAGCGATCGAAGCTACCTGCAGCTGCGGCAACGTCATCAAGACCCGCTCCACCCTCGGCAAGAACATCAGCCTCGACGTATGCTCCGAGTGCCACCCGTTCTACACCGGCAAGCAGAAGGTCCTGGACACCGGCGGCCGTATCGATCGCTTCAAGCAGCGTTTCGGCGTGTTCGGCGCCAAGTAAGAGCCGACACAGCCCGGGAAGGCCTGATGGCCAAGTCCCCGCTGACGAGAAAGGCGCCTCTGACAGGCGCCTTTTTCTTTTTCTGGCTTCTGAGTTTCTCCCTTCATGCCGCCTGCCCGCTTCCGGGCAATCTTCCTACCTTCAAAGTCCGAAAAGTCGTCGATGGCGACACCTTGCGTCTGGTCGATGGGCGAAGCGTCCGTCTGATTGGTCTGAACGCGCCTGAGTTGGCTCGCAAGGGGCGGTCGGATGAACCCTACGCCGTAGCGGCGCACCGACGTCTTGCCGAGCTGGTGAAAGCCAGTGGCGGGCGCGTCGGACTGCGTCTCGGTCGCGAGCCGAAAGACCGCTACGGTCGCACCCTGGCTCACCTTTATGACAGCGGCGGGAGCAACCTCGAAGAGCGCTTGCTCGCCGAAGGATTGGCGTTTCACATTGCCATTGCGCCCAACGCCGCGCTCAGCGGGTGCCATGCTGCTGCGGAGCGGGAAGCGCGTCGCGCTGGGCGGGGGCTTTGGCGCCGGCCGCCATTGCAGTCGCCGTGGCAGCTGCGCCGGGGTGGCTTTGCCCTGGTGCAAGGGCGCGTTGCCAAGGTCGAGCGCAACCGTGGCGGAGTCTGGCTGCAGCTGGACGGGCCCCTGGTTTTGCGCGTCGAGTTGAAGCAACTGCGCCAATTCGATGCTGCCGGATTGCAGCGTCTGGAGGGGCGACGAATAGAGGCGCGAGGCTGGGTAATTGACCGTGCACGCAGGGGCGGCGTAAATACGAAGAATCCCCGCTGGATGCTCCCCCTTACCCACAATGGAATGCTTGAGGTGATTCGATGAGATCCCCTGCGCTCGTCTTGGCGCTGCTGTTCGGTTCTTCCCTGCTGGCCGGTTGCGCGGTGAACCCCGCGACCGGCAAGGCCAACTTCGTGATGATGAGCGAGCGGCAGGAGCTGGATCTCGGTCGCCAGTACAACCAGGAAATCGCCAAGCAGAACCCGCGCTATGCGGATGAAAAACTGCAGGCCTATGTGCAGGAAGTGGGGCAGCGCGTTGCCAGCCACAGTCATCGCAGCAATATTCCCTACCACTTCACTGTGGTCGACTCGCCGGACATCAACGCCTTTGCCCTGCCAGGCGGCTACATCTATATCCATCGCGGCCTGCTGGCCTACCTGAACTCGGAAGCAGAACTCGCTGCGGTGCTGGGGCACGAGGTGGGTCACGTCACCGCGCGCCACAGCGTGCAGCAGCAGAGCCAGTCCACTGCTTGGAACATCCTGGGGCAGGCGGTCGCCATCGGCACAGGCGTTGGGGCAGCAGGCGACCTGACCAACGTACTGGGCACTGCCTTCGTGCGCGGCTACGGGCGTGACATGGAGCTGGAGGCGGACGGTCTGGGTGCCCAGTACCTGGCGCGCAGCGGCTATGACCCGCAGGCCATGATCGAAGTAGTGAAAGTGCTGAAAAACCAGGAAGAATTCGCCCGCGACCAGGCTCGTCGCAAGGGGCAGACGGAGGCGCCGTCGGGCTACCACGGCGTCTTCGATACCCACCCGGATAACGACACGCGGCTGCAGCAGGTGGTCGGCCCAGCGAAGACGCTGGCTGGCGGCAATCAGGTGGTGAACCGGGAAGTCTTCCTCAAGCATCTGGAGGGGCTGCCCTTCGGTGACTCGGCTGAGACCGGGGTGCGCCGGGGTCAGGACTTCTACCATGCCGGACTGGATTTCACCCTGCACTTCCCCGATGGCTGGGGGATGGTCAATCGCCCTGATGCAGTGATTACCCACAGCGCCAACCAGCAGGCCTTCATCGCCATGACTCTGGATGGGCGCAAGCCGAACCTGGCTCCGGCGGACTATCTGCGGCAGAAGGCGGGTGGCCAGCGGCTGACCATGGAAGAGTCCCTGCAGCAAGCTGGGCTGCAAGGCGCCACTGCGGTACTGCCGGGAAAACCGGCGCGCCGGGTGGCGGCCATCTATAAGGACGACAAGGCTTATCTGTTCGTCGGTGCGATTCGCAATGGGGCATCCCTGGAAAGTGAGGACGACAAGTTCCTCTCGGTGATCCGTAGCTTCCGTCCGATGAAGAAGGAGGAACTGGCCTTGGCCCAGCCGTTGCGCCTGCACCTGATCCAGGCGAAGTCCGGCCAGACGGTCGCCAGCCTGGCCCGGGAGAGCAAATTGCCGGGTACGCAAGCGGATCTGGAAAATCGTATCCGATTGTTGAATAATTTGTATCCAATCGGCGAGCCAAAGCCCGGAGATTGGCTAAAAGTCGTACGTTAGAGGGGTTGACGCCGGGTGACTGAACGGTCTTGTTAGCCCCATGTATCTTGCGTATGCTCGCCCGTCACGTCTGTCACAAGCAAAAAGCGGAAATGCCAAAATGTCTGATCTGAAAACGGCCGCTCTCGAATACCATGCCCAGCCCCGCCCCGGGAAACTTAGCGTCGAGCTGACCAAGCCGACCGCCACCGCCCGCGACCTGTCGCTGGCCTACAGCCCGGGCGTCGCCGAGCCGGTGCGCGAAATCGCGCGTGATCCGGAACTGGCCTTCAAGTACACCGGCAAGGGCAACCTGGTAGCGGTTATTTCCGACGGCACCGCGATCCTTGGCCTGGGCAACCTCGGCCCACTGGCTTCCAAGCCGGTAATGGAAGGCAAGGGCGTGCTGTTCAAGCGTTTCGCCGGCATCGACGTATTCGACATCGAAGTGGATGCTGAGAGCCCGCAGGCCTTCATCGACACCGTCAAGCGCATTTCCATCACCTTCGGTGGTATCAACCTCGAAGACATCAAGGCACCCGAGTGCTTCGAGATCGAGCGCACCCTGATCGAACAGTGCGACATCCCGGTCTTCCACGATGACCAGCATGGCACCGCTATCGTGACTGCCGCCGGCATGCTCAACGCCCTGGAAATCGCTGGCAAATCCCTGGCCGAAGCCAAGATCGTCTGCCTCGGCGCCGGCGCAGCTGCCATTTCCTGCATGAAGCTGCTGGTGAGCATGGGCGCCAAGGTCGAGAACATCTTCATGATCGACCGCAAGGGCGTGATCCATGCCGGTCGTGACGACCTGAACCAGTACAAGGCCGTGTTCGCTCACGAGACTGACAAGCGCACCCTGTCCGAGGCCCTCGACGGTGCGGACGTGTTCGTAGGCTTGTCCGGTGCCAACCTGCTGAGCCCGGAAGACCTCAATCGCATGGCGCCCAACCCGATTGTGTTCGCCTGCTCCAACCCGGATCCGGAAATCAAGCCGGAACTGGCGCACGAGACCCGCAGCGACGTGATCATGGCCACCGGTCGTTCCGACTACCCGAACCAGGTCAACAACGTGCTGGGCTTCCCCTTCATCTTCCGCGGTGCCCTGGACGTACGCGCCACCCGCATCAACGAAGAAATGAAGATCGCTGCTGCCGTGGCCCTGCGCGATCTGGCCAAGCTGCCGGTACCGAAGGACGTCTGCGACGCCTACGGTGTGGCTTCCCTGGAATTCGGTCGTGAGTACATCATTCCGAAGCCCATGGACAAGCGCCTGATCACCGTCGTATCCGATGCAGTGGCCAAGGCTGCCATCGAATCCGGCGTGGCTACCCTGCCGTATCCGAAGCACTATCCGCTGAAGTCGGTGGACGAAGTGTTCAACGGCTAAGCCGAGACGCAATGAAAAAGCCCCGCAATCGCGGGGCTTTTTCATTTTGGGCGCCTGTTCCTCAGAACAGATCGATGGGGGCGGCCTCGTCGGCCGGCAGCGGGCTGCCGGGAATGGCCAGGCCTGGCTCCAGCTCGCTCATGGGTGGAGGCGTGTCCTCGCTCTTGAACAGCTCGAAGAATGCATCTGGTGTTCCCGGGCTGGCGGCGCGGCCACTCAGCGGGTCGATACGCAGTGTCAGCAGTCCGGCAGGCTCCGGCTGGACGTGAGCGGGCTTGTCCTTGAGCGCAGCGCCCATGTAGTTCATCCAGATAGGGAGCGCGACGGTGCCGCCATACTCGTGGCGACCCAGGCTTTCCGGCTGGTCGAAGCCGACCCAGACAGTGGTGACGTAGTCGGCGTTGTAGCCAGAGAACCAACTGTCCTTCGACTCGTTGGTGGTACCGGTCTTGCCGGCGATGTCGCTACGTCCCATGGACAGTGCCCGGCGACCAGTACCGCGCTTGATCACGTCCTGCAGCATGCTGTTGAGGATGTAGGTCGTGCGCGGATCGACGATGCGTTCGGCGACCGCTGGCGTCTGGCTCTGGGGTGCCGAGGCGTCGGTGGAGGCGAGCAGGGTATCCGGTGCGCCGCTGCTTTGCGCGATTTCGTTGGACTGCGCCTCGGTTGCCGGAACTCGTGGCGGATTGGCGACGAACAGGGTTTTCCCGTCGCGGCTTTCGATGCGCTCGATCAGATAGGGCTGAACCTTGTAGCCGCCGTTGGCGAAGGTGCTCCAGCCGCCGGCGATTTCCAGCGGAGTGAGGTTGGCGGTGCCGAGCGCCAGGGACAGGTTGCGCGGCAGGTCGTCCTTGTTGAAGCCGAAGCGGCTGACGTAATTCAGTGCGTAGTCGATACCGATGGCTTGCAGCACGCGAATCGATACCAGGTTGCGCGACTTGTACAGGGCTTCACGCAGGCGAATCGGGCCAAGGAAAGTGTTGTTGTCGTTCTTCGGGCGCCAGGCTTCTTCCATGCCGGCTTCCTGGAAGACGATGGGGGCGTCGTTCACCAAGCTGGCGGCGGTGAAGCCGTTATCCAGGGCGGCGGCATAGAGGAAGGGCTTGAAGCTGGACCCCGGTTGGCGCTTGGCCTGGGCCGCGCGGTTGTAATTGCTTTGCTCGAATGAGAAGCCGCCTACCAATGCGCGAATGGCGCCATCCTGCGGGTCCAGGGAGACCAGGGCGCTCTGGGCGGCCGGCAATTGGACGAAGCGCAGGCTGCCGTCGGCCTGACGCTGCACGCGGACCAGGTCACCGACTTGGCTCACATCGGCTGGCTGCTGCGGGCGTGGGCCCAGGCTGTTGGTGTTCAGGAACGGGCGGGCCCATTTCATGCTGTCCCAGCTAACCGCCTCTTCCTGGCCGCTGCGGGTCAGGACCAGGATGCCGCTCTTTTCGACCTGGGTGACGATGGCCGGCTCCAGGCCGCCAAGGGATTTCTGCTTGGCCAGTTCCTGCAGCCAGGTTTCCTTGGTCATGCCGGGCAAGCGGGTTTCCGGGCCGCGATAGCCGTGGCGCTGGTCGTACTCGATCAGGCCCTCGCGCAGCGAGGTATTGGCTGCCTGCTGGAGATCGCTGGGTACTGTCGTGGTGACGCGGAAACCTTCGGTGTAGGCGTCGCTGCCATAGCGGCCGACCATTTCGGCACGGGCCATCTCGGCGATGTAGGGGGCAGCCAGTTCCGGGGTGGGGACGTGGTAGCTGGCATCGATCGGTTCGTTGATCGCTTGCTGGTAGCGGGCCTGATCGATTCGGCCCAGCTTGTACATGCGGCCGAGAATCCAGTCGCGCCGCTCTTTGCTGCGAGTCGGATTGACCAGCGGATTGAAGCGAGACGGAGCCTTGGGCAGGCCGGCAATCATGGCCATTTGGGCCAGACTGATTTCACGAATCGACTTGCCGTAATAGACCTGTGCGGCAGCCTCGATACCGTATGCGCGGTTACCGAGGTAGATCTTGTTCACATAAAGTTCAAGAATTTCGTCTTTGCTGAGTTCCCGCTCTATTTGCAGTGCCAGCAATATTTCATTGATCTTGCGGGAGAAACTTCTTTCGCTGGTGAGGAAGTAGTTTTTCGCCACCTGCATGGTGATGGTGCTACCGCCCGTCTGGATGTGGCCGGTCTTCAATAATTGCGTGGCAGCGCGCATCAGGCTGGTGAGGTCGACGCCATAATGGTTGGCAAAATTGTCGTCCTCGGCGGCCAGTAGGGCCTGGATGAAGTCCGGCGGAATGTCGGCGAAACGGACCGGAGAGCGGCGCATTTCGCCGAATTCTGCGATTAGTTTGCCATCGCTGCTGTAGACGCGCAGCGGGATCTGGAGCTGGATTCGACGCAGCGAGTCGACCGATGGAAGGCTGGGGCTAAGATAGAGGTAGGCGCCGCTGAAACTGAGCAGCAGGCCACAGAAGACGGCAACGAAAGACCACCAGAATAACTTCAGCAGGCGCATCAAGGCTTGTGGATTTCCAGGCAAAAGAATGAGTTAAGCGGAAGGTAATCATAAAAGGCAAAAGCCGATCACATTATAAGCGTTTTTTTTCCGGGGGAGCCATTTGCGCTTCTGTCAAGACTGCTATTTAATGTGGAAAAACATAAATCGTCCGTAAGTCTCGGACGCTGATAGGAAATCGGTCGTGCTAGGGCTCTTCAATAAGAAAGCGAATTCGCTGTTGGGGATCGACATCAGCTCGACCTCAGTCAAGCTCCTTGAATTGAGTCGCTCGGGAAGCCGCTTCAAAGTGGAGTCCTACGCCGTCGAGCCGCTCCCGCCAAACGCGGTTGTCGAAAAGAACATCGCGGAGCTGGAGGGCGTCGGGCAGGCACTTTCCCGAGTAGTCAGCAAGGCGCGAACCGGCGTCAAGGTCGCGGCAGTGGCCGTGGCCGGTTCGGCCGTGATCACCAAGACCATCGAAATGGAAGCGGGACTCTCCGAAGACGATCTGGAGAACCAGCTGAAGATCGAGGCCGACCAGTACATTCCATATCCGTTGGAAGAAGTTGCCATCGACTTCGAGGTGCAGGGTGCGTCGGCACGTAACCCGGAGCGGGTCGATGTGCTGCTCGCGGCCTGCCGAAAGGAGAACGTCGAGGTGCGCGAGGCCGCACTCGCCCTGGCAGGACTTTCCGCCAAGGTGGTTGACGTCGAGGCCTACGCCCTGGAACGGGCCTATTCGCTGCTTTCGGCTCAGTTGGGCGATGCCCATGACGAACTGACCGTCGCCGTCGTCGACATCGGTGCGACCATGACGACCCTCAGCGTGCTGCACAACGGTCGCACCATCTACACCCGCGAACAGCTCTTCGGTGGTCGTCAGCTGACCGAGGAGATCCAGCGTCGCTATGGCCTTTCGGTTGAGGAAGCTGGTCTCGCCAAGAAGCAGGGCGGTCTTCCGGATGACTACGACAGCGAGGTTCTGCAGCCGTTCAAGGATGCTGTCGTCCAGCAGGTTTCCCGCTCGCTGCAGTTCTTCTTCGCTGCCGGCCAGTTCAATGATGTGGACTACATCCTCCTGGCGGGCGGCACGGCTTCGATCCCGGATCTCGATCGCTTGATCCAGCAGAAGATCGGTACACCGACCCTGGTTGCCAATCCCTTCGCTGACATGGCACTGAGCAGCAAGGTCAATGCTGGCGCACTGGCTAGCGATGCGCCTGCCTTGATGATTGCTTGCGGCTTGGCGATGAGGAGTTTCGACTGATGGCGCGCATCAACCTACTCCCCTGGCGCGAGCAACTTCGTGAGGAGCGCAAGCAGCGCTTCCTGGTGGCAATGGGCGTCGTACTGGCCTTGGGCGCCGGGGCAGTGTTCCTGGGTGACCAGTACTTGAATAGCGCCATCGAGAACCAGCAGGCGCGCAATGACTTCGTTCGCAAGGAAATTGCTGTCCTGGATGCCAGGATCAAGGAAATCAGCGAGCTGAAAACGCGTCGTCAGCAGCTTCTCGAGCGCATGAAGATCATCCAGGACCTGCAGGGCAATAGGCCGATCATCGGGCGTGTATTTGATCAGCTGGTGCGTACGCTGCCGGATGGCGTCTTCTTCACCGGCGTCAAAATGGCTGGCAAGAGCATCGCCATCGTAGGTGCCGCCGAGTCGAACAACCGGGTTTCCAACCTCATGCGCAACCTGGATGCCTCGGAGTGGCTGGCATCGCCCAACCTCACCGAGGTCAAGGCGGTAACCGCAGGGGCCGTCGATCAGGCCAACGTATTCCAGCTGACCGTGCAGCAGACCCAGCCCGGTTCCGAAGAGCAGAACGGCAAGAACGCTGCCGCCACTAAAGGAGCCGCGAAATGAGTTTCTCCGACTCCCTTGAAAGCCTGCGCAAGATTGACCTTGCTGACCTAGACGTCAACAACCTCGGTTCCTGGCCCATTGCGGTCAAGGTCATCACCTGCGTGTTGTTGCTGATCCTCGTGCTGGCGCTGGGATACAACTTCCATCTCAAGGATCTCGAACTCCAGCTGGACTCGAAGCGAGCCGAAGAGGCGACCCTGAAGGAACAGTTTGCCGCGAAGGCGTTCCAGGCTGCGAACCTCGAAGCTTACAAGGAGCAGATGAAGGAGATGGAGACCTCCTTCGGTGCGCTATTGCGTCAACTGCCCAGTGATACCGAGGTTCCGGGTTTGCTGGAAGACATCACCCGCACCGGGCTGGGTAGCGGTCTCGAATTCGAAGAGATCAAGCTTCTGCCGGAAGTGGCGCAGCAGTTCTATATCGAGCTGCCGATCCAGATTTCGGTAGTGGGCGGCTATCACGACCTGGCCACCTTCGTCAGTGGCGTTGCCAGCTTGCCGCGAATCGTGACGTTGCATGATTTCGAGATCAAACCGCTCGCTAATGACAGCGGTTCCAAGCTGCGTATGTCGATCCTGGCCAAGACCTACCGTTATAACGACAAGGGGCTGCAGAAATGAGTAGTCCTCGTGCCCGTCTGGCGCTCTGTGCCCTGATGCTGGCCGGCCTTTCCGGCTGCGGTGTCGGCAACGACTTTGGCGATCTTCAAACCTACATGGATGAAGTTCGCGCTCGCCCCAAGGGCTCCATCGAACCCTTGCCGAAATTCCAGCCCTATGAGGCATTCACCTATAGCGCTGCCGCCCTGCGCAGTCCCTTCCAGCCGCCAATCAAGATCGATCTGGCCAAGCAGCAGAAGGGTTCGAAGGATATTCACCCGGATGAAACTCGGGTCAAACAGTTCCTCGAAGGGTTCAATATCGAGTCCTTCCAAATGGTGGGAACCCTGTCCAATGGCGCGGGGAGCTTTGCCTTGATCAGTGGCGCTGGAGGGGTGCATCGGGTCAAGGTGGGGGACTATCTGGGGCGCAACCATGGCAAGGTCGTCGGCATCGACGAGTCCAAGGTCGACGTGATCGAGATTGTCCCGGACGGGGAGGGCGGATGGCTGGAGCGTCCGCGGAGTCTCGCGCTCAGGGAGCGCTCTTGAGGGCGAGGTTAACCACCGATGAAGAATAACTACCGGTCTGCACAACGGAACCAGATGATGAAAAGCTCGCTATCGCGCCTTGGTATCACGCTATTGGCCGCCCTGATGTCACCTGCGCTGCTGGCGGCGAACCTGCAGGGGCTGGATGTTGCGGCCCTGCCAGGCGACAGGGTTGAACTCAAATTGGCCTTTGACGAGCCGGTGGTAGCTCCTCGCGGCTACACCATCGAGCAGCCAGCTCGCATTGCCCTGGACCTGCCGGGCGTATCCAACAAGCTGGGTTCGAAGAATCGAGAGTTGGGCGTGGGCAATGCCCGTAGCGTGACCGTGGTGGAAGCCAAGGACCGCACTCGCCTGATCATCAACTTGTCCACGCTCGTGCCCTACAGCACTCGCGTGGATGGCCGAAACCTCTATGTGCTGGTTGGGGATTCCGCTTCGGCTCCGGCAGCTCCGCGTCCGGTTGCTGCTGCCCCGGCGCCCGCCCCGGCCGCCGCGTCCCTGGCCGCCTCGCAGCCGGTCAAAAGTTACGCCCGCGCCGGAAGGGCCATCGAGAATATCGACTTCCAGCGTGGCGATCAGGGTGAAGGCAATGTAGTGATCACCCTGTCCGATCCCAGCGTCAGCCCGGACATCCAGGAGCAGGGCGGCAAGATCCGCTTGGCCTTCCCCAAGACCCAGCTGCCTGAGCCGCTGCGCGTTCGCCTGGACGTGAAGGACTTCGCTACTCCCGTGCAGTTCGTCAGCGCCGCAGGTTCCGGCAACGACGCCAGCATCAGCATCGAGCCCACCGGCTATTACGACTACCTGGCCTATCAGACCGACAACAAGCTGACCGTCAGCATCAAGCCGCTGACCCAGGAAGATGTGGAGAAGCGCAAGACTGAGCGCTTCGCCTATTCCGGCGAGAAGCTGTCGTTGAACTTCCAGGACATCGATGTGCGCTCGGTGCTGCAACTGATCGCTGACTTCACTGACCTCAACCTGGTGGCCTCGGATACCGTACAAGGCAACATCACCCTGCGCCTGCAGAACGTGCCCTGGGACCAGGCGCTGGATCTGGTTCTGAAGACCAAGGGTCTGGACAAGCGCAAAGTGGGTAACGTCCTGCTGGTTGCGCCGGCTGACGAGATCGCCGCCCGCGAACGCCAGGAACTGGAATCGCAGAAGCAGATCGCCGAACTGGCACCGTTGCGTCGTGAGCTGATCCAGGTGAACTACGCCAAGGCTGCCGACATCGCCAAGCTGTTCCAGTCCGTGACCAGTGGCGATCCCGCTGCTGCAGGTGCCGACGAGCGCGGCTCCATTACGGTGGATGACCGTACCAACAGCATCATCGCCTACCAGACCGAAGTTAAGCTGGAGGAGCTGCGTCGTATCGTTACTCAGCTGGATATCCCGGTTCGCCAGGTAATGATCGAAGCCCGCATCGTCGAAGCCAACGTGGACTACGACAAGGCTCTGGGCGTGAACTGGCGTGGTGCGAGCATCGGCGACAACAACTTCGTCATCGGTGGCGGCGGCGCTGGTCGTCCGGCTGCCGGACAGGCGGGTAACGTCAACTTGGCCAATGCTCCCTTCGTCGATCTCGGCGCCGACAACGCGACGTCCAGCATTGGTATCGGCTTTATCACCGACAACACCATCCTCGACCTCGAGCTGTCGGCGATGGAGAAGACCGGCAACGGCGAAATCGTATCGCAGCCGAAGGTGGTCACCTCCGACAAGGAAACCGCGAAGATCCTCAAGGGTCAGGAAGTGCCCTACCAGGAAGCCAGCTCCAGCGGCGCCACCAGTACGTCCTTCAAGGAAGCGGCCCTGTCCCTGGAAGTCACTCCGCAGATCACGCCGGACAACCGCATCATCATGGAGGTGAAGGTCACCAAGGACGCACCGGACTTCGCCAACGCACTGAACGGTGTGCCGCCGATCAACAAGAACGAGGTAAACGCCAAGGTACTGGTCAATGATGGTGAAACCATCGTGATAGGTGGGGTATTCTCCAACACCCAAACCAAGGCGGTGGACAAGGTGCCCTTCCTCGGCGACCTGCCCTACCTCGGCCGCATGTTCCGTCGCGACGTGGTTCAGGACAAGAAATCCGAGCTCCTGGTATTCCTCACTCCCCGCATCATGAACAACCAGGCCATTGCGGTGAGTCGCTGATATCGGTGCGTAATTTGATTCTGATCGGCCCGATGGGAGCTGGGAAAAGCACCATCGGGCGTTTGCTTGCCAAAGAACTGCGTCTTCCCTTCAAGGACTCCGATAAGGAAATCGAACAGCGCACCGGCGCGGATATCCCCTGGATATTCGATGTCGAGGGCGAGCAGGGCTTCCGTGATCGCGAACAAGCGATGATAGAGGAGCTCTGCGGCCATGATGGCGTTGTCCTGGCGACCGGTGGTGGCGCGGTTCTGCGTCCGGCCAATCGTCAGGCCCTGCGTGGCGGTGGTCGTGTTGTCTATCTGCACACCTCAGTGGAGCAGCAGATCGAGCGCACCTCGCGTGACCGCAATCGGCCGCTGTTGCGTTCGGCCGACCCGGGGAAGGTCCTGCGTGACCTGATGGCGATTCGCGATCCGCTCTACCGCGAGATCGCGGACATCATCATCGAAACCGACGAACGGCCGCCGCGCATGGTGGTGCAAGAAATACTGGCGCGCCTACAGGCATTGCCGCCCCGTTAAAGCGCGGGCGGAACTGCGCTATCCTTTAGCCCTTTTTATATCGGGGGCCCCATGCGGACACTTCAGGTCGATCTTGGCGAGCGTAGCTATCCCATCCATATAGGTTCTGGCCTGCTGTCGCGGCCAGAGCTCTTCACGCCACATATCGCCGGTAAGCAGGTGGCCATCGTCACCAACGAGACTGTGGCCCCCCTCTATCTCGAAACGCTGACCCGGACGCTGCAGGGCTACTCGGTTCTGCCGGTGGTGCTGCCTGATGGCGAGGCCCATAAGAACTGGGAAACCCTGCAGCTGATCTTCGACGCCCTGCTGGGTGCTCGCCACGATCGCCGTACCACCATCATCGCCCTGGGGGGCGGAGTGATTGGTGACATGGCGGGCTTCGCCGCGGCCTGTTACCAGCGTGGCGTGGACTTCATCCAGGTGCCTACCACTCTGTTGTCCCAGGTGGATTCCTCGGTGGGTGGCAAGACCGGGATCAATCACCCGCTGGGCAAGAACATGGTGGGTGCCTTCTACCAGCCCAAGGCGGTGATCATCGATACCGATAGCCTGCGTACCCTGCCAGAACGCGAGCTTTCCGCCGGCCTTGCGGAAGTGATCAAGTACGGCCTGATTTGCGACGAGCCCTTCCTGCCCTGGCTGGCTGAAAAGATGCCGGCCATGCGCGGCCTTGATGCCGGAGCCCTGACCGAGGCCATCGAGCGCTCTTGCGCGGCCAAGGCGCGAGTTGTTGGGGTGGATGAGCGCGAATCCGGCCTGCGCGCCATCCTCAATCTGGGCCACACCTTCGGCCACGCCATCGAGACCCAAATGGGTTACGGCGCCTGGCTGCACGGCGAGGCGGTATCTGCAGGTACCGTCATGGCCCTCGAAATGTCCAGCCGGCTTGGCTGGATTTCAACCGACGAGCGCGACGCGGCGATTCGCCTGCTGCGCAGCGCCGGCTTGCCGGTCGTACCCCCGGCGGACATGACGCCGGAACATTTCCTCCAGCACATGGCCGTAGACAAGAAGGTGCTCGACGGTCAATTGCGTCTGGTGCTGTTGCGCCGGATTGGCGAGGCCGTCGTGACTGCCGACTATCCGCGCGACGTGCTGGAGGCCACCCTGGCCGCTGACTATCGCGCCCTGGCCGACCAGCTTGGAGAGTAAGGAATTCCCATGAGCAGCCTGCACGCCGACGAGGCCTACCTCGGCCATTACCAGTTCACCCATGATCCGTTCGCGGCGCGGGTGCCTGGCTTCAAGTTCTTCCCGGCCCAGCGCAAACCCGTGCTGGGTCAGCTTCACCACCTCGCCCGCTACAGCCAGCTGATGCTGGTGGTCAGTGGTCCTCACGGCAGCGGCAAGACCCTGCTGCGCCAGGCGCTGGTGGCCAGCACCAACAAGCAGGCCGTGCAGAGTCTGGTGGTGTCGGCGCGTAATTCGGCTGAAGCTGGCGGCTTGCTGCGCCAGATCGCCCAGGGGCTGAACATCGCCCAGGCCGATGTGCGTTCCATCCTCGCCCAGGTCGCTCAACTGGCCCTGACCGGCCAGGAGGTGTACCTGCTGGTTGATGACGCCGAAGAGCTGGACGATGCCGCCCTCGACAATCTGCTGGCCCTGGCCGAGGGCAATGTCGAGGCGCGCACCCATGTCTTTCTGTTTGGCGAGGATTCCCTGCTTGCACGCCTTGATGCGCTTGCTGAGGGTGAAGAGCGTTTCCACGTCATCGAGCTTCAGCCCTATAGCCAGGAGGAAACCCGCGAGTACCTTGGTCAGCGTCTCGAAGGCGCTGGTCGTGGCGTGGAGCTGCTGAGTGATGAGCAGGTGGACGAGATCCATCTGCAGTCCGGCGGCTGGCCGGGTGCGATCAACCAGGTCGCGCGCGATCTCATGATCGAAGCCATGCTTGCCGAGCGCGGGGCGTCGCGGAAATCCGCCGGCGGCTTCAATCTGCCGAAGAAGCACCTGTTGGCCCTGGCTGTGGTCGGGGTGGGCGTTATCGCCGCCTGGATGATGCAGGGGCGCAATGAAGGCGGCGTCGAGCAGGCTCCCGCTACTGCCCAGCTGCCGTTAGACCAGGCGCCAGCCGGTCAGGCTGCCAGCCAGGATGATTCGGGGGCTCCGGCCGTCGAGTTCGCGGGCTCCTCGCAGCCGCTACCGTTGCCGTTGGTGGGCGAGGCCCAGCCGGTGATTCGCGAGCCGCTGGCCCAGGCTGCTGGCCAGGGCGAGCCGGAGGATGGACCGGCACCCGCAGAGGCCGCCAACGTGCCGCCTACCGTGACCACCATCGCGCCGCCCCAGGGGGCGACCGCCAGTCCGGCGCCTGTCACGCCGGTGGAGCCCATCGTGCCGGCACAGCCGCTTTCCAAGCCGGCCCAACCCATTGCGGCCGCGCCCGCGGCTCCGGCAGCACAGGTTGCTGCACCCAAGCCAGCTGCACCCGCCACGGCCCCCGCTGCGGCAACGGTTCCAGCCCCGGCGCCAAAACCTGCTCCCGCTCCTGCCCAGGTCGCGGCCAAGCCTGCCGAGAAGCCGGCGCCGACAACTGCGTCGGTCGCCCCGGCTGGCGCTGCAGGCAATGGCTGGTATCGTAGCCAGACCGCCAGCCACTTCGCCCTGCAGGTGCTTGGCACCAGTTCGGAGGGCAGCGCCAAGTCCTTCGTGCAGCAGAATGGCGGGCAGTACCGCTACTTCAAGAAGCAGCACCAGGGCAAGGTGCTCTACGTCGTGACCTACGGCAGCTTCCCCAGTCGGACTGCGGCCCAGGCGGCAATCAAGTCCCTGCCGGCCAAGGTCCAGGCTGGCAAACCCTGGCCCAAGACCTTCGCCAGCATCCAGCAGGAAATGGCTCGCTAGTTTTCTGCGAGCCTGATCCCCCGCCTTATGACCAGGTGGTCGCTAGCACGACCTCCTGGTTCATTCATTCATTTTTGCGACATCGACTTTCACTAGTTGGCCACTAAGATTTGTGGTCGACCAATGGGCTATGTACAATGACCTCCCTTTGCCCTACGCAAAAGCTGGCGTCAAGTCCGGCGCGTATGGTAAGGAGTTGAATTACAAAGCAATTCTGCCTTTTTCTGAAGGCAACCCTGGTGAGAGTTCCCCTATGAAAGCAGGTCTGTACCATCCTGATGAATTCAAGGATAACTGCGGTTTCGGCTTGATCGCCCATATGCAGGGCGAGGCGAGCCACCATCTTCTTAAAACCGCCATCGAAGCCCTGACCTGCATGACCCACCGCGGCGGCATCAATGCCGACGGCAAGACCGGCGACGGTTGTGGTCTGTTGATCCAGAAGCCTGACCTTTTCCTGCGCGCCATCGCCAAGGAAACCTTCTCGGTCGAACTGCCTGCCCAGTACGCGGTCGGCATGGTCTTTTTCAACCAGGACCCGGTTCGCGCCGAAGCGGCTCGCGAGAACATGAATCGCGAAATCCTTGCCGCTGGCCTGCAGCTGATCGGCTGGCGCAAGGTCCCGGTCGACACCAGCGTCCTCGGCCGACTGGCCCTGGAGCGCCTGCCGCAAATCGAGCAGGTGTTCATCGGTGGCGAAGGCCTCGGCGACCAGGAAATGGCGGTCAAGCTGTTCAGCGCCCGTCGTCGCTCCTCCGTGGCCAACGCCGCGGACGCCGACCACTACATCTGCAGCTTCTCGAACAAGACCATCATCTACAAAGGCCTGATGATGCCGGCCGACCTGCAGCAGTTCTACCCGGACCTGGGTGACGAGCGCCTGCAGACCGCCATTTGCGTGTTCCACCAGCGCTTCTCCACCAACACCCTGCCGAAGTGGCCGCTGGCGCAGCCCTTCCGCTTCCTCGCCCACAACGGCGAGATCAACACCATTACCGGCAACCGCAATTGGGCGGTGGCTCGTCGCACCAAGTTCGCCAACGAGCAGTTGCCCGACATCGATGAGCTCGGCCCGCTGGTCAACCGCGTCGGTTCCGACTCCTCCAGCATGGACAACATGCTCGAGCTGATGGTCACCGGCGGCATCGACCTGTTCCGCGGCGTGCGCATGATCATCCCGCCGGCCTGGCAGAACATGGAAACCATGGATGCCGACCTGCGCGCCTTCTACGAATACAACTCCATGCACATGGAGCCCTGGGACGGCCCCGCTGGGGTCGTGCTCACCGACGGCCGTTATGCCGTCTGCCTGCTCGACCGCAACGGCTTGCGGCCGGCCCGCTGGGTCACCACCAAGAACGGCTACATCACCCTCGCGTCGGAAATCGGCGTGTGGGACTACAAGCCGGAAGACGTACTCGCCAAGGGCCGCGTCGGTCCCGGCCAGATCCTCGCGGTGGACACCGAGACCGGCCAGATCCTCAATACCAACGACATCGACAGCCGCCTGAAGTCGCGCCACCCGTACAAGCAGTGGCTGCGTCAGAGCGCCGTGCGCATACAGGCCAAACTGGACGACGATCACGGTGTGGCCAGCTACGACAGCGACCAGCTCAAGCAGTACATGAAGATGTTCCAGGTCACCTTCGAGGAGCGTGACCAGGTACTGCGTCCGCTGGCCGAGCAGGGCCAGGAAGCCGTTGGTTCCATGGGCGACGATACTCCCATGGCCGTGCTGTCCCAGCGCGTACGTTCGCCGTTCGACTACTTCCGCCAGCAGTTCGCGCAGGTCACCAACCCGCCGATCGACCCGCTGCGTGAAGCGATCGTCATGTCCCTGGAGATCTGCCTCGGTGCCGAGCGCAACATCTTCAGCGAGTCGCCGGACCACGCCACTCGCGTGATCCTCAGCAGCCCGGTGATCTCCCCGGCCAAGTGGCGCGCCCTGATGTCCCTGGACCGCCCGGGCTTCGAGCGTCACATCATCGACCTGAACTACGACGAGAGCCTCGGCCTCGAAGCGGCTGTGCGCAACATGGCCGACCAGGCCGAAGAAGCCGTACGTTCCGGCAAGGTGCTGCTGGTCCTGACCGACCGCCACATCGCCCCCGGCAAGCTGCCGGCCCACGCCTCTCTGGCCGTCGGCGCGGTACACCACCGTCTGGTGGAGAAGGGCCTGCGTTGCGACTGCAACATCCTGGTCGAAACCGCCACCGCCCGCGATCCGCACCACTTCGCCGTACTGGTGGGCTTCGGTGCTTCCGCCGTGTACCCGTTCCTCGCCTATGAAGTGCTGGCGGACCTGATCCGCACCGGCGAAGTGCTGGGCGATCTGCACGAAGTCTTCAAGCACTACCGCAAGGGCATCTCCAAGGGGCTGCTGAAGATCCTGTCGAAGATGGGCATCTCCACCATCGCGTCCTACCGCGGTGCGCAGCTGTTCGAAGCTGTCGGCCTGTCCGAGGAAGTGGTCGACCTCAGCTTCCGCGGCGTCGCCAGCCGCATCAAGGGTGCGCGCTTCGTCGACATCGAGTCCGAGCAGAAGCTGCTGTCCAATGAGGCCTGGAACAACCGCAAGGCTATCCAGCAAGGCGGCCTGCTGAAGTTCGTCTACGGCGGCGAGTACCACGCCTACAACCCGGACGTGGTGAACACCCTGCAAGCTGCCGTGCAGCAGGGCAACTACGAGAAGTTCAAGGAATACACCGCGCTGGTGGACAGCCGCCCGGTGTCGATGCTGCGCGACCTGCTCAAGGTCAAGACCGCCGACCAGCCGCTGCCGCTGGACGAAATCGAGCCGCTGGAGTCCATCTTCAAGCGCTTCGATGCTGCGGGTATTTCCTTGGGCGCGCTGTCTCCCGAGGCCCACGAGGCCCTGGCAGAAGCCATGAACCGCTTGGGCGGCCGCTCCAACTCCGGTGAGGGCGGTGAAGACCCGGCGCGCTACGGCACCGTGAAGAGCTCCAAGATCAAGCAGGTGGCTACCGGCCGCTTTGGTGTGACCCCGGAATACCTGGTCAACGCCGAAGTGCTGCAGATCAAGGTTGCCCAGGGCGCCAAGCCCGGTGAAGGCGGCCAACTGCCCGGTGGCAAGGTCAACGGCCTGATCGCCCGCCTGCGCTATGCAGTGCCCGGCGTCACCCTGATCTCGCCGCCGCCGCACCACGACATCTACTCCATCGAAGACCTCGCCCAGCTGATCTATGACCTCAAGCAGGTCAACCCGCAGGCGCTGGTTTCGGTGAAGCTGGTGGCTGAAGCCGGCGTCGGCACCATCGCCGCTGGCGTGGCCAAGGCCTATGCCGACCTGATCACCATCTCCGGCTACGACGGCGGCACCGGCGCATCCCCGCTGACCTCCATCAAGTACGCTGGCAGCCCGTGGGAACTGGGCCTGGCTGAAACCCACCAGACCCTGCGCGGCAACGACCTGCGCGGCAAGGTGCGTGTACAGACCGACGGCGGCCTGAAAACCGGCCTCGACGTGATCAAGGCGGCCATCCTCGGCGCCGAAAGCTTCGGCTTCGGTACCGCACCGATGATCGCCCTGGGCTGCAAATACCTGCGTATCTGCCACCTGAACAACTGCGCCACCGGCGTCGCCACCCAGAACGACAAGCTGCGCAAGGACCACTTCATCGGCACCGTTGAAATGGTGATGAATTTCTTCACCTACATCGCCGAAGAAACCCGCGAGTGGCTGGCCAAGCTGGGCGTGCGCAGCCTGAGCGAGCTGATCGGTCGCACCGACCTGCTGGAAATGCTGCCGGGCGACACCGAGAAGCAGGGCTTCCTGGATCTCAGCCCGCTGCTCGGCAGCGACCACGTGTCGGCCGACAAGCCGCAGTTCTGCGAAGTCGAGAAGAACCCGCCCTTCGACCCGGGTCTGCTGGCCGAGAAGATGTGGGGCATCGCCAAGTCTGCCGTCGAAGGCAAGACCGGCGGCGTCTACGACCTGGAAATCTGCAACTGCGACCGTTCCATCGGCGCGCGCATTTCCGGTGAAATCGCTCGTCGTCACGGCAACCAGGGCATGAAAGACGCCCCGGTGACCTTCCGCTTCCGTGGCACCGCAGGTCAGAGCTTCGGCGTGTGGAACGCCGGCGGCCTGAACCTTTACCTCGAAGGCGATGCCAACGACTATGTGGGCAAGGGCATGACTGGCGGCAAGGTGGTAATCACCCCGCCGAAAGGCAGCCCGTTCAAGAGCCAGGAGTCGGCCATCGTCGGCAACACCTGTCTCTACGGCGCCACTGGCGGCAAGCTGTTCGCCGCAGGTACCGCAGGCGAGCGCTTCGCGGTGCGTAACTCCGGCGCCCACGCCGTGGTGGAAGGCACTGGCGATCACTGCTGCGAGTACATGACCGGCGGTTTCGTCTGTGTTCTCGGCAAGACCGGCTACAACTTCGGTTCCGGCATGACTGGCGGCTTCGCCTACGTGCTGGACCAGGACAACAGCTTCGTCGACCGGGTCAACCACGAACTGGTGGAAATCCAGCGCATCAGCAACGAGTCCATGGAGGCCTACCGTAGCCACCTGCACAGCGTGCTGGTTGAGTACGTGAAGGAAACTTCCAGCGACTGGGGCGCCCACCTGCTCGAGAACCTGGACGATTACCTGCGCAAGTTCTGGCTGGTCAAGCCGAAGGCCGCGAGCCTGGCTTCGCTGTTCTCCAGCACCCGTGCCAACCCGCAATAACAACAGCGCCTGAAGTGGTTTGATGAGGTTTTTTTAATGACTGAACGTCTGAACAACGACTTCCAGTTCATCGAGGTCGGGCGCAAGGATCCGAAGAAGAAACTGCTGCGCCAGCGCAAGAAGGAATTCGTCGAGATCCATGACCTGTTCAAGCCGCAGCAAGCGGCTGACCAGGCTCACCGCTGCCTTGGCTGCGGCAACCCGTATTGCGAGTGGAAGTGCCCGGTGCACAACTTCATTCCGAACTGGCTGAAGCTGGTATCGGAAGGAAACATCCTGGCCGCCGCCGAGCTGTCGCACCAGACCAACACCCTGCCGGAAGTCTGCGGCCGCGTGTGCCCGCAGGACCGCCTCTGTGAAGGCGCCTGCACCCTGAACGACGGCTTCGGTGCCGTGACCATCGGCTCGGTGGAGAAGTACATCACCGATACCGCCTTCGCCATGGGCTGGCGCCCGGACATGTCCAAGGTCAAGCCCACCGGCAAGCGCGTCGCCGTGATCGGTGCCGGCCCGGCGGGCCTGGGCTGCGCCGACGTGCTGGTGCGCAACGGCGTGGCTCCGGTGGTCTTCGACAAGAACCCGGAAATCGGCGGTCTGCTGACCTTCGGTATCCCCGAGTTCAAGCTCGAGAAGCACGTACTGAGCCGTCGCCGTGAAGTGTTCACTGGCATGGGCGTCGAGTTCCGCCTGAATACCGAAGTGGGCAAGGACGTGACCATGGAACAGCTGCTCGAGGAATTCGATGCAGTCTTCATGGGCATGGGTACCTACACCTACATGAAGGGTGGCTTCCCGGGCGAAGACCTGCCGGGCGTGCACGACGCGCTCGATTTCCTGATCGCCAACGTCAACCGCAACCTCGGCTTCGAGAAGTCCCCCGAGGACTTCGTCGACATGAAGGGCAAGCGCGTGGTGGTCCTGGGTGGTGGTGACACCGCGATGGACTGCAACCGCACCTCCATTCGCCAGGGCGCCAAGGCCGTGACCTGTGCCTACCGCCGTGAC
This sequence comes from Pseudomonas sp. BN515, assembly GCF_029873155.1. NCBI lineage: Bacteria > Pseudomonadati > Pseudomonadota > Gammaproteobacteria > Pseudomonadales > Pseudomonadaceae > Pseudomonas > Pseudomonas sp. BN515. The sequence continues at coordinate 222,813 of NZ_SSOH01000093.1, read as the reverse complement.
GAAGAGAACATGCCGGGTTCGCGCAAAGAGGTGAAGAACGCCAAGGAAGAGGGCGTGAAGTTCCTCTTCAACCGCCAGCCCATCGCCATTGTCGGCGAAGACAAGGTGGAAGGCGTGAAGGTGGTCGAGACCCGTCTCGGCGAGCCGGATGCCCGTGGCCGTCGCAGCCCAGAGCCGATTCCGGGCTCCGAGGAGATCATCCCGGCCGAAGCCGTGCTGATCGCCTTCGGTTTCCGCCCGAGCCCGGCTCCCTGGTTCGAGCAGTTCGAGATCAATATCGACAACCAGGGCCGTGTGGTGGCGCCCGCCCAGGCGCAGTTCAAGCACCAGACCAGCAACCCGAAGATCTTCGCCGGCGGCGACATGGTCCGTGGTTCCGACCTGGTGGTGACTGCGATCTTCGAAGGTAGAACGGCTGCCGAAGGCATCCTGGACTATCTGGGCGTCTGACCTTCGCTCGCGACGCTTAGAAATACCGGACGACGCGTCAATTCGTCGCGATGGACAAAAGGCACGGCACCCGCCGTGCCTTTTGCATTGGGCTCTGCGAAAATGCCCGCACTTTTTTGCTGGAATCCTGCCATGACCGCTCTGAAGAACGACCGTTTCCTTCGCGCGCTGCTGAAGCAGCCAGTCGACGTCACCCCTGTCTGGATGATGCGCCAGGCCGGTCGCTACCTGCCGGAGTACCGCGCGACCCGCGCCAAGGCCGGTGACTTCATGAGCCTGTGCATGAACCCCGAGCTGGCCTGCGAAGTGACCCTGCAGCCGCTGGATCGCTACCCGCAACTGGACGCGGCGATCCTCTTCTCCGACATCCTCACCATCCCCGACGCCATGGGCCAGGGCCTGTTCTTCGAGGCCGGCGAAGGTCCGCGCTTCAAGAAAGTGGTGAACAACCAGGCCGACATCGACGCCCTGCCGATCCCAGACGCGGAGAAGGATTTGGGTTACGTGATGGATGCCGTGCGCACCATTCGTCGCGAGTTGAACGGCCGCGTGCCGCTGATCGGCTTCTCCGGCAGTCCCTGGACCCTGGCCACCTACATGGTCGAGGGCGGCTCCAGCCGTGACTTCCGCAAGTCCAAGGCGATGCTCTACGACAACCCGCAGGCCATGCACGCCCTGCTGGACAAGCTGGCCCAGTCGGTGACCGCCTACCTCAACGGCCAGATCATGGCCGGCGCCCAGGCGGTGCAGATCTTCGATTCCTGGGGCGGCGCGCTGTCCGCGGCGGCCTACCAGGAATTCTCCCTGGCCTACATGAAGAAGATCGTCGACGGCCTGATCCGCGAGCACGATGGTCGTCGTGTGCCGGTGATCCTCTTCACCAAGGGTGGCGGCCTCTGGCTGGAATCCATGGCCGATACCGGCGCCGAAGCCCTGGGCCTGGACTGGACCTGCGACATCGGCAGCGCCCGTGTCCGCGTAGGTAGCAAGGTGGCCCTGCAGGGCAACATGGACCCCTCCGTGCTCTACGCCAACCCGGCTGCCATCCGCGCCGAGGTGGGCCGCATCCTCGCAGCGTATGGCAATGGGACTGGCCACGTCTTCAACCTCGGCCACGGCATCACCCCCGAAGTCGACCCGGCCCACGCCGGCGCCTTCTTCGAGGCGGTGCACGAGCTCTCGGCGCAATACCACGCCTGAGTCGCCTCCCGAAAATGAAAAAGCCCGGTGATGCCGGGCTTTTTCATGCCTGAAGCGGGATCAGGCTCGTCGGTATCGCTCGCGATTGGCATGTCCTGCGCATAGAATCCAGCGGTACCCAAAGGCACCAGGAGGGAAGTTCATGCGGCGCGTGGTTTTCAATCAGAAGGGCGGAGTGGGCAAATCCAGCATTGCCTGCAACCTGGCGGCGGTGAGCGCTTCGCAGGGGTATCGCACCCTGCTGATCGATCTGGATGCCCAGGCCAACTCCACGCATTACCTCACCGGCCTGACCGGCGAGGAAATTCCCATGGGGATCGCCGATTTCTTCAAGCAGACCCTGTCGGCTACCGCCTTCCGCAAGGGCAAGGTGGATATCTACGAAACCCCCTACGACAACCTGCACGTAGTGACCGCCACGGCCGAGCTGGCCGACCTGCAGCCCAAGCTGGAGGCCAAGCACAAGATCAACAAGCTGCGAAAACTGCTGGAGGATCTGAGCGAGGACTACGACCGCATCTATCTGGATACGCCGCCAGCTTTGAACTTCTATACGGTTTCTGCACTGATCGCTGCCGATCGCTGCCTGATTCCCTTCGACTGCGACAGCTTCTCGCGCAATGCGCTCTACGGTCTGCTGGCGGAGATCGAAGAGCTGAAGGAAGACCACAACGAAGGCCTGGAAGTGGAAGGCATCGTAGTCAACCAATTCCAGCCGCGGGCGTCGTTACCGCAGCAGCTGCTGGATGAGTTGGTGGAAGAAGGGCTGCCGGTGCTGCCGGTGAACCTGATGATGTCGGTGAAGATGCGCGAGTCGCACCAGGCCTGCAAACCGCTGATCTACCTCGAGCCCCGGCACAAGCTGACCCAGCAATTCGTCGAGCTGCACGATCTGCTGGAAAGCTGAAGGTAACGATTACGCTGAAGTCGCCATTCGCCCCGGCTTGCCGGGGCGAATGCGTTATTTGACCAGCAAAAGGTCGCAGGGCGGGGCTTGCAGGTAGCGCAAGGCGAGGCTGCCCAGCAGGGCCTGGGATATCAGGCTGCGACCATGACTGCCAAGGGCCAGCAATTGTGGACGTTGCTCGGCGACGGCCTCATCCAATGCCCGGGGCAGGGCGCCGCGGCGTACCACTTCCAGCTCCACGGTCGGGATCTGGCCGGCAAGGCCGGACAGTTCATCTTCCAGCAGTTTCCCCAGCAATTCCCGCTGCGTGGTGAGGAAGTCGGTCGAATTGCCGCTCTTCGACAGCAGTCGACTGCCCAGCTCCATTACGTTGAGGGCGACCAGGCGGGCATCCTGAGGTAACAGGGTGCAGGCATTACGCAAGGCGTCGCAGGCGCAGAGGGAGAAGTCCAGCGCCACGGCAGCCTTCTGATAGGGCTTGTCCGCCTGCTCGCCCATCACCAGCAGCAACGGGGCGCTTAGGTGGCGGGCAACCCGCTCCAGGGTGGTGCCGATGAACAGTTCCGGTGCGTTGTGATGGTGCCGACCGATCACCAGCAGATCGGCCTGGCTGTCGCCCATCTCTTCGAGGATCTGTTGGGCCGGGCGGCCCTTGCGCAGGAGCAACTGGCAGTCTTCCACACCCTGTCGCGCCAGATGCTCGCTGAAGTATTGCTGGGCGGCATCGCGCAGGTTGCTCTGGACGGCATTGGGGAGGTGGTCTTCGAGCACATGCAGGACGGAGAGGCGTGCGTCGTGCTGGCGGGCGAGCTGGATGGCGCGATGCAATGCGATGTCAGCCTCGCGGCTGAGATCATGGGCTACCAGGATGTGCTTGAACATGGTGTGGACCTCCTCTGGAGGCCACACTCTGCGGCCTTTCGTCGCGCGGCAGATTGATCCAGCGCAAGGCCGCTCAATGTGCTCGCATCTGGTACAGCCCGCGGCTTTCAGCGACCACTTCTCCGTCGGCATCCAATAGCTGCAGCTCCAGCCAGTACTCGGACTTGCCGCTGGCTTCGGCTTCGTTCTGGATGCGCGTGATCTCCGCCTGGTCGATGCGTGCGTCCACCGTGATGTCGCCCTTGGCCGGCCGGCGGAAGCGCAGGTTCATCTCCTTCACGATGGGATAGAAGCGACGGGCGTCGAAGCTGGTGAGAAAAAGCGCGCCGCCGGGCATCTCGGCCAGCGTGAAGATCGCCCCGGCATACAGGGTGCCGATGTGGTTCTGGTTACCTTCCAGCGGCATACGCAGGCGCACGTGTCCCGGCTCCAGGATCTCGGCCTGGAGGCCGCTGCGTTTGACGAAGGCGATCTGTTCTTCGGTGAGCTGGCGAACCAGCTCAGGGGGCATGGACATGGCGGGCTCCGGCGTTGTGGTTTCCAGAGCCTAGCCGGCGGGGCGAGCTCGGCAATGACCGGGATGGCCAGCGTGATTGACCGAAGCGATCAGATGCCCTGGGAGCTGAGCCAGCTGATCAATTGCGGTAGCGGCAGGGCCCCGCTCTGGCGGGCGACTTCCTTGCCGTCCTTGAACAGGATCAGCGTCGGGATGGAGCGGATGCCCAGTTGCCCCGCCAGATTGCGATTGGCTTCGCTGTCCAGCTTGCCCAGGCGGCAACGGCCCTGGAGCTGGCCGGCGGTCTGCTGGTAGATGGGGGCGAAGGACTTGCAGGGGCCGCACCAGTCGGCCCAGACGTCCACCAGCAGGGGGAGGTCGCCTCGAAGTTGCTTGGCGAAGTCGGCTTCATTCAAGTCGAAGGGTGCTGCAGGAAGCACAGCGCTCTTGCAGTGGCCACAGCGCGGAGAGTCGCCCAGGCGGGCAGCGGGGATACGGTTCAGCCCGGCGCAGTGGGCGCAGGGAATGAGCAGGGGATCGGTCATGGTCGGCTCCAGATCGGGACTGACCCTGATCTGGAGCCGGAACCGGCATAAATCAAGTCCCGGGCCTTAGCCGCGGGAGGCCTCCAGGGCCTGGGCCAGATCGGCGAGGATGTCGTCGATATGCTCGATACCGATGGACAGGCGCACCATGTCGCGGCTCACCCCTGCCCGTGCCAATTCCTCCTCGTTGAGCTGGCGGTGAGTGGTGGAGGCCGGGTGGCAGGCCAGAGACTTGGCGTCGCCAATGTTCACCAGGCGTACCACCAGTTTCAGGGCATCGATGAAGCGCGTACCGGCTTCGATGCCGCCGAGGATACCGAAGCTGAGGATGGAGGCCGGCTTGCCGCCGGTGTAGCGCTGCGCCAGGGCATGTTCGGGGTGATCCGGCAGGCCCGCGTATTTCACCCAGGCCACCTGCGGGTGCGCTTGCAGGAAACGGGCGACTTCGAGCGCGTTGCCGGTGTGACGCTCCATGCGCAGGGCCAGGGTCTCCAGGCCCTGGAGGATCAGGAACGCGTTGAACGGCGAGAGCGCCGCGCCCATGTTGCGCAGGGGCACAACGCGGCAGCGCCCGATGAATGCTGCGGGACCGAAGGCTTCGGTGTAGGTGACGCCGTGGTAGGACGGGTCGGGGGTATTGAGTAGCGGGAAGCGGTCCTTGTGCTGGGCCCAGGGGAACTGGCCGGAGTCGACAACGATGCCGCCAATGCTGGTGCCGTGGCCACCGATGTATTTGGTCAGCGAATGCACCACGATGTCCGCACCGTGCTCGAAGGGACGGCAGAGGATGGGCGTGGCGACGGTATTGTCGACGATCAACGGCACGCCGTGGCGGTGGGCCGCCTCGGCCAGGGCCGCGAGGTCGACGATGTTGCCCGCCGGGTTACCGATGGACTCGCAGAACACCGCCTTGGTGCGTTCGTCGATAAGCGCTTCCAGGGCGGCAATGTCGTCATGGGCGGCGAAGCGTACCTGGATGCCTGAGCGCGGCAGTGTGTGGGCGAAGAGGTTGTAGGTGCCGCCATAGAGCTTGGCCACCGAGACGATATTGTCGCCGGCTTCGGCCAGCGTCTGGATGGCATAGGTGATGGCCGCCATGCCCGAGGCGACCGCCAGGGCGCCAACGCCGCCTTCCAGTGCCGCCACACGTTTTTCCAGCACGTCGTTGGTGGGGTTCATGATGCGGCTGTAGATGTTGCCGGCCACCTTGAGGTCGAACAGGTCCGCCCCGTGCTGGGTGTCATCGAAGGCGTAGGAGGTGGTCTGGTAGATCGGTACGGCCACGGCCTTGGTGGTCGGGTCGGGGCTGTAGCCGGCGTGGACGGCGAGGGTTTCCGGTTTCATGCAGTTGCGTTCCTTCGGCATTTGGAGGCACGCAGCATGTGAAAACACACCGGCCCCGGTCAATCCGTCGAAAGGACTGACAGGGGCCGGGGCTAGAATCTTTGCTTCTGTACTTAGATCGTCGTCGCGTGATCAGGCCAGGGACTTGTAGATGTTGAAGGCGCTGATCAGGGTGATCAGGCAGCCGACGATGATCAACAGGGTGCGCGGCGACAGCTTCTTGCACAGCAGGGCGGCGAGGGGCGCCGCGAAGAGGCCGCCGAATACCAGGCCGGCAACCATCTTCCAGGTGTCCGGGGCGCCTGCCAGGAGGATGAAGGAGGTGGCGCTGGAGATGGTCAGGAAGAACTCCGCGAAGTTCACCGAACCAATGGTGGTGCGCGGGTCGGTACCGGAGCCGATCAGGCTGCTGGTGACCACCGGCCCCCAGCCACCACCGCCGGCGGCATCGACGAAGCCACCGAACAGGGCCAGCTTGGCGACATGCTTAGGTGCCTTTCGCTTGGCGATGTGACGATAGGCCTTGCTCAGGATGTACAGGCCCATCAGCAGAAGGTAGGCGGAAATGAAGGGCTTGAGTGCCGCGCCGTCGAACTGGGTGATCAGCACTGCACCCAGTACGGCGCCGATGATGCCCGGCAGCAGCAGGCGCAGGAACAGGGACTTGTTGACGTTGCCCAGCTTCACATGGGAGATCCCGGACAGGCCGGTGGTGAAGACTTCGGCGATGTGCACGCTGGCGCTGGCCGCGGCGGGAGAGGCGCCGGTGGTGAGCAGGAAGGTGGTGGCGGTGATGCCATAGGCCATGCCCAGGGCGCCGTCGATGACCTGGGCGAAGAAGCCTACCGCTACGGCGCTCCAGAAGCCCTTGCTGGTCAGTGCGTTCTCGATGATCTCAAGGCCGCTGTTGCCGCCGTTATCGAAGAACAGGCGCCAGGCGAGGAAGCTGAGCAAGCCGACCAGAATGAGAATCGCCGCCCACATCGCAGCCCGCAGGACGGGGTGGTCGTCAGGATGGGAAACGAAATCTTCGACTGGCGGGATCCCCAGCGCTTCGTGTTCGGTGTTGATCGAACTCTGGCTGAGGTCGAGGTCGCGAATCTTCATGCGGGCACAGCGCCTGACAGTGGGTGGTAGAACAGGCTGGAATAAGCAGGGGGCCGAAGATAATTCGCTTTTCTTAGAGAGTCTAAGAAGATTTGTGCAGGTTTATATTCCATTTCGTGCGCACGGGCCTTTGCAGTCGGCTGGCGTTCACTCGACGTGGCTGTACCTCCCGGTTGCCTGGCAACTGTATTCCCGACCTGCGGTGGGCCTGGACTAGGCTGGTGTTTTCCATTTCACGGAGAGGGTTGCCATGCGCATGCTGGGTGTACTGGGCGGGATGAGTTGGGAGTCGACCGTAACCTATTACCAGTTGCTCAATCGTGGCGTGCGCGATCGCCTGGGCGGGCTGCACTCCGCGCCGTTGCTGCTGCATTCGGTGGACTTCGCGCAAATCGCTGCCCAGCAGAAGGCCGGCGAATGGGAGGCTGCGGGCCAGGTGCTGGCCGAGGCTGCCAGGGGGCTCGAGAGTGCCGGTGCCACGGCACTGCTGCTGGCGACCAACACCATGCACAAGGTGGCGGCGGCCATCGAGCAGGCTGTGGATATCCCGCTCCTGCACATTGGCGATGCCGTCGGCCAGACGCTGCAGGGGCAAGGGGTCGAGCGCGCGGCGCTGCTCGGAACCCGCTTCACCATGCAGGAGGCCTTCTATCGCGAGCGCCTGGGCCAGCGCTACGGCATTGAAGTGCTGGTGCCGGATGCCCAGGCCATCAGTGAAATCGACCGGGTCATTTTCCAGGAACTGTGCGTCGGCCAGTTCCTGCCCGATGCCCGCGCCTTCTACCTCGACCAGTTGGTGAAGCTGAAGGCGCAGGGTGCGCAGGCGGCGATACTTGGCTGCACCGAGATCGGGCTGCTGCTGGAAGGCTGCGAATCGCCGCTACCGCTGGTGGACAGCGGCGAGCGGCATGTTGCGATGGGGCTGGAATGGATGCTGGGCCGTTAGCCTTACTTCGTAGGAGCCAGCTTGCTGGCGAAAAAACCGCCGTTCGCTAGCAAGCTAGCTCCTACAGGGATGGCGGCTCAGGACGAGCAGCTGATTTCCAGATGCTTGCCCCATTCCGGCGGGCGCTCGGCATAGCGTTCCATGCCGGGCTGCTCGTCGAAGGGGCGGGACAGCACGGCGTGGAACTGGCGCACCTCTGAGTAATCGCCTTGCTGGGCAGCCTCGATGGCGCGTTGGGCCAGGTAGTTGCGCAGGACATACCGGGGGTTCACGGCGTGCATGCGTGCGCGGCGCGCCTGCTGGTCGTCGCCATCCAGCGCTGCGCGGGCCTGGTAGTCGGCCGCCCATGCATCGAAACCGGCCAGGTCGACGAAATCTTCCCGCAGTTTGCGCAGCGCCTGTTCCGGTGCCTCATCGCCCAGGCGGCGGAAGAACTGGCTGTAGTCCACGGCACTGCCCTGCATCAGTTGCAGCAGACGCTGCACCAGCGCCTCGTCGGCATCTCCGGCGGAGGTGAAGCCCAGTCGCCGGCGCATCAGGTCCAGGTAGTGGGCCTGGTAGAGCGGCAGGAAGAGGTTGAGGGTCTCGCGCAATTGCTCCACGTCGACGTACGGCGTCAGCGCCTGGGCCAGGGCGGCCAGGTTCCAGTGGCCGATGGGCACCTGGTTGCTGAAGCTGTAGCGGCCACCGTCGTCGGAGTGGTTGCAGATGTGGTTGGCGTCGAAGTCGTCGAGGAACGCGTAGGGCCCGTAGTCGAAGGTGATGCCCAGGATCGACATGTTGTCGGTGTTCATCACGCCGTGGCAGAAGCCGTAGGCCTGCCAGAGGGCGATCAGCTCGGCATTGCGTTCCAGTACCTCGCGGAAGAAGGCCCACCAGGGCTGCTCCTGTTCCAGGCACTGCGGGAAATGGCATTCCATAACGTGCCGGCCAAGGGCTTCGAGCTGCTCGTGCTGGCGCGTGTAATAGAAGTATTCGAAGTGGCCGAAGCGCACGTGGCTCGGCGACAGGCGCAGCAACATGGCGCCGGTCTCGCGGGTTTCCCGGTACACCGGACTTGAAGAGCCGGTCACGCACAACGCGCGGCTGGTGGGGATACCCAGGGCATTCAGGTATTCGCTGGCGAGGAATTCGCGAATCGAGCTGCGCAGCACCGCGCGGCCATCGCCCATGCGTGAGTAGGGGGTCTGCCCGGCGCCCTTGAGGTGCAGGTCCCAATGCTCGCCAGCCTCGTTGAGCACCTCGCCCAGCAGCAGGCCGCGGCCATCACCCAGGCGCGGGTTGTAGACACCGAACTGGTGCCCGGAATAGACCATCGCCCGCGGCTCTGCCTCGGACCAGAGCTTGTGTCCGGAGAACAGCTCGGCGAAGACCTGGGTCTGCGCCTCGGCCGGGTCGAGATCGAGCAGCGCCATGGCTGCCGGGCTGGCCACCACCAGGCGCGGCTCGGCGATGGGCTCGGGCAGCACCTCGGTGGAGAACGCGTCACCCAGGCGGGCGAAGCGGTTGTCGAACTGCAATTCGTCGAGTGTCTTCATGGCTTCAGCTTGTCATGCCGCCGGGGCGTTCGGAAGAACCTGGGTAGCGTGGCTCATCGGGACTCCGGAACCGGCACCTTGTCCTTGACCGGTATCGATACGGCTTCGACTTCGTCCTCGGCGTGCTTCTCGAGCTTGCGGGTGAGGGTAACGTCCATCTTCGGCGTGCTGGAGGTGTTGATATCGTGCTCCTTGAACAACTGGTCGATGCGCCGGTTCAGTTCGTCGGTCGCCAGGCCGCGGTCGCCCAATTCGCGCACGTAGATCTTCAGCTCATGCTCCAGGGCGCTGGCGCCGTAGGTCTTCAGCTGTACGGTGGGTGCCGGGTCGCGCAGCACGCGCGAGTTTTCCATGGTGGCTTGCAAGAGCAGCTTGCGCACCAGCTCCAGGTCGAGATCGGAGCTGCGGTTGACGTTGTACACCAGCACGATGCGGGTGACGGTGTCGGTCAGGGTCCAGTTGATCAACTGGCTGGTGAGGAAGGTCTGGTTCGGCACGATCACTTCCTTGCGGTCGCTGTCGGTGATGTGCGTAGCGCGGATGCGGATGCGGTTGACCGTACCGGTGACGGTGCCGATGGTCACCAGGTCGCCGATGCGCACCGGGCGCTCGAACAGCAGGATCAGGCCGGAAATGAAGTTGGCGAAGATCGCCTGCATACCGAAGCCGATACCTACCGAGAGTGCGGCCACCAGCCATTGCAGCTTGTCCCAGCTGACCCCGAGGGTGGACAGCGCGCTGACGAAACCGATGCCAGCGATGGCGTAGGACAGCAGCGTGGTAGTGGCGTAGGCGCTGCCCTGGGCCAGCTTGAGCCGCGACAGCACCAGCACTTCCAGCAGGCCCGGCAGGTTTCGCGCGAGTGCCGTGGTGATGCCGGCGATGATCAGCGCACCGAGCACGTCCAGCATGCTGATGGGGACCAGGGTGGTCGCGTCGCCGGTACCCGTGGAGTACTGGTAGAGGGTCACCTGGTCGAGGTAGGCGAACACGCTGATCAGGTCAGCCCAGACCAGGTACAGGCAGGCGAGGAACACACCCAGCAGGGCGAGGCGGATCAGGCGCAGCGACTGCTGGTTGACCTTCTCGATATCGAGTGCGGGCTCTTCCACCACCACTTCCTCGCCCTCGGCATTCTCCTTGGTCTGTGCCTGGCGTTTGGCGAGCACCCGCTGGTAGGCCAGGCGCCGTGCGGCCACGGCGAGGCCGCGGACGAATGTGGCTTCCACCACCAGCAGCAGGATCAGCAAGTAGAGCGTGGTGATCAGGCGGTCGGTGAGTTTGAGGGAGGTGTAGTAATAGCCGAAGCCCACCGCCACGATCAGCGCCAGGGGCAGCAGGGTGAAGGCGACGCCGATCAGCAGGCGGAACGGCGAGGTCTGCTCGCGCATCGGTTCGGCCAGCAGCAGGTTGCTCAGCACCAGGGTCATCAGGACATAGCAGCTCAGCACCACGATTACGCCGATGATGTCGTCGGCCAGCGCCGCGGGCTGGTGCTCGGCCACGGTGACGATGGCCACCAGCGCCATGACCACGCCGCCGAGGCGGCGGATCTGGCCACGCAGGAAGGCGACCTGCGGGCGATCCCAGTGGAAGTGCAATTCGGCGATGCCGCCCGGGGCGAGGATGCGATAGAGGGTGTAGAACACCATCCAGGCCTGGGCCATCTCCATCAGGGCTGCACCGAGTGTGGCGTTCTGGCCGCGTGCATCGATCTGCAGGGCAAGGCCGCAAAGCATCAGGAACAGGCTGACGGGCAGGGCGAGCAACACGGTGAGGAACAGGGCCACGGGCGTGTGCACCTGGCTGTCACGCTTGAAGTGGCCGACGTCCTGGTTGATCTCGTTGAGCCTGGTGTAGATGTAGCGGCGCTTCCACAGCAGGCCGCCGATCAACAGCAGCAGCGGCAGGAACAGCCAGGGTCGGTTCGCAAGGCCTTCGCCCAGTTCGCGGACGCCCGCCCCCCAAGGCATCTCGGCCAGTTGGCGCTCCAGCATGTGCGGGGCGGACCTCAGCCAGTTGAAGTCCAGCGGCTTGTTGCTGGGAATCCAGAACATCTGCTCGTCGAGGGTGTTGCGCAGGGTCCGGGAGGTTTCCTGCAACTGCTTCTGGTTGAGCTGCAGGGTGATGGATTCGTTGAGCAGGTTGTTCAGTTCACGGCTCAGGCGATCGAGAAGCTCGCTACGGGTGCTGATCAGGTCCGTGAGCGTGGTGCGCAGTTCCGGGGTGACCTGCTCCGGTGGCTGGTCGGCAAGCAGGCCCTCGACGTAGGCATCAGGATTGCCCAGTTTGTCGCGCTGCTGGTTCAACTCGAACTGGTAGAGGCGGATGTCGGCGATCTCGTCGGCCAGGTTCTTGTCCAGGTGCAGTTGCGGCAGCGCCTGCTTCTGTTGGTAGAGGATCTTGGCCAGCAGCAGGCTGCCCTTGAGCACGCTGATCTGCTCCTCCAGGGCCTGGTCGGCCTGGCTGAGGCTATCCAGCTGCTGGCGGGTCTGCAGGTTCTGCCCGGTCAGTTCGTTGAGGCGGTCGGTGGAACGTAGCAGGTAGTCGGACATCTTCAGGTTGATGGCGCTTTCCTTCGCCACCAGGCTGTCCGGCGTGGTCTGATCGGCGTCGCGGGAGAGTTCGGCGACTGTCTGTTCCGAGCTTTCCCGGCGCATCTCGTTGATCAGCGACTGCAGGTCCAGGGTTTCCTGCTCCAGGCGGCGGATGCGCTCCACGAGCAGGTCGCGGCGACTGTTGCCGAGGTCTTGCAGCAGGCTGTTGCCAGCCAGTTCCTCGCGGCGCAGCTCGGTCTGGGCGGCGAGGGCGGCCTGCTCGGCGGTGAGCAGGGCACGCTGCTCTTCGCTGATGGCCTTGCCGCTGTCCTTGCCGGTCTTGAGGATGGCGTTGATTTGCTGGATGCGGGTCTGGTTGGCGCTGATCTCGGCCTGGGCCCGCTCCGGACGGGTCTGGGAGGTGATGATCAGGCTGTTGGCGTCGGCCAGCGACTTCTGGCGCTCGGCCAGTTCGTTGCTGCGCTCATCCAGCAGCTTTTCCAGCTGCGTGAGTTCGGATTTGCCGTAGCGCTCCTTCACCGGTACCGGCGGGCTGGTCTTCAGCCGTGCCAGTTCTCGCTGGGCCTCGCCGACCAGGCGCGGCGCATCGCTCAGCTGGCGCTTGAGCGCGGCGAGGCTCTTCTCGCTTTCCTGCTGATTGGCGACGAACGTCTGGGTCTGTTCGTCGATCGACGGCTTGGCCTGGGCCTCGCCTTCGGCGGGCTTGCTATCGGCAGGCGCGGCAGCCGGCTTGGGCAGGCCGGGGGTAGCGGTGGTGGCGGCCTGCAGGTAGGCCGGGGTCAGGCAGAGGCCCAGCAGGGTGGCGGCAATAAAGGTGCGCAAGGAAGCAATCATCGCGATCGGGCAGCTCGGGTTCAAATGCGGCTAATGATATGCCACGGCGGCCTTTGCGGGGCTGCCGGGCACGAGCGGTTGTGATCCGGGTTCGCGCATTGGCGAAGCCCTGGTTTCCATGGCGGGGGCCTGAAGGGCCTGGAGGGCCGTCGTAGACGGGGTTCCCTAGAGGAACAACCCCGGACGGCCCTGACCTTCGGGGAATTTGACGCCCACCTTGCGCACCTTGTTCCCCTCCATCAGAGCAACGGTCCAGGTCAGGCCGTTCCACTCCACCTGGTCGCCCACTACCGGTTCGCCACCGATTTCGTGGGCAATGAAGCGGCCGAGGGGCTGATGGCCGTCCTGCTCGCCGAGCTTCAGGCCATAGAGCGACGCCACGGCGGACAACTGGGCATCGCCTTCCAGCACGAAATCGCCGAAGAAGCGCAGGTCCAGACCGCGTTGCGGTGCCTGGCTGAACAGCTTGCCCAGGGCCGGGAGGTCATGTTCATGGCCGACCACGCAGAGGATATCGCCGGCTTCCAGGGTGGTACTGCCCGAGGGGTGCAGCAATTCCCGGCCGCGGAACAGTGCCGCGATACGGGTGCCTTCCGGCATCTTCAGCTCGCGCAGGGCAGCGCCGATGCACCATTTTTCGGCGCCCAGGCGGTAAACGAACAGCTCCCACTCGCTGGTGGGGTGCACTTCCAGGCCGGCGCGGGAGATGGGAGCGGGCTCGGGCGGTACGGTGACGCGCAGCAACTTCGCGGCCCAGGGCAGGCTGGTGCCTTGCAGCACCAGGGACACCAGCACGATGAAGAAGGCCACGTTGAAGAACAACTGGGCGTTGGGCAGTCCGGCCATCAGTGGGAATACCGCGAGAATGATGGGCACCGCGCCGCGCAGGCCGACCCAGGCGATGAAGGCCTTCTCGCGGTCATGGAAGGCGCGGAACGGCGCCAGGCCAAGGAAGATCGACAGCGGTCGGGCAATCACGATCATCCACAGGGCCAGGCCCAGGGCCGGCAGGATGATCGGGAAGAGCTCATGGGGCGTCACCAGCAGGCCCAGCACCAGGAACATGCCGATCTGCGCCAGCCAGGTCAGGCCGTCGAGCATGTGCAGGATGCCGTGGCGGGAGCGGATGGGCCGATTGCCGAGGAACAGGCCGAACAGATAGACGGCGAGGATGCCGCTGCCGTGCACGGCGTTGGTCAGGGCGAATATCAGAAGGCCGCCGGCCACCACCAGCAGGGGGTACAGGCCGTTGGCCAGGGTCAGGCGGTTGATCAGTTGCAGCATCAGCCAGCCGCCGGCAAAGCCCATCAGGGTGCCGACGCCGAACTGCTGGATGATGTGGACGACGAAGCTCCAGCTGAAACCGGACTGACCGGTAGCGAGCATCTCGATCAGGGTTACCGTGAGGAACACGGCCATGGGGTCGTTGCTGCCCGACTCGATTTCCAGGGTGGCACTGACCCGTTCGTTGAGGCCGCGTCCGCCGAGCAGGCTGAACACTGCCGCCGCGTCGGTGGACCCGACGATAGCGCCGATCAGCAAGCCCTCCAGGGTGCTCAGGTTGAACAGCCAGGCGGCTGCTACGCCGGTCAGCCCGGCGGTGACCAGCACCCCGATGGTGGCCAGGGACAACGACGGCCAGAGCGCCACGCGGAAGGTGGCTGCGCGGGTACGCATGCCGCCGTCGAGCAGGATGATCGCCAGCGCCAGGTTACCCACCAGGTAGGCTTGGGAATAGTTGTTGAAGACGATACCGCCGGGGCCATCGCTGCCGGCGAGCATGCCGACGACGAGGAAGACCACCAGGATGGGGACACCGAAGCGCGATCCGAAGGCACTGACCAGGATGCTCATGCCTACCAGCACCGCGCCGATCAGGAACAGGCTATTGACGGTGGCGGCATCCACTGGCGGCTCCTTGCATTAGGGGGGATGGACTACGGGACATGCAGGGGGCGCATGCCGAGGAATTCTAACCTGCCGGTGGCAAGGCTCTGCAAGATTTCATGCAGGGTTCTTGCCAGCATCGGGAAGCCGTTGGGCAGGCGAGCTGGTTGGAGGTTCCGGAGCGGGGGGAAATGCGGATGAAGAAGCGACTGATGGCGTTCAGGGCGCTGTTATCGGACACCATAAAAAAGCCCCGCATGTGCGCGGGGCGTGAAGAACCCTCGAAAAGGGTTAGAACCAGTTGTCCTGCATCGCCAGGCAGGTGTCGTCGCGGGCTTCCAGCAGTGCCAGATCGTGGTGGCAGCCGGGCACTTCCCAGGTGAGGAAGTAGCGCGCGGCCTGCAGCTTGCCGCGGTAGAAGTCGGCGTCGGCAGCATTTCCACGGGCCAGGCCCTGTTCCGCGCGGATCGCCTGTTCCAGCCAGCGCCAGCCGATTACGGTATGGCCGAAGACCTTCAGGTACAGAGCCGAATTGGCCAGTGCCTCGTTGACCTTGCCCTGCATCAGGTCACCGAGCAGGGCCAGGGTGACGCTGGAAAGTCGTGCCGCCAGGTGTTCCAGCGGCTGGCGCAGGGCGTTCAGCGACTCGTACGCGGCGGCGCGTTCGCAGCATTCATTGATCAGTCGGGTCAGTTGCTTGAGGCCCGCCCCCTTGTTCTGCGTGAGCTTGCGACCCAGCAGGTCGAGCGACTGGATGCCGTGGGTGCCTTCGTGGATCGGGTTCAGGCGGTTGTCGCGGTAGTACTGCTCCACGGGGTATTCACGGGTGTAGCCGTGGCCGCCGAGGATCTGGATCGCCAGTTCATTGGCCTTGAGGCAGAACTCCGAGGGCCAGGATTTGACGATCGGGGTGAGCAGGTCGAGCAGTTCGTGGGCCTGCTGGCGCTGCTCCTCGGTGGCCAGTGTCTGGGTGTCATCGAACAGGCGCGCGGAGTAGAGACCGAGGTCGAAGGCGCCTTCCACGTAGGCCTTCTGGGTCAGCAGCATGCGGCGTACGTCGGCGTGCTGGATGATCGACACCTGGGGGGCGGTCGGGTCCTTGCCGTCTGGCAGGCGGCCTTGGGGCCGCTCGCGGGCGTATTCCAGGGAATAGAGGTAGCCGGCGTAGCCGAGCATCACCGCGCCCATGCCGACGCCGATGCGCGCCTCGTTCATCATCTGGAACATGTAGGACAGGCCAGCGTGGGGCTTGCCCACCAGATAGCCGACGCAGTCGCCGTTATCGCCGAAGTTCAGCGCAGTGGAGGTGGTGCCGCGATAGCCCATCTTGTGGAACAGGCCAGCCAGGATCACGTCATTGCGTTTGCCGAGGGAGCCATCGTCGTTGACCAGGAACTTGGGCACGATGAACAGCGAAATACCCTTCACCCCGGGCGGGGCGTCCGGCAGCTTGGCCAGCACCATGTGCACGATGTTCTCCGACAGCGGGTGGTCGCCGCCGGAAATGAAGATCTTGTTGCCCTTGATGCGGTAGGTGCCGTCGGCGGCCGGTTCGGCGCGGGTGCGGATATCCGACAGGGACGAGCCAGCGTGGGGTTCGGTGAGGGCCATGGTGCCGAAGAAGCGGCCGTCGATCATCGGCTGCAGGAAGCGCTGCTTCTGTTCCTCGCTGCCGAAGCTTTCGATCAGGTTGGCCGCGCCCATGGTGAGGAAGGGGTAGGCCGAACTGCCGACGTTGGCGGACTGGAAGTGCGCGAAGCAGGCCTGGGACAGCAGCGTCGGCAGTTGCATGCCGCCTTGTTCGAAGCTGCGAGTGGCATTGAGGAAACCGGCTTCGAGGAAAGCGTCGACAGCTGGCTTCACTTCCGGGATCAGGGTGGCGGCGCCATCCACGTACTCCGGTTCCTCCTCGTCGCCCTTGCGGTTGTGCGGGGCGAAGAACTTCTCGGCGATGCTGCGGGCGGTGCCCAGGGCGGCGTCGAAGGTTTCGCGGTTGTGCTCGGCGAAACGCTCGCGCTGGGTCAGGGCTTCGGCGTCCAGCACTTCGTAGAGCTCGAAGGCAAGGTTGCGGGAACTGAGCAGGGTCTCGGACATGATGGCTCTCCGGTAGGATCAGCCGAGTCTAGATCGGTGAATTAAGGGCGCCTAGCAACATCCATGAGCGTGATAAAGCCGGTGAAGCCGTGGTGAACCCGGGACTGGTAGAATGCGCGCCTTGCGAGGACTCCCCATGAACTACCGCCATGCCTTCCACGCCGGCAACCATGCCGACGTGCTCAAACACTTCACCCTGGCCCGCCTGATTGCACTGTTGTCGCGCAAGGAGGCACCCTTCGCCTACCTGGACAGCCATGCCGGTGTCGGCCTCTACGACCTCCTGGGTGACCAGGCCAGCCGCACCGACGAATGGCGCGAAGGCATCGGCCGCCTGTGGGACCTGCCCGACCTGCCGGCGCCCATGGCGGATTACCTGAAGGTCATCCGCGAGCTGAACCCGGACGGCAGCCTGCGCTACTACCCCGGTTCGCCTGAGCTGGCCCGGCGCCTGACGCGTCCGCAGGACCGGCTGCAGCTGAACGAAAAGCACCCAGAAGATGGCCAACTGCTGAAAGACAACATGGCCGGTGACCGCCGTGTCGCCGTGCACCTGGGCGAGGGTTGGCACATCGCGCGGGCGCTGCTGCCGGTGGCGGAAAAGCGCGCGCTGATGCTGATTGACCCGCCGTTCGAGAAGGCCGACGAACTGGAGCGCTGCGTCACTTCCCTGGGCGAAGCCATTGGCCGCATGCGCCAGACGGTGGTCGCCATCTGGTATCCGATCAAGGACCAGCGTCAGCTCCGGCGCTTCTACCAGGGGCTGCAGGCCAGCGGTGCACCCAAACTGCTGCGCGTGGAACTGCGGGTGCATGCGGCTGACACTGCCGACTCCGGCTTGAACGGTTCCGGGCTGGCCATCGCCAACCCGCCGTGGGGCATCGAAGACGAGCTTCGCCAGACCCTGCCCTGGCTCTCCGAGCACCTGGCGCAGAGCAAGGGCGGCTGGCAGCTGGATTGGCTGATCGAAGAGTGAAGGGAACAGGCCGCAGGTGATATCAGCTGCGGCCTGGCTGCGGTTCGATGTAGTAGGTCAGTTGCCGGCGCGGACTGAGGTACTCCAGGACCTCCAGCGGCAATTGCGCCGGACGCAGGCTGCGGGCGATGGACAGGCGCGGTTCCTGCTCCAGGTCCAGGATCAGCGCCTCCTGTTTGGGAATGGCAGGATCGTGAAGGATCAGCGTCGGTTTCAGCGGTTGGGCAGGGTTCACGCCCAGCACCAGGGCGTAGCGTTCATCTTCCAGCTGTACCAGGCTGCCGGGCGGATAGACGCCCATGGCGCGAATGAAGGCTTTCAGCGCGACTTCGTCGAATCGCTGGCGCTGCTGCTTGAACATCAGCGCCAGGGCCTCGTGGGGACTCAGGGCCGTGCGTGGGTCGAGCGGGTTGCACAGGTTGTCGAACTGGTTGGCGATGGCCACCAACTTGCTCAGGCGGCCGATGCCCGCTTCCTTCAGGCCGCGCGGGTAGCCGCTGCCATCGCAGTGTTCGTGGTGCTCGTGGATGATCCGCAGCACTTCGTCATCGAGCATCAGTCGCTGGCCCATCTTCAGGCCGAAGTCGGTATGCAGTTGCAGGAACTGCTGTTCGGGCTTGGTCAGCGGCTCGCTCTTGAGCAGCACCTTGCTCGGAACCTCCATCTTGCCGATGTCGTGCAACAGTGCGCCGAGCCCCAGGCTGTGGCAGGCCTCGGTATCCAGCCCAAGCTGGCGGCCCAGCAGCAGGGACAGCACGGTGACGTTCAGGGCGTGGAAGTAGCTGTCCTCGGCGGCTTTGCCGGTAATGCTGTGGAGGACCGCGCCCGGCTGGCCCAGCAGGGTTTCCACCATTTCGCCGACGATGGCGCCGGCCTGTTTCACGGCTTCCTCCGGCCGGCTGCGCAAGGTCTGGTTGAGTGTCTTGACCTGCAGGCTGGCCTGGATGAAGCGCCGGTCCACTTCAGCTACGCGCTGGCGTAGCAGGCGGAGCTTCTCAGTGCGGGCTTCGCGTGCGCGGGCCTCCGGATCTTCCACGACCGGCGGCGGTGGCGCCTCGGGAGCGGTGAGGGGCAGGGGCTCGCAATCGCTGCGGGCCGGGTCATAGCGCAGCCGCTGGAGCCCCAGGGCCTTGAGTGCCCGAACCTGCGCCTCGTCCTTGATCTTGAAGTTGCTGAAGGTGAAGTCGTGCTCCCACCAGCCCAACTCCAGTTGGATATAGAGGCCGATGCGGAGTTGTTCGGGCTGGATGTAATGGGGACGGGGCGGCATACCGAGTGACTGGTGGCTACTGGCCAGTGGAGTCTAATCCTTCGGCAACCGCCCTGCCTGCCCTTCTTCAGGCGGGTAGACACACTCCGGTGCCGCCCAGGCCGCAATAGCCGCCAGGGTTCTTCGCCAGGTATTGCTGGTGATAGGCCTCGGCGTAATAGAAGGCAGGTGCTTCGCCGATTTCCGTGGTGATGGCGCCGAAGCCGGACTTTTCCAGCTCGGCCTGGAAAAGCGCCTGGCTGGCGCGGGCGGCGGCCAGTTGGGTTTCGTCGTAGCAGTAGATGGCCGAGCGGTACTGGGTACCGACGTCATTGCCCTGGCGCATGCCCTGGGTCGGGTTGTGGGCTTCCCAGAACACTTTCAACAATTCGTCGAAGCTGGTTTCTCGCGGGTCGAACACCACCAGCACCACTTCGGTGTGCCCGGTCAGGCCGGAGCAGACTTCGTCATAGGTGGGGTTCGGGGTGAAGCCGCCGGCGTAACCCACAGCGGTGGTCCAGACACCCGGCTGTTGCCAGAAGCGCCGCTCGGCACCCCAGAAGCAGCCGAGGCCGAACTGGGCCACTTGCAGGCCGGCAGGGAAGGGGCCTTGCAGCGGGCGGCCGTTGACGTAATGGCTGTCGGGCACTGGCATCGGCGTTTCGCGGCCGGGCAGCGCTTGGGCGGCGCTGGGCAGCTCGAGTTTGTGGGCGAGTATTTGCGAACGCAGGACCATCAGCCATCTCCTCGGGAATGCAATGAATCCCGATGTTACCCCGATTGCGCGGTGGTTTTTCAACGGCTGATCAGACGCCTTTGCGGCAAGGGTAGCGGCCGAGGTTCTCGAACAGGTGCTTGCCGGAAATCGGCTTGTCGAAGAGGTAGCCCTGGCCGACATCGCAGTGCTGGCGACGCAGGAAGCCGAGCTGGGCCGCGGTTTCGATACCTTCGGCGACGACCTTGAGCTTGAGCTTGTGGGCCATGGCGATCACTGCCGAGGTGATCTCCTTGTCGTCCTGGTTCTCGGGAATGTCCTTGATGAAGCTGCGATCGATCTTGATCACGTCGATGGGGAATTTCTTCAGGTAGCTCAGCGATGAGTAGCCGGTACCGAAATCGTCCATCGCCAGGGTCAGGCCCAGGCTCTTCAGGTTATTGAGCTGGTTACGGGTCTCGTCGGTGGCTTCCAGCAGCAGGCCTTCGGTGAGTTCCAGCTCCAGGCGCTTGGGCGGTAGCTGTTCTTCGTTGAGGATGGCGGCGATGGAGCCCACGAGGTCAGGGTCGCTGAACTGCTTGGGCGACAGGTTGATCGCCACTTGCAGATCCCCGAGGCCGGCGGCAGTGAGGCGCTTGCTCATCCGGCAGGCTTCGCGGATCACCCATTTGCCGATGGGGATGATCATGCCGGTTTCTTCCGCCACGCTGATGAACTGGTCCGGGCTGATCATGCCCTTCTCCGGGTGATGCCAGCGAAGCAGGGCTTCCATGCCGAGCAACTGGCCGCTCTTGAGGCACAGCTTGGGCTGGTAGAAGACTTCCAGCTCGTTCTGGGCCAGGGCGCGGCGCAGGTTGTTCTCGACGAACAGCTTGTAGCTGGCTTCGGCGTTCAGCGCCTCGGTGAACAGCTGGAGCTGGTGCTTGCCGTTGGCCTTGGCCTTGTGCAGCGCCAGGCCAGCGTGCTTCATCAGGGTCTGTGGATCGCGCCCGTGCAGCGGTGCGCAGGCGAGGCCCAGGGAGCCGGTGACGCTGATCAGCTGGTTGTCGACGAACAGCGGCTTGTCCAGGGTCTGCAGGACCTGGGCGGCGATTTTCTGGCCGCTTTCCAGGTCGGCGCCGTCGAGCAGCACGGCGAATTCGTTGCTGGCAAAGCGCGCCAGGACGCCATTGGGGGACAGGCTATTGCGCAGGCGCCGCGCCAGGCTGACCAGCAGCTTGTCGCCGGTCTGGTGGCCGAGGCTGTCGTTGATCCGCTTGAAGTTGTCGATGTCCACCAGCAGCAGGCAGAGCGGCGTGTCGCGGTCGCTGTGAAAGCGCTCTTCGACGGTGCGGATGAAATAGGGGCGGTTGCCGAGGCCGGTGAGGTTGTCGGTGTAGGCCAGCTTCTCGATTCGCTGCTGCGCCAGCTTGCTCTGGGTGACGTCCTCGTAGATGCCGATGTAGTGAGTGAGCTCGCCGTGCTCGCCGAACACCTTGGAAATCGACAGCTGGCCCCAGTAAGGCTCCAGGTTCTTGCGTCGGCTGCGGAACTCGCCCTGCCAGCTGTTGCAGGCCGCCAGCCCCGAGCTGGTATCGAACAGCAGCTCGCTGAGGTTCTCCAGTGCCGGCAGGTCCGACAGGCGTCGGCCATGCACTTCATCGGCGCTGTATTGGGTGATGGCGGTGAAGCTCGGGTTGACGTACTCCACCAGGCCGTCACGGTCTACCAGCAGGAAGGCGCTGGCGCTCTGCTCCACAGCTCGCTGGAACAGATGAAGGGCGTTGGTGGCGTGGCGTCGCTGCTGGTTCACCAGGACCTGGGCGAACTGGTCGGCCAGTTCGCCGGCGAAGGCAATCTCATCGGCCTGCCAGACGCGGGATGTGCCGATGTGTTCCAGGCAGAGCACGCCGACCACTTCGCCACCGACACGGATGCTGGCGTCGAGCAGGGCGGTGATGCCCTCGGGCTTGAGGTATTCCCGGGTCAGCTCGCTGGTGCGGGGGTCGCTCTGGGCATTGTGGGCGTCGATGGCGCGGCCGCTGTGCAGGGCCTCCAGATAGCGCGGGAACGGGCTCATATCCATGCTGCCCGGGTGCTCGTGGTGGTCCTCGTTGCGGCGGAACAGGCTGACCGCCGCCAGTTGGCTGCCCTCGAGCATCCAGATGCTGGCGCGCGCCACGTCATAGGCTTCGCAGGCCGCCTGGGTGATGAGTCGTGCCGCTTCCTCGGCCGGTTTGCTGGAGGTGTAGCGGTGGCGGGCCAGGCGCACGATCAGGCTCTGTTGGGCGCGAGAGCGGATCAGGTGCTGCAGATGGTCGTCCTTGGAGCGCTGGAAGAGTTCCAGTGAAGTGCGCAGTTGGCTGTTTTGCGCCTCCAGGTCGAGGTTCTTCAGCCGTTCCTTGTGTTCGGCGGGTTCGTTCACCACCAGCAAGAAGCCGCGCAGCAACTGCCGTCCGTGTTGCTGGAAGGCTTCTCCGATTTCCTGCAGACACAGCGGGCCATCGGGGGCGTGCAAGGTGTACTGGATGGAGTAGTGTGGATGTCGGGCCAACTGCAGTTGCACGTCGTCGTGCAGCCGATAGCGGCTTTCCGGTTCCATCAGGCTGGCGTAGGGCGCGTCGATCAGGGCGCAGAGTTCGCTCGCCGGCAGGCCCAGGGCGCGTTCGCAGGTCGGATCGAGGAAAAGCATCGCCCAGCTGGCTTCATTGAGCCGCTCGAAACGCATCAGGCCCAGCCTCGACGGGACGGGCAACTGCGTCACTATCTCGGCCACCGTACGGCTGGCGGCATCGGGATGGCTCTTCATCGGGCGCTGGGCTTCCACTTCTCTGACCGGGAGAGGTTCCGGCCTACATCACCAAAGCATCGGGCAAGGGTGCATCATGATGATGGCACTGGCAAGCGCGCCGCGCGGTGCATTTCGTGAGCGGATGAGGGGCAGCAGGAACTGTGCGTGAGTGCACAGTCGCCTTGTGGGCCTGGGCTGTCGAACGGTCAAAAAAAACCCCGCCTCAGGGGGGCGGGGTTGAGGTACGAGCGTGGCGTGCTCGCGAATAGCAACGAGTTACAGCAGCATGGTGCGGATGTCCGCCAGTACGTCGCCGAGACGCTTGGTGAAGCGCGCGGCGGCGGCGCCGTTGATCACACGGTGATCGTAGGACAGCGACAGCGGCAGCATCAGGCGCGGCTGGAAGGCCTTGCCGTCCCACACCGGCTGCATGGCGGCCTTGGACACGCCAAGGATCGCCACCTCGGGCGCGTTGACGATCGGCGTGAAGCCGGTGCCGCCAATGTGGCCGAGACTGGAGATGGTGAAGCAGGCGCCTTGCATGTCGTCCGCCGAGAGCTTCTTGGTCCGGGCCTTTTCGGCCAGGGCGGCAGCTTCGGCAGCCAGTTGCAGCAGGCTCTTCTGGTCGACGTTCTTGATCACCGGCACCAGCAGGCCGTCCGGGGTGTCCACGGCGAAGCCGATGTGCACGTACTTCTTGCGGATCAGCGCCTTGCCACTGGGGGCCAGGGAGCTGTTGAAGTCCGGCAGTTCCTTGAGCAGGTAGGCGCAGGCCTTGAGCAGCAGCGGCAGGACGGTCAGCTTGACGCCGGCCTTCTCCGCCACGGCCTTCTGGGCTACGCGGAAGGCTTCCAGTTCGGTGATGTCGGCCGAATCGAACTGGGTCACGTGCGGGACGTTGAGCCAGCTGCGATGCAGGTTCGCGGCGCCGACCTGCATCAGGCGGGTCATTGCCACTTCTTCGATTTCACCGAACTTGCTGAAGTCCACGACCGGGATCGGCGGGATGCCGGCACCACCGGTGGCGCCGGCGGCAGCTGCTGCCGGAGCTTCCTTGGCCTTCTGCATCATGGCCTTGACGTGGGCTTGCACGTCTTCCTTCAGCACGCGACCGTGCGGGCCGGTGGCCGGGACGTCAGACAGCTCGACGCCGAACTCGCGGGCCAGTTGGCGAACCGCCGGACCTGCGTGGACCTTGGCGCCGCTGGAGCGGGCCGGTACGCCGGTGGTGTTCGCAGCAGCGGCGGCCAGCGAGGCGATGGCGCTGACTTCGGCGGCCGCGACCGGATGGGCACCCTCGGGTACGCGGTGTACCGACGGCGCAGCGGCGGCCGGAGCCGGAGCTGCTGCCGGGGCGGCGCCCGCAACCTTGAGCTTGAGGATCAGGTCACCGGTGCCGACTTCCGAGTCCAGCTTGACCTCGACGCTCTCCACCACGCCTGCGGCGGGGGAGGGGATTTCCATGCTGGCCTTGTCGGATTCCAGGGTGATCAGCGACTGCTCGGCTTCGACGGTGTCACCCGCCTTGACCAGGATCTCGATCACCTTGGCCTTGCCGGCCGAGCCGATGTCCGGAACCTTGACGTCCTGCACCGAGGCCGCGGCCGCCGGTGCGGGGGCTGCAGCCGGAGCGGCGGCCGGGGCCGGTGCAGCGGCGGGTGCAGCAGCCTGGGCCGGAGCCGGGGTTGCTGCAGCGGCGCCAGCAACGCGCAGCTTGAGGATCAGGGCGCCGGTACCGACGTCAGCATCCAGCTTGACCTCGACGCTCTCCACCACGCCTGCGGCGGGGGAGGGGATTTCCATGCTGGCCTTGTCGGATTCCAGGGTGATCAGGGATTGCTCGGCTGCGACGGTGTCGCCGGCCTTGACCAGAATCTCGATGACCTTGGCGGTGCCGTCCGAGCCGATATCCGGCACGAAGACTTCCTGCACGCTGGAGCCGGTGGCCGCCGGGGCGGGGGCCTGAGCCGGTGCGGCGGCGGGCTTCTCTTCAGCCTTGGGTGCGGGAGCAGCGGCCTGCGCGGGCGCCGCGGCGGCGGCACCCTCGACTTCCAGTTCCAGCAGCTCGTCGCCTTCCTTCAGGCGATCACCCAGCTTGACCTTCAGGCTCTTGATCACGCCGGCCTTGGGGGCCGGGATTTCCATGCTGGCCTTGTCGGATTCCAGGGTCAGCAGGCTCTGATCGGCTTCGATGCGGTCGCCAACTTTGACGAACAGCTCGATCACTTCACCTTCGCCGCTGCCGATGTCGGGTACGCGAATCAGTTCACTCACAATGCGTCTCCTCAGCAGTCCAGCGGGTTGCGTTTTTCGGGATCGATGCCGAACTTGGCGATGGCTTCCGCCACGACCTTGGGCTCGATCTCGCCGCGGTCCGCCAGGGCTTCCAGGGCTGCCAGGACGACCCAGTTACGGTCCACTTCGAAGAAGTGGCGCAGCTTCTTGCGGCTGTCGCTGCGGCCGAAGCCGTCGGTGCCGAGAACCTTGTATTCCTTGCTCGGGACCCACTGGCGGATCTGGTCGGCGAACAGCTTCATGTAGTCGGTGGAGGCCACGACCGGGCCCTTGCGGCCGGTCAGGCACTGCTCGACGTAGGTCTGCTTCGGCTTCTGCTCCGGGTGCAGGCGGTTGTGACGCTCGATCGCCAGGCCGTCGCGGCGCAGTTCGTTGAAACTGGTGACGCTCCAGACGTCGGCGCCGACGTTGAACTGCTCGCGGAGAATCTTCGCCGCTTCGATGACTTCGCGCAGGATGGTGCCCGAACCCAGCAGTTGCACGTGGTGTGCGGCTTCCTTCTTGTCCTCTTCGAGGAGGTACATGCCCTTGATGATGCCTTCCTCGGCGCCAGCCGGCAGGGCGGGCTGGGTGTAGGCCTCGTTCATCACGGTGATGTAGTAGAAGATGTTCTGCTGTTCTTCGGTCATTTGGCGGATGCCTTCACGCACGATCACCGCCAGCTCGTAGCCGAAGGTGGGGTCGTAGGTGCGGCAGTTCGGGATGGTGGCCGCCATGATGTGGCTGTGACCGTCCTCGTGCTGCAGGCCTTCGCCGTTGAGGGTGGTACGGCCGGCGGTACCGCCGATCAGGAAACCACGGGCGCGGCTGTCGCCGGCGGCCCAGGCCAGGTCACCGATACGCTGGAAGCCGAACATCGAATAGAAGATGTAGAACGGCAGCATCGGCTGGTTGTGGTTGCTGTAGGCGGTACCGGCGGCGATGAAGGAGGACATGGCGCCCGCTTCGTTGATGCCTTCCTCGAGGATCTGACCCTTCTTGTCCTCGCGATAGAACATCACCTGGTCCTTGTCGACCGGCTCGTAGAGCTGGCCCACGGACGAGTAGATGCCGAGCTGGCGGAACATGCCTTCCATACCAAAGGTACGGGCTTCGTCCGGGATGATCGGGACGATGCGGTGGCCGAGTTCCTTGTCCTTGACCAGCTGCGCCAGGATGCGCACGAAGGCCATGGTGGTGGAGATTTCACGGTCGCCCGAGCCGTCCAGGATCGCCTTGAGGGTTTCCAGCGGCGGGGTCGGGATGCTGAAGCTGTTGACGCGGCGCTGCGGCACGTAGCCACCCAGGGCGGCGCGGCGCTCGTGCAGGTACTTGTACTCGGCGCTGCCTTCCTGCGGACGGAAGAACGGCAGCTTTTCCAGGTCGGCGTCGTTGACCGGGATGTCGAAGCGGTCGCGGAACTGCTTCAGGCTCTCGACGTCGACCTTCTTGGTGTTGTGGGCGGTGTTCTTCGCTTCGCCCGCACCGGTGCCGTAACCCTTGATGGTCTTGGCCAGGATGACGGTGGGCTGGCCCTTGTGGTTGACCGCCTGGTGGTAGGCCGCATAGACCTTGTAGGGGTCGTGGCCGCCACGGTTGAGCTTCCAGATCTCGTCGTCGGAAAGGTCTTTGACCATTTCCTTGAGTTCCGGGGTGTTGAAGAAGTTCTCACGGACGTACGCGCCGTCCTTGGCCTTGTAGTTCTGGTACTCGCCGTCGACGACTTCGTCCATGCGGCGCTGCAGGGAACCGTCGGTGTCCTTGGCGAACAGCGGGTCCCAGAAGCGGCCCCAGACGACCTTGTTGACGTTCCACTGGGCGCCGCGGAAGACGCCTTCCAGTTCCTGGATGATCTTGCCGTTGCCGCGAACCGGGCCGTCGAGGCGCTGCAGGTTGCAGTTGATGACGAAGATCAGATTGTCCAGCTTCTCGCGGCCGGCCAGGGAAATGGCACCGAGGGATTCCGGCTCGTCGCACTCGCCGTCACCCATGAAGCACCAGACCTTCTGCTTGCCGGCGGGGATGAAGCCGCGGCTTTCCAGGTACTTCATGAAGCGTGCCTGGTAGATCGCCTGGATCGGGCCGAGGCCCATGGACACGGTGGGGAACTGCCAGAAGTCCGGCATCAGCCAGGGGTGCGGATAGGAGGACAGGCCCTTGCCGTCCACTTCCTGGCGGAAGTTGACCATCTGGTCTTCGGTGATGCGGCCTTCCATGAAGGCGCGGGCGTAGATGCCGGGGGAGGCGTGGCCCTGATAGAAGATCAGGTCGCCGCCGTGCTCTTCGGTGGGAGCCTGGAAGAAGTAGTTGAAGCCGATGTCGTAGAGAGTTGCCGAGGAAGCGAAGCTGGAAATGTGACCGCCCAGATCCGGGTCGTTCAGGTTGGTGCGCATCACCATGGCCAGCGCGTTCCAGCGAACCATGGAGCGGATGCGGCGTTCCATGAACAGGTCGCCGGGCATGCGGGCTTCGTGGGTGACCGGAATCGAGTTGCGGTACGGAGTGGTGATGGCGTAGGGCAGTTGGGTGCCGCTGCGGGTGGCCAGCTCACCCATGCGGGTCAGCAGGTAATGCGCGCGGTCTTCGCCTTCTTTGTCGAGTACGGACTCCAGGGAATCCAGCCATTCCTGGGTTTCGACGGGATCGAGGTCTTGCATGGCTTGCTCCAGGGCGGAAAGGCTTCCAGAATCGGATGCCAGTGGTCACGGCCGGCCTTGTGGGGCGGTCGCGGCGAAATTCTTGTTACCGGGGGTAGAACCGGGCTCGTGTAGTTTTACTACAAATCGACGAAGGTTTCAGCACTCTGGATACAATCTTTCGTAGTAAAACTACAGACTGCGCGGCGCAGTCGGCTGAAAGCCCCGAGTTAGAGCTGTTCCGCCACCGCTGCGCCAGCTACGGGTCCAGCCTCGGCCCGCAGCCCAGAAAGGATAGACCATGAGCCTGCCGTCGCTGGCCGCCTTGCCGGCCAACCTTAAGCCCAGCGCCGATCGGGCGCTGTCTGCCTTCCGCACAGCCCTCTCCGAACAGACCCAGGACTTCGCCGGCTGGTCCGACGAACGGCAACAGGCGTTCGATCGTGTCACCGCCGCCAGTGATTTCGTCGCAGAGCAAGCCCAGCGTGATCCGGCGATGCTGCTGGCGCTGGCCGCTTCCGGCGAGCTGGAACGACCGCTGGCGCCCGGCGAGCTACGCGCCCAGATTGCGCAGTTGCTGGACGGCTGCACGGAGGAGGACGATCTCGGCCGACGCCTGCGCCGCTATCGCAACCGCCAGCAAGTGCGAATCATCTGGCGCGACCTGACCCGGCAGGCCGATCTCGCGGAAACCTGTCGCGACCTTTCCGATCTGGCCGACGCCTGCATCGACCTCGCCTACGAGTGGCTCTATAGCCGCCATTGCGCCCAGTTCGGCACGCCCATCGGCCATCGTTCCGGCCAGCCCCAGCATCTAGTAGTGCTGGGCATGGGCAAGCTGGGCGCCCATGAATTGAACCTGTCCTCGGACATCGACCTGATCTTCGGCTACCCCGAGGGCGGTGAGACCGAAGGCGCCAAGCGTGCCCTGGACAATCAGGAGTTCTTCACCCGCCTTGGCCAGCGGCTGATCAAGGCACTGGATGTCATCACCGTGGACGGCTTCGTCTTCCGCGTGGACATGCGCCTGCGTCCTTACGGTTCTTCAGGGCCGCTGGTGTTCAGCTTCAACGCTCTGGAGCAGTACTACCAGGACCAGGGCCGCGACTGGGAACGCTACGCCATGATCAAGGCGCGGGTGGTGGGCGGCGACCAGGCCGCCGGCGCCCAGCTTCTGCAGATGCTTCGCCCCTTCGTCTATCGCCGCTACCTGGACTTTTCCGCCATCGAAGCGCTGCGCTCGATGAAGCAGCTGATCCAGCAGGAAGTGCGGCGCAAGGGCATGACCGAGAACGTCAAGCTCGGCTCTGGCGGCATTCGCGAGGTGGAGTTCATCGCCCAGGCCTTCCAGCTGATTCACGGTGGTCGTGACCTCAGCCTGCAGCAGCGCCCTCTGCTTACCGTGCTGGATACCCTCGAAGGCCAGGGCTATCTGCCGCCGCCCGTGGTGGCGGAATTGAAGGAAGGCTACGAATTCCTCCGCTACACCGAGCACGCCCTGCAGGCCATCGCTGACCGCCAGACCCAGATGCTGCCGGACAACGACCTGGATCGCGCCCGCGTGGCCTTCATCATGGGTTTCGATGACTGGGCGACCTTCCTCGAGCGCCTGATGTACTGGCGCGGGCGCGTCGAGTGGCACTTCCGGCAGGTGATCGCCGACCCGGATGAAGAAGAAGGAAGCGATGGCGAAGGCTGCATCGGTGGTGAATGGCTGCCGCTCTGGGAAGAGGCGCTGGATGAGGAGTCCGCCTGCCGCCAGCTCGGGGAAGCCGGTTTCGTCGAGCCGGCCGCCGCCTGGCGCCGCCTCACCGACCTGCGCAATGGCCCCCAGGTGCGCGCCATGCAGCGTCTCGGCCGTGAGCGGCTGGATGCCTTCATTCCGCGGCTGCTGAACCTCACCGTTGAACACCGTAACCCCGACCTGGTGCTGGAGCGGGTCCTGCCCATGGTGGAAAAGGTGGCGCGGCGCTCCGCCTACCTGGTGCTGCTGACCGAGAACCCCGGAGCCTTGCAGCGCCTGATCGAGCTTTGTGCCGCCAGTCCCTGGATCGCCGAGCAGATCACCCGTTTCCCGCTGCTGCTGGACGAGCTGCTCAATGAAGGTCGCCTCTATCGTCCTCCGCTGGCGCCGGAGCTGGCGGCCGAGTTGCGCGAGCGCCTGACGCGTATCCCCGAGGACGATCTGGAACAACAGATGGAGGCCCTGCGCCATTTCAAGCTGGCTCACAGCCTTCGCGTAGCCGCTTCGGAAATCGCCGGCACCTTGCCCCTGATGAAAGTGAGCGACTACCTGACCTGGCTGGCCGAAGCCATCCTGGATCAGGTGCTGGCGCTGTCCTGGCGCCAGACCGTGGCCAAGTACGGCACGCCGAAGCGTGCCGATGGCAGCCTGTGCGACCCGGATTTCGTCATCGTCGGCTATGGCAAGGTGGGCGGCCTGGAGTTCGGTCACGGTTCGGACCTGGACCTGGTGTTCGTCCACGATGGCGATCCCCAGGCTGAAACCGATGGCGCCAAGCCCATCGATGGCGCGCAGTTCTTCACTCGCCTCGGGCAACGCATCATTCACCTGCTGACCACCCAGACCACGTCCGGCGCCCTGTACGAGGTGGACATGCGCCTGCGGCCGTCCGGCGCGGCGGGGCTGCTGGTCAGCTCCCTGGGCGCATTCCAGCGCTATCAGGAGAGCGAGGCCTGGACCTGGGAGCACCAGGCGCTGGTGCGTGCGCGAGTCCTGGTGGGATCGCCGCGGGTCACCACCGCCTTCGAGCAGGTGCGCCTGGCGGTACTCGGACGCGAGCGCGACCTGCCCAAGCTGCAGGCCGAGGTGAGCGAGATGCGCGCCAAGATGCGCGGTAACCTCGGCACCCGCGAAACCGCTGCCGGCACCGCTGCGAATGCCTTCGAGGCCGCGGCGGCCTTCGATCTGAAGCAGGATGCGGGCGGTATCGTCGATATCGAATTTATGGTGCAATATGCGGCCCTGGCCTGGTCACGACAGCACCCTGAGCTGGTGCGTTACACCGATAACATCCGGATTCTGGATGGCCTGGAGCAGGCGAAACTGCTGTCCGGCGACGAAGTGCGCCTGCTGCAGGAAGCCTACAAAGCCTATCGTTCAGCGGCTCACCGCCAGGCCCTGCAGAAGCAGCCCGGTGTGGTGAGTGGGGACCAGTTCCACGCGGAGCGCCAAGGCGTGATGCGGATCTGGCGCGAGTTGGGCCTGAACTGACCCGACTGGCTGAACCAATCGAATTCTTGAGGAGCTGGCAATATGTCGATGGCCGATCGTGATGGCGTGATCTGGTATGACGGCGAACTGGTGCCGTGGCGCGAAGCAACCACCCACGTCCTGACCCACACCCTGCATTACGGCATGGGCGTGTTCGAAGGCGTGCGCGCCTACAACACCCCGGACGGCACCGCCATCTTCCGCCTGCAGGCCCACACCGACCGTTTGTTCGACTCGGCTCACATCTTCAACATGGAGATTCCCTTCTCCAAAGAAGAGATCAACGAAGCCCAGCGCGCCGCCGTCCGTGAAAACGGCCTGGAAAGCGCCTACCTGCGCCCGATGGTGTTCTTCGGCAGCGAAGGCATGGGCCTGCGCGCCACCGGCCTTAAGGTCCACGTGATCGTCGCCGCCTGGCACTGGGGCGCTTACATGGGCGAAGAGGCTCTGGTGAACGGCATCAAGGTGCGCACCAGCTCCTACACCCGTCACCACGTCAACATTTCCATGACCCGCGCCAAGGCCAACGGCAACTACATCAACTCGATGCTGGCCCTGCAGGAAGCCATCTCCGGCGGTGCTGACGAAGCCATGCTGCTGGACCCGGAAGGCTACGTGGCCGAGGGCTCGGGCGAGAACATCTTCCTGGTCAAGGACGGCGTGGTCTACACCCCGGAAGTGACCTCCTGCCTGAACGGCATCACCCGTAGCACCATCCTGACCCTGGCCGGCGAGCTGGGCATCAAGGTGGTGGAAAAGCGCATCACCCGCGACGAGGTGTACATCGCCGACGAGGCCTTCTTCACCGGTACCGCCGCTGAAGTCACCCCGATCCGCGAAGTGGACGGCCGCAAGATCGGTATCGGCCGTCGTGGCCCGGTGACCGAGAAGCTGCAGAAAGCCTACTTCGACCTGGTGACCGGCAAGACTTCCGCTCACGCCGAGTGGCGTACCCTGGTCAAGTAAACCGACTGAGCTGAACGCGGCAAGCCGCAAGCTGCAAGTGGTACCCACTGCTTGGAGCTTGCGGCTTGTCGCTTGAGGCTTGAAGCTGCCTTTTATGAAGATTCTGATCGTAGGACCCTCCTGGGTCGGCGACATGGTGATGGCGCAGACACTCTTCCAGTGCCTGAAGACCCGCCATCCCGACTGCGAGATCGACGTGCTGGCCCCCGAGTGGAGCCGGCCCATCCTTGAGCGCATGCCCGAAGTGCGCCAGGCGCTGAGTTTCCCTATCGGCCATGGCGTGCTGGATATCGCGACCCGGCGCAAGATCGGCAAGTCCCTGGTGGGGCAGTACGATCAGGCGATCCTCCTGCCCAACTCGCTGAAGTCGGCGCTGGTGCCCTGGTTTGCCGGTATTCCCAAGCGCACCGGCTGGAAAGGCGAGATGCGCTACGGCCTGCTGAACGACATTCGCGTCCTCGACAAACAGCGCTACCCGCTGATGATCGAGCGCTTCATGGCCCTGGCCTTCGAGCCCGATGCGGAACTGCCCAAGCCCTATCCGCGCCCATCGCTGCGGATCGAGCCGGCCAGCCGTGATGCGGCCCTGGCCAAGTTCGGCCTGGGCCTCGACCGCCCCGTGCTGGTGCTCTGCCCCGGGGCGGAGTTCGGTGAGGCCAAGCGTTGGCCCGCCGAGCACTATGCCAAGGTCGCCGAGCTGAAAATCCGCGCTGGCTGGCAGGTCTGGCTGTTCGGTTCGAAGAACGACCATCCCGGCGGCGAAGACATCCGCATGCGGCTGATTCCCGGTCTGCGCGAGGAAGCGGTGAATCTGGCCGGCGAGACCAGCCTGGCCGAAGCCATCGACCTGATGTCCTGCGCCAGCGCCGTGGTGTCCAACGACTCCGGGCTGATGCACGTGGCCGCTGCGCTGGGTCGCCCGCTGGTCGCCGTCTATGGCTCGACCTCGCCGCAGTTCACCCCGCCGCTGGCCGAGCAGGTGGAGATCGTCCGCCTTGGCCTGGAATGCAGCCCCTGCTTCGAGCGCACCTGCCGCTTCGGCCACTACAACTGCCTGCGCGAGCTCAAGCCGCGTCCGGTGGTTGAAGCCCTGGACCGGCTGGTGCCGGACCCGCTCGAACTGGTGGAGAGTCGCTGAGTGCGGGTACTGCTGATCAAGACCTCTTCTCTGGGCGATGTCATTCATACCCTGCCGGCGCTGACCGATGCGGCGCGCGCGATTCCCGGAATCCAGTTCGACTGGGTGGTCGAGGAAGGATTCGCCGAGATTCCCGCCTGGCACCCGGCTGTGGCCCACGTGATCCCGGTGGCCATCCGCCGCTGGCGCAAGAACCTCTGGCAGACCCTTCGCAGCGGTGAATGGCGTCGCTTCAAGCGCCGCCTGCGGGAAGCCCGCTACGACCTGGTGATCGATGCCCAGGGCCTGGTGAAAAGCGCCCTGCTGACGCGTTACACCAAGGCGCCGGTGGTCGGCCTGGATCGCGATTCCGCCCGCGAGCCGCTGGCCAGCCGCTTCTACGACCGTCGCTATCCGGTGGCCTGGGGGCAGCACGCCGTCGAGCGTGTGCGCCAGCTGTTCGCCCAGGCCCTGGACTATCCGCTGCCGGAAGGCGTGGGCAACTACGGCCTCAACCGTGCGCAACTGGCCGATGCCCCGGGCGGCGCGCCCTATCTGTTGTTCCTCCATGGCACCACCTGGGACACCAAGCACTGGCCGGAGAAGTACTGGCGCGAACTCGCCGAGCGGGCCTGTGATCACGGCTGGCATGTGCGCCTGCCCTGGGGCAATCCGACGGAGAAGGCGCGCGCCGAACGTATCGCCGAAGGCTTGGAAAAGGCGGCGGTACTCCCCAAATTATCCTTGGCGGGAATGGCCAAGGTGGTCGCCGGTGCGCGTGCCTGCGTGGCGGTGGACACCGGCCTTGGCCACTTGGCCGCCGCGCTGGACGTGCCGACCCTTTCGCTCTACGGCCCGACCAATCCGGGCTTCACGGGGGCCTATGGGCGGTCGCAGATCCACCTGGGTAGCGACTTCCCCTGTGCGCCGTGCCTGAAGAAAACCTGCGCCTACAAGCCGACGGCGGAGGATCTCCGCCTGTTCGACCTGGAGCGCGAGCAGCCGCTCTGTTTCACCCGGCTGAATCCGCAGCGCGTGGCGACCCAACTGGAAGCCCTGCTGCTGACCGAGGACATCCACTGATGCAACTGGCATTTGTGCTCTACAAGTACTTCCCCTTCGGCGGCCTGCAGCGCGATTTCATGCGAATCGCCCTGGAGTGCCAGCGCCGTGGGTATGCCATTCGCGTCTACACCATGATCTGGGAAGGCGACGTCCCGGAAGGTTTCGAAGTGCTGATCGCGCCGGTCAAGGCGCTGTTCAACCACAAGCGCAACGAGAAATTCACTGCCTGGGTCGAGGCCGACCTGGCGCGCCGTCCGGTGGACCGGGTGATCGGCTTCAACAAGATGCCGGGCCTGGACGTCTACTACGCCGCCGACCCCTGCTTCGAAGACAAGGCGCAGACCCTGCGCAACGGTCTCTATCGCCGCTGGGGCCGCTACAAGCACTTCTCCGACTACGAGCGCGCGGTCTTTGCGCCCGAGTCGAAGACCGAAGTGCTGATGATTTCCGAGGTGCAGCAGCCGCTGTTCGTCAAGCATTACGCGACGCCGGCCAAGCGCTTCCACCTGCTGCCGCCGGGCATCGCTGCGGATCGCCGCGCACCGGCCAATGCCGCGGAAATCCGCGCCGAATTCCGCCGTGAGTTCAAGCTGGGTGACGACGACCTGCTGCTGGTGCAGATCGGCTCGGGCTTCAAGACCAAGGGGCTGGACCGCAGCCTCAAGGCCGTGGCCGCGCTGCCCCGCGAGCTGAAGAAGCGCACCCGGCTGATCGTCATCGGTCAGGACGATCCCAAGCCGTTCCTGCTGCAGATGAAGGCCCTGGGCATCTCCGACCAGGTGGACATCCTCAAGGGGCGCAGCGATATCCCGCGCTTCCTGCTGGGCGCCGACCTGCTGATCCACCCGGCCTACAACGAGAACACCGGCACCGTGCTGCTTGAGGCCCTGGTGGCTGGCTTGCCGGTGCTGGTTACCGACGTCTGCGGCTACGCCCACTACATCGCCGAAGCTGACAGCGGCCGCGTGCTGCCCAGCCCCTTCGAGCAGGATGGGCTCAACCAGATGCTGGCCGGCATGCTCGCCGACGCGGCTGCCCGCGCGCGCTGGAGCACCAACGGCCTGGCCTTCGCCAACAGCGCCGACCTCTACAGCATGCCGCAGCACGCGGCGGACGTGATCCTCGCGGAGCGCCCATGAAGCTTGTTCTGAAGCCCCCGTTCGAGCGCCTGTGGGCCGGACGTGACGCCTTTGTCGAGGTGGAAGCGCTCAAGGGCGAGGTTTACCGCGAGCTGGAAGGGCGTCGCACCCTGCGTACGGAGGTGGATGGCGAGGGTTTCTTCGTCAAGATCCATCGCGGCATCGGCTGGGGCGAGATCGTCAAGAACCTGATCACCGCCAAGGCGCCGGTGCTGGGCGCCGGCCAGGAGTGGGCGGCGATCCAGCGCCTGCACGAAGCGGGCGTGCCCACCATGACCGCCGTCGCCTTCGGCGAGCGCGGCAGCAATCCGGCCAGCCAGCACTCCTTCATCGTCACCGAAGAGCTGGCGCCCACCATCAGTCTCGAGGACTTCTGCGTCGACTGGCCGCGCAATCCGCCGCCGGTACGGCTGAAGTGGGCACTGATCGACGAAGTCGCGCGAATGACCGGCACGATGCACCGCGCCGGGGTCAACCACCGCGACTGCTACATCTGTCACTTCCTGCTGCACACGGCGCGACCGGTCACAGCCGAAGACTTCAAACTGTCGCTGATCGACCTGCATCGTGCGCAGACGCGCGCCGCCACGCCCAGACGCTGGCGCGACAAGGACCTGGCCGGGCTGTATTTCTCAGCGCTGAACATCGGCCTGACCCGTCGCGACAAGCTGCGTTTCCTCAAGGCCTACTTCCGCCAGCCGCTGCGCCAGGTGCTGAAGGACGAGAGCAGCCTGCTGGCCTGGCTTGAGCAGAAGGCCGCGCGCCTGCTCTCGCGCTATGAGCGCAAGTACGCCGGGGGAGGAGAGGCGTGAGCCAATGGAAACTGGCAGAGGGGCTGGACGCCGGAGTTACCGAGTTGTTCGCCGACCTGGATAAGGTGTTCGCCCTGCAAGGTGACTGGATCACCGGCGATCCGCTGTCCGAAGTGTTGCGGGTGGAGCACCGTGGGGTGCGCTACTACGTCAAGCGCTACTGGGCCGCGGGCAAGGGCTTGCGTCGCTGGTTCGGCCGGCCACGGGTCAAGGCCGAATGGCAGAACCTCAAGTATTTCTCCACCTGGGGCATTCCCACCGCGCCTGTAGTGGGCTGGGGACAGGAGCGGCGTGGCGGCACCTTCCATCGCGGTGCCCTGATCACTCAGGAGCTCAAGGGCACCGTCGACCTGGCGGAAATGGCCAAACAGGGCGATCCACGTCTGGCCGATCCACGCTGGGTCGACAATGTCAGCCGGCAACTGGCCAAGGCCACCCGCTGCTTACATGACCACGGCTTCGCCCACAACGACCTGAAGTGGCGCAACCTGCTGGTGGACGAGGCGGGCGACCTGTTCCTGATCGATTGCCCAACGGGCACCTTCTGGTGGGGGCCGTTCCTGCATTATCGAGTCATCAAGGACCTGGCGTGCCTGGACAAGGTCGCCAAGTACCACCTCAGCCGAAGCCAGCGGCTGCGCTTCTACCTGCAATACCGGGATCAATCGCGTCTGCAAGGCAGCGACAAGCGCCAGGTGCGGCAGATCCTCAAGTTTTTCGAGGGACGCGAATGAGCGACTTCATCGCGGCGGGGGATCGCGAGATCTTCGCCCGTCATGGACTGGACAGCTTCGAATCGCTCTGGGCATTGCGCCTGGACGCGGTGGACGAGCCCAATACCGGCCGCGGCGGCTGGAGCAGCGTGTTCCGTCTGGATCTGGGCGATGCTGCCTACTACCTCAAGCGGCAGAGCAACTTCCTCACACGTAGCGTGCTTCGGCCCTTCGGCGAGCCCACCTTCGCTCGGGAGTTCCGCAATATCCGCCGCTATCAGGAGCTGGGTGTACCGGCCCTGCAGGCGGCTTTCTTCGGCACCCGTCAAGTCAACGGGGAGTGCCGAGCGATCCTGGTTTCCCGCGCCCTGGACGGCTGGCGCGAGCTGGCTGCCACGCTTGATCACTGGGGTGGGATGATCGCCGGACAACGCTCGGCGATCATCGATGCGGTGGCTGGCCTCGCCCGGCGTCTCCACGGCGCGGGGCAGGTGCACGGTTGCTTCTATCCCAAGCACGTCTTCCTGCGGGAAACCCAGTCCGGCTTCGAAGCCTGTCTGATCGACCTCGAGAAAACCCGGCCACTGCTGCTGGGACGCCGGGATCGGGTCAAGGACCTGGAAACCTTGGTGCGCCGGGCCAATGCCTGGGGTGAAGCCGAAGTGCGTGAGCTACTGGCGGGCTATCTTGAGTGTCCGCAGGATTCGGCGGAGGTCAATGACTGGCTGGAACGCCTGGCCAGTCGCCGTCGCAACAAGGAAGGCGCGTGATGACCCTGGCGGAACTGGCCCACGTGGGGCGAACCCCGCAACTTCCCATTCAACTGGACGTGGCAGGCGGACTTGAGCTGCAGAGCCTGCTGCGGGTACTGCCCGGGCAGCGTTACGTAGGTGTTGCCTTGTGGCAAGGTCGCAAGGTACTGGCCAAGCTGCTGGTCGGCGGCAAGGCCGAGCGGCATTTCCAGCGGGAGCTTTCCGGCACTCGCGCCTTGCACGGGCAGGGCATCGACTCCCCGGCATTGCTGGGCGAGGGATATCAGGCCGGATTGGGCGGCTGGTTGCTGTTCGAGTACCTGGATTCGGCAGAAAGCCTCTGGGACGCCTGGCGCAAGGTCGAACGTGATGCACCGTTGTCCGACGGCCAGCAGGAAGTACTGGGCGAGGCCCTTGGTGCCATCGCTCGACTGCATCTGGCGGGGCTTGTGCAGGAAGACCTGCATCTGGACAACCTGCTTCGTCACGGCGGCAAACTGCAGGTGATCGATGGCGGCGGCATTCGCGCCGAAACGCCCGGCAGCCCGCTGCCTCGCGACAAGGTCATGGCCAACCTGGGCGTTTTCTTCGCCCAATTGCCGGCGGAGCTGGATCCTTTCCTGGAAGAGCTGCTGGTGCAGTACCTGCTGGTGAACGGCGAGCACGCCCTGCCGCTGGAGGCGCTGGAAAAGAAAATCGCCCGGATGCGGCGCTGGCGCCTTGGCGACTACATGAAGAAGATCGCCCGCGATTGCAGCCTGTTCAGTGTGACTGGTGGTGCATTCGGCCTGCGCGCGGTTCGTCGCGAGGCTGAAGCGGGCCTGGATGGATTGCTGCGGGCGCCGGATGCCGCCCTGGAGCAGGGGCGTGCACTAAAGAATGGGGCTACCGCCACAGTGGCCGAAGTCACCCTCGAAGGGCGCAAGCTGCTGGTCAAGCGCTACAACATCAAGGGGCTGGTGCACTGGCTGACGCGTTTCTGGCGTCCGAGTCGCGCCTGGCACAGCTGGCGCGAAGGCAATCGACTGGAGTTCCTCGGCATCGCCACACCGCGCCCGTTGGCCGTGATCGAACGGCGCTTCCTCTGGCTGCGCAGCCGTGCCTACCTGATTACCGAATATCTCTCCGGGCAAGATATAATCGCCCGTTTTCGACCTCATCTGGATGACCCGGATGGGGCTGGTGCTCCACCCGAAGCCGAGTTACGTGCCCTCGACCGACTGTTCGCCGCGCTGATCCGTGAGCGCATCAGCCATGGCGATTTCAAGGGCAGCAACCTGTTCTGGCAGGACGGCCGCTGGATCCTGATCGACCTCGATGCCGTTTGCCAGCATCGCAGCGAACGCAGCTTCGCCCGGGCCTATGCCCGCGATCGCGCGCGCTTTTTGCGGAATTGGCCGGCCGAATCGGCGTTGCACCAGCTACTGGATAAACGTTTACCGCAGGTGCCGGGCACCTGCCCTGAAAGAGGCTAACCCCCGTGGCATTGACGATTCTCGGCCTTTCCGGCGCCCTCAGCCATGATCCCTCCGCCGCTCTCTACATCGACGGCAAGCTGATCGCGGCCGCCGAAGAAGAGCGCTTCGTGCGCGACAAGCACGCGAAGAATCGCATGCCCTACGAGTCGGCCAAGTTCTGCCTGGAACAGGCTGGCATCAAGCCGTCCGATGTCGATGTCGTGGCTATTCCCTTCGCCCCCATCAGTCTGTTCGGCAAGGCCCGCTGGCACTACGCCAAGCGCTACTGGTACGCCCCGGACCGCGCGCTCGACGCCATCCTCATGGGCAATCGTCGCTACAAGCGCTACCGCAAGAAGATCGTCTGGTGCCTGGAGCAACTGGGCTTCGACGCCAAGAAGGTGAAGATCGAGCCGGTGGAGCACCACCTGGCCCACGCCTCCAGCGCCTACCACTGCTCTGGCTTCAAGGAGAAGACGGCGATCCTCGGTATCGACGGCAAGGGCGAGTACGCCACCACCTTCTTCGGCTGGGGCGAGAACGGCAAGATCCACAAGATCAAGGAGTTCTACGATCCGGACTCCCTCGGCGGCCTCTACGGCGCGATCACCGAGTACCTGGGCTTCGAGATGCTCGACGGCGAGTTCAAGGTCATGGGCATGGCGCCCTACGGCGACGCCGCCAAGTACGATTTCTCTCGCCTGGCCAAGTTCGAAAACGGTGAGCTGATCATCAACACCGATTACGCCAACGTCATCGGTTTCCGCCGCTACAAGGAAAACGGCAAGGGCTACTACTTCTCGCCCAAGCTGATCGAGTGGCTGGGGCCGAAGCGCCAGGGCGACATTGCCGACGATCCCTACATCCACTACGCCGCCAGCATGCAGGCCCTGTTCGAGAAGCTGGCGCTGGAGATGATGGACTACTACCTCGGTGACATCATCCGCGAGACCGGCAAGATCGCCTTCGCCGGCGGCTGCGCACTGAACGTCAAGCTGAACCAGAAGATCATCGCCCGCCCGGAAGTGAAGGAGCTGTTCGTCCAGCCCGCGTCCGGCGATGCCGGCACGTCCGTGGGCGCCGCTGCCTACGTATCGGTCAAGCGTGGCGTGCCGGTGGAGAAGATGGAGCATGTCTACCTCGGCCCGTCCTTCTCCAACGAAGACGTGATCGCTGCCTGTGCCAAGCACCCGCAGAAGCCGGTGTTCAAGCGCATCGAGAACACCCCGCAGCGCATCGCCAAGATCATGGTCGACGGCAACCCCGTGGCCTGGTTCCAGGGCCGCATGGAGTTCGGTCCGCGCGCCCTTGGCGGTCGTTCCATCATCGGTTGCCCGAGCGCTGTCGGCGTGGCTGACCGCATCAACGAGCAGATCAAGTTCCGCGAGCGCTGGCGCCCCTTCTGCCCGTCGATGCTGGACACCGTCGCGCCGCAGATGCTCAAGGTCGATCACCCGTCGCCCTTCATGACCTTCACCTTCGAAGTCAACGAAGAGTGGAAGACCCGCGTGGCCGAAGTGGTGCACGAGGACGGTACCTCTCGCGCCCAGGTGCTGGAGCGCCGCCACAATCCGCGCTGGTACGACCTGATGAAAGAGCTGGAAGTCCTCACTGGCAACGGCGTGTCCCTGAACACCTCGCTCAACCGCCGTGGCGAGCCGATGATCTGCTCGCCCACCGACGCGCTGAACATGTTCTACGGCTCGGACCTGCAGTACCTGATCATGGAAGACATCCTCGTCGTCAAGGAAGGCAAGGATTGGTATGACAATGTCTGACTCGCCGCTCCTGAGCGTAGTGATTCCGGCGTACAACTATGCCGCGACTGTTGCGCGTGCGGTTGAGTCCGTACTTGTCCAGTTGCCGGACGCCAATGCAGAGCTGCTGGTGATCGACGACGGTTCTACCGACCAGACCCCTCAGGTGCTGAGCTCGCTGCAGGAGAAATTCCCAGGCAGTTTCCGCATGCTGCGAAAGGAGAACGGTGGCTTGGCTTCGGTTCGTAATCGAGGCATCGACGAAGCCCGTGGCGATTTCCTGATTTTCCTCGATGCGGATGACGAAATGGCACCTGGTGCCCTCTCCGCCCTGACGGAGCATCTGAAGGCCAATCCGCAGAGCAGGCTGGTGATCGGTGCGCATTGGTCGGTTTTCGAGAGTGGTAAGCGGACGTTGCACGAGGTAGCGCCGTTGCCCGAGTCGCCCTACGAGCGCGTCCGCGGCTACCTGATTGACAAGCGGGTAGCCTTGTCCAATGGGGCTTGCGCCATGCATCGCGATGTCTTCGGGCCGGGTCGCTATCCAGAGCGTTTCCGCAGTGTCGAAGACATTCCCGTCTTCGCCCAGGTCCTGGCGCGTTTTCCCTGCTCCGTGGTTCAACAACCTCTGGCTTTGATCCACAAGCATTCCACCAGCCTGCGTCACAACCTTACCTATGCCCGTGCGGTTGGCCTGTCCCTGGTTGACGAGGTCTTCTCCCCTGCACGCATGCCTTCCGAGCTCCAGAGGTTGAAGACCGCCTACAAGGCTCAGCGCTGCCTGTCGCTGTTTCGCACCTGCCTGCTCGCTGGTGACCAGGAAAATGCCCGCGAGTACTACCGAGAAGCATTGCGCACGGATTGGCGGGTATTGTTGAAGTGGTCCTACACACGCAAGGCCGTCAGGCTATGGCTGCACTGAAACCCATGAAAGTGCTGGCTCTGAGTTCGGCGGGGCGAGAGCCGGATTTTTCCTGTGTTTACGAACATCTGGGTGGGCAGCTCGATCTCGAACTGAAGATACTCGATAAGGGCGCCCAGCGTGACCTGAGTCGCACGCTGCGTTCCGTCGACCTTTCGCTTTACGATCGCATCCTTGTCGACCTCCACTTCAAGAACATCCATCGGCAAACCCGGTTCCTGAGCCGGCTTTCCGGCCTTCTGATCTATGAGGAGGATGCTTGCCAGAATTATCTGGAGAGCTCTCGCTGGCATGGACGCTTCAGTCGCTTCTATAGGCAGTTGCCCAACGCCCGCATTGTTGTGACCGGTGCCAGCGTCGCCGAGCGATTGAGGCTGGAAGGCTTCAAGGTCCACTTCATTCCTAAAGGTTATGACCCGCGCATGATCTTTCACGAGGAGGTGGAGCGAGATATCGAGTTGGGTTTCATTGGGCGGACTGCGAGTTCTGCCTACCAGGAGCGGAGACGATTTCTGGATCGCTTGGCGGCTGAGGACTCGCTGCAACTGTTGCGCACCGCTCCCGGAGAACCTTACCGGAAGATGCTGAACCGTATTCGCTACTTCGTCAGTGCCGACGTTGGCTTGGGCGAGTACATGGCGAAGAACTTCGAGGCGATGGCCTGCGGATGCGTCTTGCTGGCCTGGCGTCAGGGTAGCGAGGAGCCGGCAATCGGTCTCGAAGATGGTGTCCACCTCTTGCTGT
Organism: Pseudomonas sp. BN515; assembly: GCF_029873155.1. NCBI lineage: Bacteria > Pseudomonadati > Pseudomonadota > Gammaproteobacteria > Pseudomonadales > Pseudomonadaceae > Pseudomonas > Pseudomonas sp. BN515. Next base: position 180,726 of record NZ_SSOH01000093.1, on the reverse strand, counting down.
ATTCCGACGTCGACGAATTGCGGGCGCACCTGGCCAGGCTGCGCAATGATTCGAACCTGGCGCTGGCCATAGCCGAGGGGGGGCGACGATTCGTCGAGCGACACCTTTCCCACCTCAAGTTGGCCGATCATCTCATCGAGGTAATGGAAGGGCCCTGGCCGCCGGTTGAGTCCGTTTCCTCCTGGCGGGCCTTCTGGTCCCGGATCAACCCATTTTGAGCAATCCCATGTCTCCGACGACCAACGACCAGCAGCCGCTAGTGAGTGTGATCATCTCTTCTTACAACCACGCGCCCTACATCGAGGCAAGTATTCTCAGCGTGCTGGCGCAGAGTTACCCGAACATTGAGTTGTTGGTGGTGGACGATGGCTCTCGTGATGACAGCGTTGCCCGCATCGAGGCGCTGCAAGCTGTCCATGGTTTCGATTTTCGCGTCCAGTCCAACAAGGGATTATCGCGAACCCTGAACGAGACCATCGAGCGGGCAAAAGGCAGCCTGATCGCCCCCTTTGGCTCGGACGACATCATGCTCCCGGAGCGTATTGCCAGGCAGGTCGCCTACATGATGGATAAACCGGAGGTCGGCATCTGTGCCGGGGATATCCAGACTATCAATGCGGATGGAAAACCCAGCGGCAGGCCGCGTGACTTGGCGTTTCGCCGCCTGGATTTCGAAGACGTATTCCTTGCTCGCAAGCCAGGAGCTCCTGCACCCACGCTTCTATTCCGCCGGGAGGCGCTTGATCGGGTTGGCAGTTTCGAGCCTGAAGTCCGCCTTGAGGACCTGATGATTGAGCTGAAGATTACCCGGAGTGGGTATTTCATCGACGTCCTCGGCGAACCTTTGGCACTTTACCGGGTGCATGACAGTAATACTTATAAGAACTATCGCTTTATGGTGGAAAATGTACTGAAGACCTATGCGCGCTTCAGTGATCATCCTGCGTATCCGGAGGTCTGTGCGCGATTCCGCAACTCGATGCTGCTCAAGTGTGCGCGGAGCGATAGGGCGTTGGCGTGGGAGTTGCTTTCTGAATTACCTCTTCGCTACTGGAACGGCAAGACCTTGCGGGCTATGGGACGCCTTTTTTATGGTCGGAACTAATGTGGCGATGGAGTATTTACACCAGTCGGTCAATCCAGAAGTTTCGGTAGTTATCCCGTGCTATAACTTTGGTCGGTTTTTGCAAGAGACTGTTGGTAGTCTGCAAAGGCAGAGCTACCAAAACTGGGAAGCGATTATTATTGATGACGGTTCTGTTGATGATACAGCGAGTCGTGCGGCTGCCTTGGCGCAGAAAGATACTCGTGTTCGCTATGTCTATCAGGTGAATCAGGGGGTTTCTGCTGCGCGTAATAGAGGGATTTCGTTAGCGCGTGGGGAGTTTGTGATTTTTTTGGATGCTGATGATCTGTTGACGGCTGAGAAGTTGCGGTCGCATGTTGAGCATTTTCGGCGCTGCCCACAGGTCAATATTTCTTATTCTAAGTTTCGCTATTTTTTAGATGGTAAGCCGGAAGTTTGTTTTGCAAACTATGGGCTTGACTCGCACCAGGAGTGGAGTCGTCCAGTTTCCGGTTTTGGAAGGACAAGCTTTCCTGTGTTTATTCGAAAGAATAATTTTCCACTTCAGGCTGCAGCCTTTCGTCATGTTTTTTTGCAGAAAGTTGGCCTTTTCGATCAGGGCATGCGTGCCCTGGAGGATTGGGACTATTTATTGCGTTGCATTCTGCGCGGAGCGTATATGGAAAGCCTGAGAGATGAAGGCTCCATGACTTTGATTCGGGTGCACCCAAGCAGTGCTACTCGAAATGTCGCATTTACTGACTACATTGGTCGTGTATATGGAAATGTATCTATTGAATTAGATCGTCTGCGCGCATCCTCTAACGCGAAAGATGTTGGTTTTTATGCTAAGCATTTGAAAAGGGCACTGCTTGAGAAGGCGCGAAGAGAAAGGAAGCGGATGTTTAAGGAGGGGAAGGGGGAAATTATTGACCGCATCATTGGTTTAGGTTTTTTGAATTTTTCCGGGTTGTTAGGGATTTCCAGGGAGTTTGGCTTTGTGAGCTTTGCCAAGGCTTATCTGGGGGCGTTAAGAAAATATCTATCTATCTAAAAGAATTTTGTTTTATGGGGAACGTGTATTTTGGTGGCTGGTTTGCGCGATTGACTGTAATCGGCTTGTTCTGTTTTTTGTGTGCGCCATGGTTGTTGCAGAGTAATACGCATTATCATCGGCTTATTATTGTTTTTTTGTGGCTGCCGGCGTTGTTGCACGTTTTTCTGATGCGTAAGCACTATCCATCGATGGATAAGTCGTTTGTCGTGCTGTATTTAATGGCTTCCGCGTGGTTCGTGTTTGTTTCTGTTTTAGATGTGGGGCGCGGAGGCGAGCTGCGCGAGATTAAGCTACCATTTTATATAGGTCTTAGTCTGCTTGGTTGTGTGGTCTGTGCCATGTGTTTGCGGGAGCGCTTCACCGGATTTTTACTGCTTTGTTGTGCGATTGGCGGACTGGGGGCTGGGCTTTCCTGGTTTATCTTTTATTTCGTACAGGAGCATGATTTTTCCGAGCGAGTTGTGAATTTGGGGCTGTGGCGGGTGGTGATTCCTGCCGCTCAGGCCTGTGGTGCACTGTTTATTCTGACGATATTCCTTGGGTTTGATCGCAAGCGTGGGGTTGGACTCCTATGTGTGCTGGTGTTGGCGTTGTTGGGGTTCGGTGTGTTTATTTACTTCAGCCAGACACGCTGGGTGTGGTTGAGTCTAGTGTTGTCTTGTGTTGGCGGGGCCATCTTGTTACGGAACAAACTGGCCTGTGGTGGGGCGGCAATTGCTCTGTTGTTGATTGGGGCAATTTTCCTTGCCATTCCTGAGCTTTTATCCAATCGCGGCCTTTCTTATCGGCCTGAGATCTGGCAGGGGGGCTTTGCTCTGTTGTTGGATAACTGGTGGGAGGGTGTTGGATCTAAGGAGTACTGGATTGCGATCAAGTCCACTCCAGTTCGGTTCAATCATGCACACAACATGTTCCTGGATATTGGCATCCGCTTTGGTGTTCTTGGTCTGCTTCTATGGATAGGACTCTGGTGTTGGACTGGCTGGCACGCCATCAAGTGGCGCCATACTTCGTTGGGTGGAGCGACGGTTGCCTTGTGGCTGTACTCTGGGCTGGTGGTCCTTACGGATGGCACGATGCCATGGGTAAAGCCATCGACCATCTGGTTCGTGACTTGGCTCCCTGTGGCGTTAGTGCTGGCGATGGATACTTGTGTCAGGCAGGGGAAAGAGGATCGGGACTTCCCGGTTGCTGGTTGAATCTGATGCCGGTGCTCCACTTTAAGCTGGTGGAAATGCTTGGCGATCTTAAGGTTGCTGCCTTCACGTAGGCTTGGCGGTGGTCGGTCGCTCATAGGCCTGCAGCAGACGCTGCCAGGGGAAGTCGTCGATCTGACTGCGGCGTAGGTAGCCATTGAGGTGTTGCAGGTTACGTTGCGCTAATCGACTGCTTAGCGGGCCGCGCTTGAAGCGCATGTCCAGGAAGTCGATGAGGCCGAATTCACCGTCGGGCAAACGCAGGATGTTGCCCAGGTGAAGCGAGCGGAAGTAGATACCGCGCTGGTGCAGGGTACGGATGAAGTTTGCGAGTTCGGGTAGCAGCTCGTCGAACTCGGGGCGTACATGGCGATACAGCTGATCCAGCGATTGTCCAGGTAGCGGCTCATAGAAGCAGGCACTGACTGCCTGGACCTTGTCCAGCCACATGCACTCGCTGACCTTGGGCGTCGTGATACCGCGTTCGGCAAGCAGTTCGGCGTTGCGGGCGAAGCGTTGTGCGGAAGGCCGCATGCGGGCGAGCCAAAGTCGGCGGCGTGGCCGGAATATCTTCAGCAGTTGGCCGTCCGGCTGACGCAGGACCTTGGGGCCACGGCCGTCTTTCTCCAGGACCTCGCCGTCGTCTAGCCACTGCTGCATTTCGTTCGCTGGTACAATCCGCATCAATTTTCTCTGAGTAGCAATAGGGATCGAGAGTGGCCAATTCTAACCAGCAATCGGATCTCCAGGTTTATCTGCGGTTGCTGCGCTATGTCAGGCCGTATGTTGGCTTTTTTGTTCTCAGCATCATCGGATTCCTGATCTTCGCTTCGAGCCAACCGATGTTGGGCTACGTGCTCAAGTACTTCGTCGATGGTCTGGCCGATCCGCACGCCGCATTGCTCCCGCATGTTCCCTACCTCAAGGATATGAACCTGATACAGGCCGTGCCGCTGCTGATCGTGTTGATCGCCATCTGGCAGGGTGTGGGTTCGTTTCTCGGCAACTTCTTCCTGGCCAAGGTTTCATTGGGACTGGTGCATGACTTGCGGGTGGCTCTGTTCAACCAGTTGATGCAACTGCCAAACCGCTACTTCGACAGCCACAACTCGGGCCACCTGATTTCGCGCATCACGTTCAACGTGACCATGGTCACGGGTGCCGCTACCGATGCGATCAAAGTGGTGTTCCGCGAAGGGATGACGGTGATCTTCCTGTTCGCCTCGCTGCTGTGGATGAACTGGAAGCTGACCCTGGTGATGGTGGCGATATTGCCGCTGATCGCGCTGATGGTCAGCAGTGCCAGTCGAAAATTTCGCAAGCAGAGCAAGAAGATCCAGGACGCGATGGGAGATGTGATGCACATCTCCTCGGAGGCTATCCAGGGATATCGTGTAGTGCGCAGCTTTGGCGGTGAGCCCTACGAGCAGCAGCGCTTCCTGCAAGCCAGCGTAGGCAATACCGACAAGCAGCTGAAAATGATCAAGACCGGGGCGGTCTATACCCCGATGCTGCAACTGGTCATCTACAGCGCTATGGCCATCTTGATGTTTCTGGTGCTGTTCCTGCGGGGCGATGCATCCGCGGGCGACCTGGTCGCTTACATCACTCTGGCGGGACTTTTGCCGAAACCCATCCGCCAGTTGAGTGAGGTGAGTTCGACCGTTCAGAAGGGGCTGGCTGGCGCCGAGAGTATCTTCGAGCAGCTCGACGAGAAGCCGGAAGTTGACAATGGAACCACTGAGCTGGAGCGAGTGAGCGGCCGCCTTGAAATCCGCAACCTCAGCTTCCAGTATCCCGGCACCGACAAGGCGGTACTGCAGGACATCAGCTTCGAAGCCGCCCCCGGCCAGATGGTCGCGTTGGTCGGGCGTTCCGGCAGTGGCAAGTCCACCCTGGCCAACCTCATTCCGCGCTTCTACCACCATGAGCAGGGTCAGATCCTGCTGGATGGCGTCGATATCGAGGATTACCGTCTGCGCAACCTGCGCCGCCACATCGCCCTGGTGACCCAGCAGGTGACCCTTTTCAACGACTCGGTGGCCAATAACATCGCCTACGGCGATCTCGCTGGTGCGCCGCGCGAAGATGTCGAGCGGGCGGCCGAGGCGGCCTACGCCAAGGAGTTCGTCGACAAGCTGCCGCACGGCTTCGACACCGCGGTGGGTGAAAATGGCGTACTGCTCTCCGGCGGCCAGCGGCAGCGCCTGGCAATCGCCCGCGCCCTGCTGAAGAACGCGCCGGTGCTGGTACTGGACGAGGCTACCTCTGCCCTGGATACCGAGTCCGAACGGCACATCCAGGCCGCGCTGGACCGCGTGATGGATGGCCGTACCACCCTGGTTATCGCCCACCGCCTCTCCACTATCGAGAAGGCGGACCTGATCCTGGTGATGGATCAGGGGCGCATCGTCGAGCGCGGCACTCATGCCGAGCTGCTGGCCATGAACGGCTATTACGCCCGTCTGCATGCCAACCAGTTCGCCGAGGAGACCCAGCCGGAGGTGAGCTGAGCCGGATGATCCAGCGGTCGCTGTCCGGCTGGGTGCTTCCGCACGCCGGTGCGTCATGGTGAGCTGGTCAAGATGCGCCCTGCGTCGGATCGAGCAGGTCAGTCCAACTGACCTGCTATGGTATGATCCGCGCCGATTTTGACGTCCGGAGACCCCATGAAGCTGTCCATGCCCCGATTTGATCAGGCCCCCGTTCTGGTGGTGGGCGACGTCATGCTTGACCGCTACTGGCATGGCGGTACTTCGCGCATTTCGCCCGAAGCACCGGTGCCCGTGGTCAAGGTGGAGCAGATCGAGGACCGTCCCGGCGGTGCTGCCAACGTCGCGCTGAACATCGCCGCACTCGGCGCTCCTGCCATGCTGGTGGGCATCACCGGCCTCGACGAAGCGGCAGACAGCCTGACCGACAGCCTCAACGCAGCAGGCGTTGATGTGCATTTCCAGCGTCTCGCCGAGCAGCCGACCATCGTCAAACTGCGCGTTATGAGCCGCCACCAGCAATTACTGCGCATGGACTTCGAGGAAACCTTCGATACCAACGCCGAGGCGCTGGCCGCTGAGGTCGAGCGCTTGTTGCCCCAGGCCAAGGTGCTGGTGCTGTCCGACTACGGCAAGGGCGCGCTGAGAAATCACCAGGCGCTGATCCAGGCCGCTCGCCGTCGTGGTGTTCCGGTGCTGGCCGACCCCAAGGGCAAGGATTTCAGCATCTATCGCGGTGCCAGCCTGATCACGCCGAACCTCAGCGAATTCGAATCCATCGTCGGCCGTTGTGCCGATGAGGCCGACCTGGTCGCCAAGGGCGCTGGCCTGATGCAGGAGCTGGAGCTGGGCTCCCTGCTGGTGACCCGCGGCGAACACGGCATGACCCTGCTGCGTCCCGGCCATTCCCCGCTGCACCTGCCGGCCCGCGCCCGTGAAGTATTTGATGTCACCGGCGCCGGCGACACCGTGATTTCCACCCTGGCCGCCGCCCTCGCCGCAGGCGAAGAACTGCCGCAGGCCGTGGCGCTGGCCAACCTCGCCGCCGGCATCGTGGTCGGCAAGCTCGGTACCGCCGCCATCAGCGCTCCGGAACTGCGCCGTGCCGTGCAGCGCGAGCAGGGGTCCGAGCGCGGCGTGCTGAGCCTCGACCAACTGCTGCTGGCCATCGAGGACGCTCGCGCCCATGGCGAGAAGATCGTCTTCACCAACGGCTGCTTCGACATTCTCCACGCCGGCCACGTGACCTACCTGGAGCAGGCCCGCGCACAGGGCGACCGCCTCGTGCTGGCGGTCAATGACGATGCATCGGTCAGCCGCCTCAAGGGGCCGGGCCGCCCGATAAACAGCGTTGAGCGGCGCATGGCGGTGCTGGCCGGTCTTGGCGCAGTCGACTGGGTCGTCAGCTTCCACGAAGACACTCCGGAGCGTCTGCTCGGCCAGGTCAAACCCGATGTGCTGGTCAAGGGCGGCGACTATGGTATCGACCAGGTGGTCGGCGCCGATATCGTCCGTGCCTACGGCGGTGAAGTGCGGGTGCTGGGCCTGGTGGAGAACAGCTCCACCACCGCCATCGTCGAGAAGATCCGCAGCAAATAACTCCCTCCACTGGCAGCGCTGCCAGTCGCTGGCGTCGGCCCGGTCATAGGCGACTGGGTCGATGCCGAACATCATCAAGGCATCCTCATCCTGCATGGAGTGCGATGCCAATGTTCCCCAACGCGCAGGGCCGCGCCCTGGCCGTGCTCAATCGCGTAGCCCAGGCCCACTGGCCCGACCGCCTCAAGCTGCGCAAGGTTTTCGAGAAGGTTCTCTACGGCGGCACCCGAGCCGGCTTCATGCTGGCTGCGCGGCGAGCGCGCAGGGTGCCGCGCCAGTCCGCCGCGGATGAGCTGTTCGACCTGTCCCTGTCCGACGAACAGCGGATGCTGGTGGAGATGCTGGAAGCCTTCGCCCTGGGTTCCCTGCGCCCGGCGGCCCACGGCGCGGACGCCCGTTGCGCGGTGCCGGCTGCCTTGCTCAACCAGGGCCATGCACTCGGACTGGCCCACTACGGCGTCGGTGAGAACCTGGGTGGGCTGGCGGGTGAACGCACGATCCTCACCAATGCCCTGATGGCCGAGGCCCTTGCCAAAGGGGATCTCAGTCTCGCCGCAGCGCTGCTGATGCCGCTTTCGGCTGCCAATTGCATCCGCCGCTGGGCCTCTCCCGAGCAGCAGGCCGCCTGCCTGCCGGCCTTTGTCGGCGAGCAGCCGGCACCGCGCATGGCCATTGCCGTCAACGAACCGGCCGTGCTGTTCGATCCCGGCAAGCTGGCCACCCGTGCGCGGCGCAAGGGAAGCAGCTATGTGCTCACTGGCGAAAAGTGCCTGGTGCCGGGTGCGCTGGACGCCAGCCGCCTGATAGTGGCGGCGGAAACCGGCAGCGGGCCGGCGCTGTTCCTGGTCGAGGCGGGCAGCAAGGGGCTCGACCTGCGCCCGGAGCCGGCCATGGGCCTGAAGGCCTGCGGCACGGCGCGGATTCGTCTCAAGGGCGTGAAGGTTCTGGCGGCGAACCGTCTGGCCGCCGTCGACTTCGACTACCAGACCTTCCTCGACCTCGGTCACCTGGCGTGGTGCGCGCTGGCACTGGGCACCGCCCAGGCAGCACTGGATTACGTGATCGGCTACTGCAACGAACGCACGGCGTTCGGCGAGCCCATCAGCCACCGTCAGGGCGTGGCCTTCATGGTCGCGGACATCGCCATCGAACTGGACGCCATGCGCCTGATGGTCTGGCGCGCCTGTGCCCGCGCAGATCGTGGCGAGCCGTTCCGGCGCGAGGCCTACCTGGCGCGTCTGCTCTGTGCCGAGAAGGCCATGAAGATCGGTACCGATGCCGTGCAACTGCTCGGCGGACATGGTTTCACCCAGGAGCACCCAGCCGAGCGCTGGTACCGCGACCTGCGCGCCGTCGCCCTGATGAGCGGCGGACTGCACCTGTGAGGAAAGCCGTATGAATCTGGAAATCCCGAAGAAATTCCGTGGTCTCAGCCATCAGGCCCATCAGGTCGCCCAGCAGTACTTTCGCCCCTTGTCACGCAAGTACGACAAGGCCGAACACGCCTACCCCCGCGAACTGGACCTGCTGGCCGCGCTGCTGGACGGCATGAACGCCGGTTCCCCGGAGGCCGTCGGCGCCGGCTCGGCCAGCAAACGTGGCGCCGGGGCGGAGGATGGCGTGCGCAACGGCGGCAATCTGTCTGCGCTGCTCGGTGTCATGGAGCTGTGCTGGGGCGATGTCGGCTTGCCTCTGGCCATGCCGCGCCAGGGGCTAGGCAATGCCGCCATCGCTGCGGTGGCCAATGAGGAACAGCTCGTGCGCTTTCGCGGTACCTGGGCGGCGATGGCCATCACCGAGCCCGGTTGCGGTTCCGATTCGGCGGCCATTCGCACTACGGCGGTGAAGGATGGCGACCATTACGTGCTCAATGGCGAGAAGATCTTCGTCACCTCCGGCGAGCGTGCCGATGCGGTGGTGGTCTGGGCCAGCCTGGATCGCAGCCTGGGGCGCGCGGCGATCAAGTCCTTCGTGGTGGAGAAGGGCACGCCCGGCATGAGCGTGACCCGCCTGGAGAAGAAGCTCGGCATCAAGGCGTCGGATACCGCCTCCATCAGCTTCAACGACTGTCGAGTGCCGGCGGCCAATCTGCTGGGCAATGCCGAGATTGACGTGCAGAAGGGCTTTGCCGGAGTGATGGAAACCTTCGACAACACCCGCCCGTTGGTGGCTGGCATGGCAGTGGGTGTCGCCAAGGCCGTCCTGGACCGGACCCGCGAACTGCTGGCCAAGGCCGGTTGCCGGTTCGACTACCGTAAGCCGTTGCTGGCCGTCAGCCATGCCGAGGCCTCGCTCTATCGCCTGGAGGCGGAATGGGAGGCAGCGCGCCTGCTGACCCTGAAGGCGGCCTGGATGGCCGACAACCGGCTGCCCAACTCCAAGGAAGCGTCCATCGCCAAGGCCAAGGCCGGACGCGTGGCCAACGAGATCACGTTGAAATGCGTAGAGCTGGCCGGCGCCCTGGGTTACGGCGAGGACGAGTTGCTGGAGAAATGGGCGCGGGATTCGAAGATTCTCGACATCTTCGAAGGTACCCAACAGATCCAGTTGCTGATCGTGGCGCGACGGCTGCTGGGCAAGAGCTCCAGTGAACTGAAGTGATGCCGTAGGGGGTACGCTTAATGGCGATGGGGCGACTTCTTGGGCGCCCCAGCTTTCAGCAGGCCATCTTCTTTCCCATCGGGCGGGCCGTTCCTACCCGGGCCAGCCAGTCTCGCCAGCGCACGCGTTCCTCGTGAACCAGCCAGCCATCCTGTTCGGCAAAACTCTCCGAGAGCCACACGCCACGGGTGCTGGCCGCCTTGAATTCGCCGTTGCGCAGGGTCAGCAGGTCGCCGGTGGGCAGGCCCTGATGCAGTGGTAGCAGGTAGATGTCGGGCCGGCGTCGCTCCAGGCTGGCCACCAGTTTGCCGTCCTGCAGCACTTCATCCACATGGAACAGGCTGATCTGGTGGCAATCCTTCGGCAGCTCCAGGCGCAGGTCGTAGACCAGTTGCAGGGAAGCGGTGGGCAGGTGCACGTAGGCCTCGGGCCGCTCCAGCAGTGTCAGCTTGCCGTTGGTCACCGGGCGTGCGGCGCCGGACAGCGGGCTGAGGCGGAAGTGGCTGGTTTCGCGATAGCGCAGTTGCCGCTGGTAGGGGGTCGGCAGCCAGGTGTCGCCGAAACGCCCGGCGAGCCAGCCTTCCGGCGTCTCGATCAGGCATTCCTCGGCCACTTCCTGAATGGCGGTGAGCAACGGCAGGTTCAGCTCGTGGGCGGGGACGTAGCCGGAAATCAGCTTGAGCACCGTATCGCCGCGATCCTGGCGGCGCTGGCGCACCAGCAGCCAGTAGTCGCGCCCTTGCAGCGCCAGGGTCAGCCGAACCGAGACGCCGAGATTCGCCAGTTCCGCCGCGAAGCGCTGGTTGTCGTTCACCCTGACCGGGCGGCGTCTTTCCAGCATCTGGGTAAAGTTCAGCGGCAGCCCCAGGCTCTGGTAGCTCAGGGCATCGGCGCTGGCTTCGACATGCAGCGGGAGGGTCTTGAACGCGCTGGGGTCCTTGCGGGCGAGGATTCGCGGCATGTCGGCTCCTGGGCTAGGGGTCGGCTAGTGGCGATGGGCTCCGATGACGGCGGCAGCCGTCGCGACATTATGGGACAGATGCAGCGGATTGATGGTCCCGATTATCGCGCTGGTCACCCCCGGATGACCGAAGATCAGTTCGAAGCTGGCGCGGACCGGGTCCACGCCGGTGTCGAGGCAGGCATGACCGCTGGCCAGGCCTTTCTTGATCAGGATGCCCTTGTTCTGTTGCACCGCGAAGTCGAGTACCGGCTTCTCGCCCTGTTCATTGAGGTTGTAGGTGACCATGGCGCAATCCCCCTGTTCCAGCGCCAGGAGCCCGCCGTCGACGGTCTTGCCGGAGAGGCCGAAGGCGCGGATCTTGCCGGCTTGCCTGAGCTCGGCGAGGGTCTCGTAGACACCGCTGTCCCGCAGGATGGCCACGTCATTGCCGTCGGAGTGCACCAGCACCAGGTCGATGAAGTCGGTTTCCAGGCGTTTCAGGCTGCGTTCGACGGAGAAGCGCGTGTGTTCGGGGCTGAAATCGAAACGGGACAGGCCGCCCTCGAACTCTTCGCCCACCTTGCTGACGATCACCCAGTCCTGGCGCTGGCCGCGTAGAAGAGGGCCGAGACGCTCCTCGCTGCGGCCATAGGCCGGCGCGGTGTCGATCAGGTTGATGCCGAGGTCGCGGGCCAGGCCCAGCAGTTGCCGGGCCTCGGCGTCGTCGGGAATGGTGAAGCCGCTGGGGTACTTCACGCCCTGGTCGCGGCCGAGCTTGACGGTACCCAGGCCCAGCGGGGAAACCATCAGGCCGGTGCTGCCCAGGGGGCGATGTAGACCGTGCAGGTTGTTCATCCCAGCAGTTCCTCCCAGGCCGGTTGCGCCACCGTCGGGCGGGGCAGGGCAGGCAGCGGCGGATTGGCTGATGGCCGCACGCCGTCGCGCTCGAAGGCGGCCAGCACGCGGTCGGCGAAGTCCGGCGCCAGGGCCAGCTTGGTGGGCCAGCCCACCAGCAAGCGGTCCTGTTCGGCGAGGAAGGCATTGTCCGGACGAACCAGGCCGCTCTGGGCCGGCTCGGCGCGGTCCACCCGCAGGGTCGCCCATTGCGCGGCGGAGAGGTCGATCCAGGGCAGCAACTGGCGCAGCTCCTGCTCGGCTGCGGCAATCTGTTCCGCTTCGTTGCGGGCCACGCCGTCGGCCTCGGCCAGGTCGCCGCCCAGGTACCACACCCATTGGCCGTCGGTGGCCGGGTGGCTGGTCACGGTGACGCGCGGTTTCGGTCCGCCACCCAGGCAATGGGCGTACAGCGGTTTCAGGCTGGGCGCCTTGACCATCACCATGTGCAGCGGACGGCGCTGCATGGCCGGCTGGCTGAGGCCCAGGGCTTCGAGCAGTGCCTGGTTGCCCGCACCGGCGCTCAGCACGATGCGTTGCGCGCGGACTTCACGACCGTCGATGACCAGCCCGACGAGTTGACCGTCCTCCCGCAAGGGGGCGACTTCGCGGCCCGCGAGTAGACTGTCGCCCGCGAGCTCCGCCAGTCGGCTGATCAGGCTGGGCACGTCCAGCACCAGTTCGGCCAGGCGATAGACCTTGCCCTTGAACTTCGGGTGTTGCAGCGCCGGCGGCAAGGCATCGCCCTTGACCTGGTCGACGCGGCCGCGCACCGCCTTGCTGGCGAAGAAGCTGGTGAGATTTCCGGCCAGGGTGCCGGGGGACCAGAGATAGTGGGCGTCAGAGAGCAGGCGTACCCCGCGAAGATCCAGCTCGCCGTTACCGGCCAGGGCCTCGCGCCAGCGGCGGGGCATGTCGGCGATGGCTTCAGAGGCGCCGGTGAGGGCGCCGTGCAGGGCGTACTTGGCGCCACCGTGGATGATCCCCTGGGATTTGACGCTCTGTTCGCCGCCAAGGCTGGCCTTTTCCACCAGCAACGTGGCGAAGCCTTGCTGGCGCAGGCGGGCATTGAGCCACAGGCCGGCGATACCGCCGCCCAGGATGAGCACATCAGTGGAAAGGGATTCGGCCATGGGTGCAGGCGCCTCGAAAAAAACAGGGGCGCAGTATAGCGCCCCTGTTGTGATGCCGACCTACAGCCCGTGTCGAGAACCGTGCAGCCAGCTCTCAGTGGCCGGTGCTGTTGGAGAACAGCTGGATGACCACCACGCCCGAGACGATCATTCCCATGCCGAGCACCGCGGGGGCATCCAGCTTCTGCTGATAGAGCACCAGCGCGGCGACGCTCACCAGCACGATGCCGAGGCCGGCCCAGATGGCGTAGGCGATGCCCACGGGGATGCTGCGCACCACCAGGGTCAGCATCCAGAAGGCGATGGCGTAGCCGCCGATTACCAGGATCAGGGGCAGCGGTTTGTTGAAGCCGTCGATGGCCTTCATCGAGGTAGTGGCGATCACTTCGGCGGCAATTGCGATAGCGAGATAGATGTAGCCGGTCATGGTCGGACCTCCTGTGCAATGACGCGAATTCTAAGTTCTCGGCTGATGGGATAAAGTCATTTCCCATCTGAATTGAAGATAGGTTGCCCGCCATGCAATGGAACCTGGAACAGATCCGCCTGTTCGTTGCAGTTGCGGAAGGTCAGTCCTTCTCGGCGGTCGCGCGCAGGTTGCGGCGCGCCCAGTCAGCGGTGAGCAGTGGCATTGCCATGCTCGAAGAGGACCTTGGTGTGCAGCTGTTCGACCGCAGCAGTGGTCGCCAACCGCGCCTGACGGCGGCGGGTGTGGCCTTGCTGGAGGAAGCTCGGGAAGTCCTGCGGCAGTGTCAGCGCCTGGACGGCAAGGCCCTGGGGCTGGCGAAGGGCGAAGAAGCGCGCCTGCGCCTGGCCCAGGATGAAGCCATGCCTTATCAGCCCGTGCTGGCCAGCCTGGAAGCATTGGGCAAGGCATTTCCGCTGCTGGAGGTGCAACTGACCACCAGTGCCCAGGGTGAGGTGGCTCGCAAGCTGCTGGAGCGCCGCGCCGATCTTGGGCTGCTGTTCCACCACGAGCAGATGCCCGATGCCCTTGAGCGCCAGCGCCTGGGCACCATCGAAATGGTCACGGTCTGCGGTGCCGGCCACGCCCTGGCCGAAAAAACCTACGCCGACCGCAGCGAACTGGCGCGTCACCGGCAGATCCTCATGTCGCCCCAGGACAGCCATTACCCGGGCGGCGAGCAGATCGGTCCGCAGGTCTGGCGTGCCGACAGCTTCTACGTGATGGCGGAATTGCTGATGCGCGGACTCGGCTGGGCCTGGCTGCCGCGCCATGTGGCCCAGTACCCGGCTTACCAGGGGCAACTGGTGGAGCTGCGCAGCGACTGGACGCCGCCATCGCTGGTGGTGGAACTGGTCTGCCGTCGCGACTCGGCACTTGGGCCGGCGGCGCTCTGGCTGGCCGATAGCCTGGCGGAGCACCTGCAGGCCATGGGTTAGTGCGATCGACGGCGAGTCACGCTAAGCTCCGCGCCCATGAATCGCACCCTCTATACCCTGCTGTTCCATCTCGGTCTGCCCTTGGTAGCGGTACGCCTGGCTTGGCGCGCTTGGCGTGCGCCCGCCTACGCGCGGCGCATCGGCGAGCGTTTTGCCTTTGGCCAGCCATCGATCAAGCCGGGCGGTATCTGGGTCCATGCGGTATCGGTGGGCGAGAGCATCGCCGCCGCTCCGATGGTCCGCGCCCTGCTGGAGCGCCACCCAAACCTGCCCATCACCATCACCTGCATGACGCCCACCGGATCCGAGCGCATCCGCGCGCTGTTCGGCGACAAGGTGCAGCATTGCTACCTGCCCTACGACCTGCCCTGGGCGGCTGCCCGCTTCCTCGACAAGGTGCGGCCGAAGCTGGCGGTGATCATGGAAACCGAACTCTGGCCGAACCACATCCACCAGTGCGCCCGTCGCGGCATCCCGGTGGTGCTGGCCAATGCCCGGCTGTCCGAGCGCTCGGCGCGTGGTTATGCGCGGTTGGCCAAGCTCACCGCGCCCATGCTGGCCGAACTGAGCTGGATCGCGGTGCAGACGGAAGCCGAAGCCGAGCGTTTCCGCACGCTTGGTGCACGTCCTGAATGCGTGGGCGTGACCGGTTCGATCAAGTTCGACCTGCGCATCGACCCGGCGCTGCTCCAGCGCGCAGCGGAGCTGCGTGGCCAATGGGGCGCCGATTCGCGGCCTGTGTGGATTGCCGCGAGCACCCACGCCGGGGAGGATGAAATCGTCCTGGCTGCCCACAAGGTACTGTTGAAGCAGCGGCCGGACGCACTGCTGATCCTGGTGCCGCGTCACCCGGAGCGATTCGGTTCGGTATTCGAGCTGAGTCGTCGCGAAGGGCTGGCAACGGTGCGCCGATCCACCGGCGCGCCTGTCGCCGCGACGGATGCGGTGCTGGTCGGCGATACCATGGGTGAGTTGCTGTTCCTCTACGCGCTGGCCGATATCGCCTTCGTGGGCGGTAGTCTGGTGCCCAATGGCGGCCACAACCTGCTGGAGCCGGCAGCCCTGGGCAAGCCCGTGCTCAGCGGCCCGCACCTGTTCAACTTCCTCGAAATCGCCGCGCAGCTGCGTGACGCGGGGGCACTGGCGGAAGTGGCAGATGCCGAAGCGTTGGCCGCACAGGTTGGCGGGCTCTGGGCCGAGCCGGGGCGTGCAGCAGCGATGCGCGACGCGGGCCTGGGCGTGCTCAAGGCCAATCAGGGTGCATTGGAGCGTCTGCTGGGCGGGATTGCGCGGCTGCTGTAGGGGCGATTTCAATCGCCAAGGGTAGCGTAGCCGCCCCATAGGTGTTTGAAGGGCAGACCTTCGGTCTGCTTGGCGAATGAATTCGCCCCTACAGGAAAAGTCCCTGAACGATTGCGCGAATCAGAACGTCGGCGGGGTGATCACCCAGAGGATCAGCGCATCCTTCTCGCCGGGGTTGCCATAGCGGTGCGGCTCCTGGCTGGAGAAGCTGAAGCTGTCGCCTTCCTGCAGGTGGAAGTGCCGGTCGCCGACCCAGAGTTCGAATTCGCCACTCAGCACGTAGCCGGCTTCTTCGCCCTCGTGGCTGTAACTCTCTTCACTGTAGGTACCCGGCGGGAAGCGCGAATGGAGCATCTCCAGCTGGCGCAGTGGCTGCGGGCTGAGCAGCTCGTCAGTGATTCCGTCTTCGTAGTGCAGGCTGGTGCGGGCGTTGCGGCGCACGACGTAACCACGATCGGCTTCGGTAGTGGGCGCTTCGCTGGCGAAGAACCACTGGATGGTCACGCCCAGGCTGCGGGCGATATTGAACAGCGCGGGAATCGAGGGATAGGCCAGGTTGCGTTCCAGCTGACTGATGTAGCCGGCGGTGAGCTTGCTCTGTTCGGCCAGCTCGGTGAGGGTCAGGCCGCGGCGTTTGCGCAGCGCGCGGATGCGCGTGCCGAGGAATTGGCTCTCGGCGTTGGCGTTCGGCGATGGCAGGCTGGGGCTCATGGTTCCCTCCATGGGACAGGATCGCGGCATTGTATTGCAGCCGCGATCGCCGGCGACACTCAGATGCTCCAGGCCAGCTTCAGTCCCTCGTAAATCGCCTCCTCCACCGTGCGAGGCGCCAGGCAATCGCCGATCCGGCGAAATTCCACCAGGCCTTCCAGCTCACTGCCCAGGTCGTCCACCGGTTGGTGGCCCTGGCAGAGCACCAGGGTGTCCACCTCTTCGAACAGCATCGGTTCGCCACAGGCGGCATGCGTCATGTACACGGTGTTGTCGTCGCAGCCGTAAAGACGTGCATAGGGCGTGATCGGAATACCCATCTTGTGCAGCTCTCCGGCCATCTGGTCACGCACGTAAAGGGGCAGGCTCTCGCCGCAATGAGTGCCACTTACCGCCAGGCGCACCTGGTGGCCATTGCGCGCCAGGCGTTCGGCGATGCCGGGGGCGATCCAGTCGCCGCGCCAGTCGGTAACCACCACCGAACGGCCCAGTTGCACTTCGTCACGCAGGACCTGCCAGGCGTCGACCACCTGCAACTCGCCGCCGCGCTCGAAGGCCGGCCAGTAGGGTTTCGCGCCGGTGGCGAGGATCACCAGGTCGGGACGCTCGCGCTCCACCAGGGCGCGGTCGACGCGGACATTGCGCTGCACTTGCACGCCAGCCAGTTCCATCTCCCGTTGAAGGTTGGTGGCGGCCCCGCCGAACTCCGCGCGGCGCGGCAGCAACTGGGCCAGCAACACTTGCCCGCCGAGCTGGTTACCCGCCTCGAAGAGGGTTACCTCATGGCCGCGCTGGGCCGCCACGGCGGCGGCCTTCATGCCCGCCGGCCCTCCGCCCACCACCATCACGCGCTTGCGCACGGCAGCAGGTTTCGGTTCTCCGTAGGTCAGTTCACGACCGGTTTCCGGGTGCTGGATACAGGAGATGGGATAGCCGCGATGGAAGTGGCCGATGCACGCCTGATTGCAGGCGATGCAGGCACGCACATCGTCGCTGCGGCCATTGGCGGCCTTGTTCGGCATCTGCGGGTCGCAGATCAGTGCGCGGGTCATGCCGCAGACATCCGCCTGGCCGCGGGCGAGGATGCTCTCGGCTTCCTGGGGCTGGTTGATCCGTCCGGTGACGAAGAGTGGGATGTCCAGGCGTGACTTGAAGGTCCCAGCGGTGGAAGCCAGGTAGGCCGCTTCGATGGCCATGGGCGGCACGATATGGATGGCGCCCCCGATGGAGGCGGAGGTACCGGCCACCAGGTGCAGGTAGTCGAGTTGCCCTTGCAGGGCGAGCGCGGCGGTCAGGGATTCGTCTTCGGTCAGGCCTTCCGGGTCGCGTTCGTCGGCGGAGATGCGCATCCCGACGATGAAGTCTTCCGGGCAGTTGGCGCGCACGGCCTGTATCACTTCGCGGACGAAGCGCAGGCGGGCGTCCAGGTCGCCGTTGTAAGCGTCTTCCCGGCGGTTCACGCGCGGGTTGAGGAACTGCGCAGGCAGATAACCGTGGCTGGCGACGATCTCCACGCCGTCCAGACCCGCCTCGGACAACCGGCGGGCGGCTGCGCCGTAGCCGGCGACGATCTCGTCGATCATTCGTTGGTCCAGGGCTCTCGGCATCACGCGGAAACGCTCGTTGGGCGAAGCCGACGCGGACCAGGCCACCGTCAGCAGGCCATCGCTGGACTCCATGATTTCCCGGCCCGGATGGAAGACCTGGGAAAGCACCACCGTGCCTTCGGCATGGCAGGCGTCGGCCAGGCGGCGATAGCCCTCGATGCAGGCATCGTCGGTGGCCATCAGCACATGGGAGGTGTAGCGCGCGCTGTCATGCACCCCGGCCACTTGCAGGACGATGAGGCCGACTCCACCCCTGGCGCGAGCGCGGTGGTAGGCGACGAGCTGGTCGTTGACCAGGTTGTCGGCGGGCATCGAGGTGTCGTGTCCGCTGGACATGATCCGGTTCTTCAGGCGTTTGCCGCGGATTTCCAGGGGCTCGAAAAGGAGCGGGAAGGTGGCACTGGACATGGAGGCTCCTGAGGGCCTGGCGGCCCGCTTGTTCTTGTTGAGCCATGGAAATTTACCTTCAGTAAAAAATCAACTTGTTTTTTTACTTTGTCCCGGCTTAGCTTCGTGTCAGCCCGAGCTGGGCAGGCTTCATGACAACAACAAGAGGAGAAGCACCAATGCGGCAGTCATTCGTCCCTCACCTGAGCAACCGTTCACATCCTTGTTCCGTTCCTGCTTCCAGCCACGCGGGCCGTCTGCTCGCCGGCTTGGCGCTCGCTTGTAGCCTGGGAAGCGTCCAGGCGGCTGACACCATGGTGGTGGTGGGCTACGGCGGGGCAGGGCAGAAAGCCCTGAGTGACGCCTTCTTCAAGCCCTTCGCCACGGCCAGCGGAGCCCCGCTGACGGAGGGCGAATACAACGGCGAGATGGCGCGGATCAAGGTGATGGCCGATACCGGCAGCGTCGACTGGGATCTGGTTGAGATCGAGGCGCCTGACCTGGTGCGTGGCTGCGAGGAAGGCCTGTTCGAGCGCCTGGATTGGCAGCGCATAGGCGGTGCCGATCAGTTGATTGCCGATGCAGCCCAGGAATGCGGGTCGGCCACCATGGTCTGGAGCGTGGCACTGGCCTATGACGCCGGCAAGCTGGCTGAGGCGCCGAAGTCCTGGGCGGACTTCTGGGATGTGCAGCGCTTCCCCGGCAAGCGCGGGCTGCGCAAGCGGGCGGTGTACAACCTGGAATTCGCGCTGCTGGCCGATGGTGTAAAGCGCGAGGATGTCTATAAGGTGCTGGCTACGCCGGCAGGGGTGGAGCGGGCCTTTGCCAAGCTGGATCAGCTCAAGCCCCATATCCAGTGGTGGGAGGCGGGGGCCCAGCCCGTGCAATGGCTGGCCGCCGGTGACGTGACCATGACTTCGGTCTACAGCGGGCGCATCGCCGCGGCCCACCAGGAAGGCAACAAGTTCGCCGTGGTGTGGCCGGATAGCCTTTACGGCATGGACTACTGGGCAATCATCAAGGGCTCGAAGCACGTCGACCGCGCCCACCAACTGATCGCCTTCATCAACAAGGCCGACAACCAGGCCGACTACGTCAAACGAATTCCCTACGGGCCGGTCAACCAGCAGGCCTTCGAGCGCCTCGACCCGGCGCTGACCGGTTGGCTGCCCAGCGCGCCGCAGAACATGGCGCAGGCCCTGCCGATGGATGTGGAGTTCTGGACTGACCACGGCGAAGACCTGGAGCAGCGCTTCAACGCCTGGGCGGCAAAGTAGGAGCGAATTCATTTGAACTTGGGAAACCACGTCCTGAGGACGTGGTCATGAGTCATCGGCTCTGCCTGTGACGATTCGACTGCTTGGGCTAGCAGGATGAAGGCGATCGGGTAGGGCGCGCCGTGCGCACCGGCGGTTTGGCCTGGTGCCGAAGCGGGTCCTGAAGTCGGTGCGCACAGCGCACCCTACGGTCCAGACCGGGCGAAAGAGGTCGGCGTTGTGCTCGGTAGTGGATTCGCCCCCTTCCAGGGGGCTACCGCAAGTCCATGTTCTACGAACGTGGATGTTTACTCGCGAAGCAGGCCGTCGGCCTGCGTGGCCCAGCTTCGCGACCAACGTGACCATCGCGAATGAATTCGCTCCCACAAATCCAATAAAAAAGCCCGGCAGTGATGCCGGGCTTTTTCGTGTGAAGCGGGACTCAGTATTCCGGGTCGCCTTTCAGGCTGGCTTCTGCAGCCTTGGCCAGGTCCGGCGGGAGGAAGTCCTTGTCCGGGTTGTAGTCGGGCTTGAGGAAGCCGGCCAGGGCTTCCAGATCGGCCGGGCTCAGGGTGCCGGCAGCCTGCTTCAGGCGCAGGTTGTCGAGGATGTAGTCGTAGCGAGCGTTGTTGTAGTCGCGTACCGAGCTGTACAGCTGGCGCTGGGCATCGAGCACGTCGACGATGTTGCGGGTACCGACCTGGTAGCCGATTTCGGTGGCTTCCAGGGCGCTCTGGTTGGAGATGATCGACTGCCGGCGCGCCTTCACCTGCTCCACGTCGGTGTTCACCGCACGGTGGAAGTTGCGGGTGTTCTGCACCACGGTGCGGCGCAGGCTTTCGCGCTGCTGCTCGGTCTGGTTCAGGCGCTGGTAGGACTCGCGAACCTGGGAGCTGATCAGACCGCCACTGTAGATCGGGATGTTCAGCTGCAGGCCGATGCTGCGCTGCTCCACGTCGCCACTGAACGGATCCTGGCCGGGCAGGGTGGAGCCGTTATTGCTGAAGCCGAGGCTGTCGTTGTCGCCCTTCTGGTAGCTGGCTACCGCATCGACGGTCGGCGCGTGGCCGGCCTTGCGCTGGCGCAGGGTCTCTTCGGCGGCATCGACGGCGTAGTTGGCCGCCTGCAGGTTCAGGTTCTGCTGGGCGGCGGTATCGACCCAGGCCTTGGCGTCGTTGGGGGCGGGCACCACGACCGGCAGGGTGTGGAGGATGCCTTCGATCGAGGCGTACTCGCGGTTGGTCAGGGTCACCAGCGCCTGGAAGGCGTCTTCCACGTTGCGCTCGGCGATGATCCGGTTGGCACGGGCGGTGTCGTAGCCGGCCTGGGCTTCCAGTACGTCGGTCTTGTCCGAGAGGCCGACGTCGAAACGTTCATTGGCCTGGTCAAGTTGGCGCTTGAACGCCGCTTCTTCGGCTTTGGTCGAGGCCAGGTTGTCCTGGGCGCGCAGCACGGCGAAATAGGTCTCGGCGGTCTGCAGGATCAGGTTCTGCTGGGTCGCGGAGAAGTCCAGGGCAGCCTGCTCTGTGCTGGACTCGGCGGCTTTCAGCTGGAACCAGCGGTCAGCACGGAAGATCGGCTGGCTCAGGGTCGCCTGGTAGGCGATGCCGCTGCGCGAAAAGGTGTTGGAGGGGTCGTCCAGCTTGGTCCGGGTGTCGTTGGACGTGGCGCCGCCGTTGATTTGCGGCAGCAGGCCGGAACGAGCCTGGGGTACGGCCTCGCGCTGCGCTTCATAGTTGGCGCGAGCGGCGGCGAGGTCGGCGTTGTTGTCGACAGCGTCCTTGTAGACGGTCACGAGGTCCGTCTTGGCTGACAGGGGGGCATCTACGGCCCAGGCGGTTCCGGCAAAGGCGGATGCCACGGCGATGGCCAGCGAGAGTCTGCGCAGCATGATCAATCCTGGATTCTGAGGTGTCGGGCAAGGCTACGGGGCCGCTGGGGGCGGGTCAAGACGCCCCACCGGCGGCCTGAGTGTAGTTTGCGACAAGCTATGTTTCCTGCGTGCAACAATCGATTTTTGTTATCGGTGCTGCGTCACTTCCCGACGTACTGGTCACGATATTCTGACCACCGGGTTGGTTTTCTCCGCCGAGCTTGTTTAGACTGCCCGGGTTCTTGTCGGGGTGCCTCGAATCGGAGGCTGAGATCGGATAGTTCCGGATCCCGTTGAACCTGATCAGGTTAAGGCCTGCGTAGGGAACAAGATGTGCCTCCCCAGCCCGCATTCCGGGAGGCTCCTCTCGGCACCGGTCCCGGTGCACTCTCTTTCAGGTTCGCTCCGACATCATCCCAGGAGCCAGCCCGATGACCGCAAAACAACAAAAGAACCTGAGCGAGAGCGCCCAGGTCGACCAGCAATCCATCCAGCCTTTCCCCCGTTCGCAGAAAGTCTATGTGCAGGGCTCCCGCCCGGACATCCGCGTGCCCATGCGCGAGATCAGCCTGGATGTGACCCCCACCGCCTTCGGTGGCGAGATCAATGCCCCGGTCACCGTCTATGACACCTCCGGCCCCTACACCGACCCGAGCGTCAGCATCGACGTGCGCAAGGGCCTGGCCGATGTGCGCTCGCCCTGGATCGACGACCGCAACGACACCGAGCGCCTGCCGGGCCTGACCTCCGAGTTCGGCCAGCGCCGCCTGGCCGATGCCGAACTGGCCGCCATGCGCTTCGCCCACGTGCGCAACCCGCGCCGCGCCAAGTCCGGCCAGAACGTCACCCAGATGCACTACGCGAAGAAGGGCATCATCACGCCCGAGATGGAATTCGTCGCCATCCGCGAAAACATGAAGCTGGCCGAAGCGCGCGAAGCCGGCCTGCTCAAGGAACAGCACGCCGGCCACAGCTTTGGCGCAGCCATTCCGAAGGAAATCACCCCCGAGTTCGTGCGCCAGGAGGTGGCCCGCGGCCGCGCCATCATCCCGGCCAACATCAACCACGTGGAGCTGGAGCCGATGATCATCGGCCGCAACTTCCTGGTGAAGATCAACGGCAACATCGGCAACTCGGCACTGGGTTCGTCCATCGAAGAAGAAGTGGCCAAGCTCACCTGGGGCATCCGCTGGGGCTCGGACACGGTCATGGACCTGTCCACCGGCAAGCACATCCATGAAACCCGCGAGTGGATCATCCGTAACTCGCCGGTACCGATCGGCACCGTGCCGGTCTACCAGGCCCTGGAAAAGGTCGGCGGCATCGCCGAGGACCTGACCTGGGAACTGTTCCGCGACACCCTGATCGAGCAGGCCGAGCAGGGCGTGGACTACTTCACCATCCACTCCGGCGTGCTGCTGCGTTATGTGCCGCTGACCGCCAAGCGCGTGACCGGCATCGTGTCCCGTGGCGGCTCGATCATGGCCAAGTGGTGCCTGGCCCACCACAAGGAGAATTTCCTCTACACCCACTTCGAGGAAATCTGCGAAATCATGAAGGCCTACGACGTCAGCTTCTCGCTGGGCGATGGCCTGCGTCCGGGCTCTATCGCCGACGCCAACGACGCTGCACAGTTCGGTGAGCTGGAAACCCTCGGCGAGCTGACCAAGATCGCCTGGAAGCACGACGTGCAGACCATGATCGAAGGCCCCGGTCACGTGCCGATGCACCTGATCAAGGAAAACATGGACAAGCAACTGGAATGCTGCGACGAGGCGCCTTTCTACACCCTCGGCCCGCTGACCACCGACATCGCCCCCGGCTACGATCACATCACCTCCGGCATCGGCGCCGCGATGATCGGCTGGTTCGGTTGCGCCATGCTTTGCTACGTGACCCCGAAGGAGCACCTGGGCCTGCCGAACAAGGATGACGTGAAGACCGGCATCATCACCTACAAGATCGCCGCCCACGCTGCCGACCTCGCCAAGGGCCACCCGGGCGCACAGATTCGCGACAACGCACTGTCCAAGGCGCGCTTCGAGTTCCGCTGGGAAGACCAGTTCAACCTCGGCCTGGACCCGGATACCGCGCGTGCCTTCCACGATGAGACCCTGCCGAAGGAATCGGCCAAGGTGGCGCACTTCTGCTCCATGTGCGGGCCGAAGTTCTGCTCCATGAAGATCACTCAGGAAGTGCGCGACTACGCCAAGGAGAACGGCCTGACCGACGAGCAGAAGGCCATCGAGGCCGGTTTCGCCGAGCAGTCCGGGCGCTTCAAGGAAGAAGGTTCGATGATTTACAAGCAGGTCTGACGACCCGCCGCGTGACCCCGGACAGGCCTGGCCCTGTCTCACCACACCGCAAGCCGGGCCTCGTGCCCGGCTTTGCGGTTTGTGGTCAAACCATAACTACAGTCCTTTCAGGGCATCTGCCATCGTGAACACCCCAACCAGCTATTCGCCGTCCATCCCGGTCGCCTTCGACCAGCGCGTACTCGGCACGCGCGACCTGTTTTCCCTCTGGTTTTCCCTCGGCCTCGGCCTGATGGTGTTGCAGACCGGCGCATTGCTGGCGCCGGGCCTCGGTACCAGCGATGCGCTGCTGGCCATCCTGCTCGGTACCGGCGTCGGCGTGCTGCTGCTGGGCTCGGCGGCGATGATCGGCAGCGACACCGGTCTCGCCGCCATGGCCTCGCTCAAGCTGAGCCTCGGTTCGGCCGGTGCGACCGTGCCGGCGTTCCTCAACCTGCTGCAACTGGTGGGTTGGGGCGCCTTCGAAATCATCGTGATGCGTGACGCCGCCAGCCTGCTGGTCGCCCGAGGCCTGGGTGAAGGCAGCCTGTGGGCCTCGCCGGTGCTCTGGACCCTGGTGTTCGGCGCCCTGGCCACCCTGCTGGCAGTGGCCGGTCCGCTCGCCTTCGTGCGGCGGATCCTGCGTCGCTGGGGGATCTGGCTGTTGCTGGGTGCCTGCGTCTGGCTGACCTGGGACCTGCTGAATCGCGCCGACTTCTCTGCGCTGATGGCGCGTGCCGGTGATGGTTCCATGTCCTTCGCCCTGGGTTTCGACATCGCCATCGCCATGCCGCTGTCGTGGCTGCCGTTGATCGCCGACTACTCGCGCTTCGGCCGTCGTGGCGGCGGTGTGTTCCTCGGTTCCGCACTGGGCTTCTTCATCGGCTGCCTGTGGCTGATGGGCCTTGGCGTGGCCTACACCCTGGCTTTTGCCGAGGGCAGCGACGCCAATGCCCTGCTGTTGGCCCTGGCCGGTGCGGGCATGGGTATCCCGCTGCTGCTGATCCTGCTGGACGAGTCGGAAAAGGCCTTTGCCGATATCCACTCGGCCGCGGTGTCCAGCGGCATCCTGCTGCCGCTGAAGGTGGAGCATCTGGCGCTGGCCATCGGGGCGCTCTGTACCCTGATAGCCTGGTTCGCGCCGCTGGCCGAGTACCAGAACTTCCTGCTGCTGATCGGCTCGGTCTTCGCGCCGCTGTTCGGCGTGGTGCTGGTGGATCACTTCATCCTGCGCCGCCGCCGCGCGGAACTCGCGCCGCGCGTGGCGTTGCGCTGGGACACGCTGGTGGCCTGGGGCTGCGGCGTGGCGATCTACCACCTGCTGGCTAACCACTGGCCGGATCTGGGGGCGACCCTGCCGGCACTGCTGGCTGCCGGCGTATTGCAGCTTCTGCTGGGACGCTTCAGCCGCGTCCGGGGAAATACTGGGGCTTCAGTATTCCGTTGAGTTGCGGGTAGGGGATGCGGATTTCCGGATGCCCGCTGGAGTAGGGCGCGATGCTGTACACGTCGTACTTCAGCAGCATGGCGCCGTAGCCCAGGCCCACGTTGGCGGTGCGCTCGAACGGCCAGGTCTTGATGAAGTCGGGGTCCTGGTCGAGCTTGTTGGTCGCCAGCCAGCGAAGGTGAGCCTGCTCGGCGACTTTCCAGAAAGCCTCTTCCTGGCCGGGAAGCAGCATGTCGCCAAGGCTCAGGGGCTTCTCCAGCTTGCGGTCGTAGTTGATGAAGCCGCGTCCCGGCATGCCGTGGGCGCCGCCGGTGAAGAGGTAGCTGGACAGCTCCACCAGCACCAGGTTGTCGTGCTGCTCCAGCACCTTGGCCTGCAGGTAGCTGCTCCAGCCCGGTTCTGCGCTGGCGAGGAAATCCTTCTCGTAGGACTCGAGCGATGCTGGTAGCGGCGAGCCCGGGGCGTCCTGGGTCATGCGCAACAGGCGCTCGTTGATCAGCGCATTGAGCTGCGGTTCGTCGGCGAAGCTGATGGTGTCGATGTTCACCAGCGGGCAGGTCTCGCCCTGGCAACCGGGTTTCAGGTGTTCCCAGGCATGGCGCTGCGGCTCCAGTTTGCCGCTGCCGCCGGGCAGCATCTGGCAGGCGCTGAGCAGGGTGCCGAGGCAGGCGGCGGCAAGGAGTCTGGCGAGGGGCATCGGCTTCATCTTCGGGGGCGGATTCCGGAAAAAAGTGCAGGCTTCGACTGCCGCAGAGGCCATGAGTTCGCGCTCCACGGGCAGCCTTTCGCCGCGCATCTTCCCAGCCCGCGACCCATCTGCAAAGAGGCTGCGCCCTGTGCAACCAAGGGGTAGGATGCGCGGATCGAAGCCTTCCGCAGCAGTGAGACCTTCCCATGACCGAAACCTTCAAGCCGGGCCCGGACGCCGTCGAAATCGTCGAGCGAGAAACCTGTTTCCAGGGTTTCTATCGCCTGGACCGTCTGAGCCTGCGCCATCGACTGTTTTCCGGCGACATGGGGCCGGTCATCCATCGGGAACTCTTCGTTCGTCATGATGCTGTCTGCGTACTTCCCTATGATCCGCAGAGGGATGTGGTGGTCCTGATCGAGCAATTCCGCGTGGGCGCCTACGGCAAGAGCGAGAGCCCGTGGCTGCTGGAACTGGTGGCCGGGCTGATCGACAAGGACGAGGAGCCGGAAGAGGTCGCCCGTCGGGAAGCCGTCGAAGAGGCCGATCTGCAATTGACTTCGCTCTGGCCGATCACCACCTACTATCCTTCACCAGGGGGCTCCAACGAGCGTGTGCATCTGTACCTCGGGCGTTGCGACAGCAGCGGTGCGGGCGGCGTACACGGGCTGGCGGAGGAGGGCGAAGACATCCGCGTGCACGTGTTGCCGCTGGAAGACGCCCTGGCCCTCATGCGTGAAGGGCGGCTGGACAATGCCGCGACCATGCTGGCCCTGCAGTGGCTGGCGCTGAACCGTACCGAAGTCAGGGGGTTGTGGACGTGAATCTGCTGCGCGATCGCTACCGGGTCGACCTCATTGGGCTGCAAGCAGCCTGCGAGGCGAACTACGCGCGCCTGATGCGTCTGCTCCCGCAGATGCGCGAGGTGCGCGGTTCCCGGCGTGTCGCGCTGAGCCAGGGCGAGCGCCTGCTCGGTGTGCTGGCCCTGGAAGTGGTCGAAGCCTGCCCCTATACCACCACCCTGCAGGTGCGCCAGGAGCACAGCCTGCCCTGGCTGCCGTCGCCGCAGCTGGAAGTGCGCGTCTACCATGACGCGCGCATGGCTGAAGTGGTCGGTGCCGAGAACGCACGGCGCTTCCGCAGTGTGTATTCCTATCCGAATGCCGACATGCACCAGCCCGACGAGAAGAGCCAGCTCAATCTCTTCCTCGGCGAGTGGCTGAGCCACTGCCTGGCCTGTGGTCACGAGCTGGAGCCGGTCGTCCTCTAGTTGCGTTCGTAACGAACTGCGACTGGTCGGTGCGGCGCGATCCGCAACCCTTAACTGTGAACCATTCCCGCTTCGCGGGTTTACCCATTGCGCGCGCAGCAACCATAATCGGAACACCTTGCCCAAGGAGAAGGCCTTGCCCAATCCAGTCCTCCCCGCTGCTGACGAGTCGGTGCTGCTGGTGCAGCTATCCGACAGCCATCTGTTCGCCGAAGCGGACGGCAAGCTGTTGGGCATGGAAACCCGCGACAGCCTGCGCCGGGTGATTGACCAGGTGTTGGAAGAGCAGTCGGGTATCGATCTGGTGCTGGCCACCGGCGACCTTTCCCAGGACGGTTCGGTCGAGTCCTACGAAACTTTCCGCGAGCTGGTGGCGAACATCCCCGCGCCTGCCCGCTGGTTCCCCGGCAACCACGACGAAGTCCCGGTGATGCGCGATGTCTGCGCCGGCACTTCGGCCCTGGAGCCAATCGTCGATTTCCCCCATTGGCGGGTGGTGCTGCTGGATTCCACCATCGCCGGTGCTGTTCCCGGCCATTTCCCCGTGGAACAACTTGCCCTGCTGGAGCAAGCCCTCGAAGGCGCCGGCGAGCGCCACGTGCTGGTCAGCTTCCACCACCATCCTGTTTCCATCGGCTGTGCCTGGATGGACCCGATCGGTGTACGCAACTCCGAAAGCCTGTTCGCCGTGCTGGACCGCTATCCACAGGTGCGGGCGCTGCTCTGGGGCCACGTCCACCAGGAGTTCGATCAGCTCCGCAACGGCGTGCGCCTGCTGGCATCGCCATCCACTTGCGTGCAGTTCGCGCCGGGCAGCGAGGACTTCTGCGTGGGCAACGAAGCACCGGGTTATCGCTGGTTGCGTCTGGGGCGTGATGGCGCCATTGAAACTGGGGTTTCGCGGGTAACTGGAATCACTTTCGAAGTGGATTACAGCGTCAAGGGTTATTGACCTTCGCGCCGCGGCACGGCAAGAAGTACAACTTTCCCTCGACCTGCCAGGAAGCCGCGTGTCCAGCTCGCAACCCAGCCTTCTATATATCCACGGTTTCAACAGCTCGCCGTCTTCACACAAGGCGCGCCAGCTCGACGCGCTCATGCAGCGTCTGGGGCTGGCTGATCGCCTGCGGGTTCCCGCCCTGCACCATCATCCACGCCTGGCCATCGGCCAGCTCGAGGACGCCATCGCCGAGCTGGGGCGCCCGGTGCTGGTCGGCAGCTCCCTGGGCGGCTACTATGCGACCCACCTGGCCGAGCGCCACGGTCTTTCGGCCGTGCTGATCAACCCTGCGGTAGCCCCGCACCGGTTGTTCGATGGCCGGCTCGGCCCACAGAAGAACTACTACAGCGACGAAATCTGGGAGCTGACGGCGGAGCATGTGATGGCGCTGGCCGAACTGGAAGTGCCACCACCACAGGACCCTGCCCGCTATCAGGTTTGGTTGCAGACGGCCGACGAAACCCTCGACTACCGCCAGGCGGAGCGCTACTACCGCGCTTGTGCCTTGCGCATCGAGGCCGGCGGCGATCACGGTTTCCAGAACTTCCCCGCCCATCTGCCCGCCTTGCTGGCCTTTGCCGGCTTTCCCGCGCAGCTGTGGCGTGACATCGACTTTTCCGACCTCTGACTGAAAGGGAATCCATGGCTACTTACAACGCGGATGCCATCGAAGTCCTCTCCGGCCTCGACCCGGTGCGCAAGCGCCCGGGCATGTACACCGACACCTCCCGACCCAACCACCTGGCCCAGGAAGTCATCGACAACAGTGTGGACGAGGCCCTGGCTGGCCACGCCCGCAGCGTCCAGGTGATTCTCCATGAGGACAACTCGCTGCAGGTCATCGACGATGGCCGTGGCATGCCGGTGGATATCCACCCCGAGGAAGGGGTGCCCGGCGTCGAGCTGATCCTTACCAAGCTGCATGCCGGCGGCAAGTTCTCCAACAAGAACTACCAGTTCTCCGGCGGCCTCCACGGCGTGGGTATCTCGGTGGTGAACGCCCTGTCCACCCGCGTCGAAGTGCGGGTCAAGCGCGAGGGCAGCGAATACATGATGACCTTCGCCGACGGCTTCAAGGCCAGCGAGCTGGAAGTCATCGGCAGCGTCGGCAAGCGCAACACCGGCACCAGCGTGCATTTCTGGCCGGACGCCAAGTATTTCGACTCCCACAAGTTCTCCGTCAGCCGCCTCAAGCACGTGCTCAAGGCCAAGGCCGTGCTCTGCCCGGGGCTGTCCGTCACCTTCGAGGACAAGGCCAGCGGCGAGCGTGTCGAGTGGCACTTCGAGGACGGTCTGCGCTCCTACCTGGTGGACGCCGTCAGCGAGTTCGAGCGTCTGCCGAGCGAGCCGTTCTGCGGCAGCCTCGCCGGCAACAAGGAAGCAGTGGACTGGGCGCTGCTCTGGCTGCCCGAGGGTGGCGACAGCGTCCAGGAAAGCTATGTCAACCTGATCCCCACCGCCCAGGGCGGCACCCATGTGAACGGCCTGCGCCAGGGCCTGCTGGATGCCATGCGTGAGTTCTGCGAGTTCCGCAATCTGCTGCCGCGCGGCGTCAAGCTGGCTCCGGAAGACGTTTGGGAACGCATCGCCTTCGTCCTCTCGATGAAGCTGCAGGAACCGCAGTTCTCCGGTCAGACCAAGGAGCGCCTGTCCTCCCGCGAGGCAGCGGCCTTCGTTTCCGGCGTGGTCAAGGACGCCTTCAGCCTGTGGCTCAACGCTCACCCGGATCTGGGCATGCAGTTGGCCGAACTGGCCATCAGCAACGCCGGTCGTCGTCTGAAAGCCAGCAAGAAGGTCGAACGCAAACGCATTACCCAGGGCCCGGCGCTGCCCGGCAAACTGGCCGATTGCGCGGGCCAGGACCCGATGCGCTCGGAACTGTTCCTGGTGGAGGGTGACTCCGCCGGCGGTTCGGCCAAGCAGGCGCGGGACAAGGAGTTCCAGGCGATCATGCCGTTGCGCGGCAAGATCCTGAATACCTGGGAAGTGGACGGTGGCGAAGTGCTCGCCAGCCAGGAAGTGCATGACATCGCCGTCGCCATCGGCGTTGACCCGGGCGCCGCGGACATCTCCCAGTTGCGCTACGGCAAGATCTGCATCCTTGCCGACGCCGACTCCGACGGCCTGCACATCGCTACCCTGCTGTGCGCGCTGTTCGTTCGCCACTTCCGCTCCCTGGTGGAAGCCGGGCACGTTTACGTCGCCATGCCTCCGCTGTACCGCATCGACCTGGGCAAGGAAATTTTCTACGCCCTGGACGAAGCCGAGCGCGACGGCATCCTCGACCGCCTGGTGGCCGAGAAGAAGCGTGGCAAGCCCCAGGTCACCCGATTCAAGGGCCTGGGCGAGATGAACCCGCCACAGCTGCGCGAAACCACCATGGATCCGAACACCCGCCGCCTGGTCCAGCTGACACTGGAAGACACCGAGGGCACGGTGGAAATCATGGACATGCTGCTGGCGAAGAAACGCGCGAGCGACCGCAAGTCCTGGCTGGAGTCCAAGGGCAACCTGGCCGAGGTCATGGTGTGAGGGGAGCCCTGATTCTCCTTGCCCTGCTGTTTTCCACACCACTCTGGGCCGCCGACGACGCCGAGCAGTTGCGCCTCGCCTCCGAGTACCCGGTGGACGGTATGCCTCAGGGCAACCTCTCCGGGCTGGCCCGCTGCGGGGAAGACCTGCTAGCGGTGTCCGATCGTGTGGATAACCAGCTGTACCGGCTCAAGCCCATCGGCGGTGTGCTCCAGGCTCAGGCGGAGGTGTTCCATGCGCCGCCGCCACCGCCGAGCAGCCTGCCCTGGGGCGTCCGTGCGCGCTCCTGGGCCATCAGCATGCTGCGGGGAAATGAGCTCGATTTTGAAGGTATCAGCTGCGATGCGGCCGGCAACCGCTATCTGGTCAGCGAGGCCAATGCGGCCGTGCTGCAGCTGCCGGTGGCCGGCGATCCGAACTGGCTGCTGCTGCCGGACAACCTGATCCGCCAGGCTCGCGCCAGCGGCATGCTGTTGCACTTCAATGCCCTGCTCGAGGGCGTCGCCGTCGATCCTAAGGGCGAACGCCTGTGGCTCGCCGCCGAGCGTGAGCGCCGTGGCCTGATGGTGGTGCACAAGCAGCAATCCACCTGGCGCTGCACCGGCGGCTGCGTGATCTTCAGTGAAGCCGGCACCGAGCCGCCGCCAGCCCCCATCGGCAGCGAGCAGCAGATGCCGCGCGACTTCTCCGACCTCGCCTTCTTCGAGGAAAAACTCTTCACCCTGGAGCGCCTGGCGCACCAGATCTGCCGGCGCAAGCCGAGCAGTGGCGAAGTGGAGCGCTGCTGGTCCTTCGCTGAGGAAGCCCTGGCCGATACCCGTCGCTATGGCGTGCCCTTCGGCGTGGCCGAGGCCTTGTGGATAGATGCTGACGGGGCCTGGGTAGGTCTCGACAACGGCGGCAAGGCTCGCGCTGATGGCGAGCGGCGGCCCATCGTCTGGCGCTTCACTGCGCCGAAAGGCGGCTGGAGCGCGAAATGACCACACAGACGCCGGGCAAACGCGCGGGAAGGGTCATGCTGGTGCTCGCCTGGGGCATCGGCCTGATCCTGGCCACGCGTTACTTCGGCGTCTGGGAAGACCGCCAGCACAACCCCAATCGCGCGCCCGAGTCGGTGCACGGCGACGGCTACGTCGAAGTGCGCCTGGCCAGTAGCCGCCAGGGGCATTACCTGCTGGATGGCCGCATCGACGGCCAGGCCGTGACCTTCCTGCTCGACACTGGCGCCACCCAGGTGGCGGTGCCGGCACGGGTTGCCGAGCGCCTTGGCTTGGCGCCCGGCGCCGCGGTCACCCTGAGTACCGCCAACGGCCGCGTCACCGGCCACCGCACCCAGCTGCAGGACCTGCGCCTGGGTGACATACGCCTGACCCAGGTGCCGGCGATCATCGTGCCGGGCATGGACGGCGAAGAGGTGCTGCTCGGCATGAGCGCCCTGAAACAACTCGAATTCACCCAGCGCGACGGCACTCTGGTGCTGCGCCAAGTCACTTCTCCGTGAGGCACGCATGAGCGAATCCCTCGATCTGAGCCTGGAAGGCGTTGAGCGCCGCTCCCTGGCCGACTTCACCGAACAGGCCTACCTCAACTATTCCATGTACGTGATCATGGACCGCGCCCTACCGCATATCGGCGACGGTCTGAAGCCCGTACAGCGCCGCATCATCTACGCGATGAGCGAACTGGGCCTGGATGCCGATTCCAAACACAAGAAGTCGGCGCGTACCGTCGGCGACGTGCTCGGCAAGTTCCATCCCCACGGCGACTCCGCCTGCTACGAGGCCATGGTGCTGATGGCCCAGCCCTTCAGCTACCGCTACACGTTGGTGGACGGCCAGGGCAACTGGGGTGCACCGGACGATCCCAAGTCCTTCGCTGCCATGCGTTACACCGAGGCGCGCCTGTCGCGCTATTCGGAAGTCCTGCTGTCCGAACTGGGCCAGGGCACGGTGGATTGGGTGCCGAACTTCGACGGCACCCTCAACGAGCCGGCAACCCTTCCGGCGCGTCTGCCGAACCTGTTGCTCAACGGCACCACCGGCATCGCCGTGGGCATGGCCACCGACGTTCCGCCGCACAACCTGCGGGAAGTGGCCGCAGCCTGTGTGCGCCTGCTGGATGAGCCGAACGCGACGGTGGAGCAGCTTTGCGAACACATTCTCGGCCCGGATTTCCCCACCGAGGCCGAGGTGATCACTCCCCGTGCCGAACTGCTGAAGATTTACGAATCCGGTCGTGGCTCGGTGCGCATGCGTGCCGTGTACCGTGTGGAGGACGGCGATATCGTCGTCACCGCGCTGCCGCACCAGGTCTCGGGCTCCAAGGTGCTCGAGCAGATCGCCGGCCAGATGCAGGCCAAGAAACTGCCGATGGTGGCGGACCTGCGCGATGAGTCGGACCACGAGAACCCCACTCGCATCGTCATCATTCCGCGCTCCAACCGCGTGGATGCCGACGAACTGATGCAGCACCTGTTCGCCACCACGGACCTCGAGTCCAGCTACCGGGTCAACACCAACGTCATCGGTCTGGATGGCAAGCCCCAGGTCAAGGACCTGCGTACCCTCCTCAGCGAGTGGCTGACCTACCGCATCGGCACCGTGCGCCGTCGTCTGCAGTTCCGCCTGGACAAGGTGGAGAAGCGCCTGCACCTGTTGGACGGTTTGCTGATCGCCTTCCTCAACCTGGATGAGGTGATCCACATCATCCGGACCGAGGACCAGCCCAAGCAGGTGCTGATGGAGCGCTTCGATCTCACCGAGATCCAGGCCGACTACATCCTCGATACCCGTCTGCGCCAACTGGCACGCCTGGAAGAGATGAAGATCCGTGGTGAGCAGGAGGAACTGCTGAAAGAGCAGAAGAAACTGCAGGCCCTGCTGGGCAGCGACACCAAGCTGAGGAAGCTAGTGCGCGAGGAACTGATCAAGGACGCCGAAACCTACGGCGACGACCGCCGTTCCCCCATCGTCGCCCGCGCCGAGGCTCGCGCCCTGTCGGAAACCGAGCTGATGCCCACCGAGCCGGTGACCGTAGTGCTGTCCGAGAAGGGCTGGGTGCGTTGCGCCAAGGGCCACGATATCGACGCAACCGGCCTGTCCTACAAGGCCGGCGACGGCTTCAAGGCGGCGGCACCGGGCCGTTCGAATCAGTACGCGGTGTTCATCGATTCCACCGGCCGCAGCTACTCGCTGGCAGCCCACTCGTTGCCTTCGGCCCGTGGCCAGGGCGAGCCGCTCACTGGCCGGCTGACGCCGCCACCGGGGGCCAACTTCGACTGCGTGCTGCTGCCCGAGGATGACGCCACCTATGTCATCGCCTCGGACGCCGGCTACGGTTTCGTGGTCAAGGGCGCCGACCTGCAGGCCAAGAACAAGGCCGGCAAGACGCTGCTCAGCCTGCCGTCCGGCGCCAAGGTAGTGCCGCCACGTCTGGTGCAGAGCGTCGAAGAAGACTGGTTGGCAGCGGTGACCACCGAGGGCCGCTTGCTGCTGTTCAAGGTCGCCGACCTGCCGCAGCTGGCCAAGGGCAAGGGCAACAAGATCATTGGTATCCCTGGCGATCGCGTTGCAAGCCGCGAGGAGTACCTCACCGATCTGGCGGTGCTACCTGCCGGTGCAACCCTCGTCCTGCAGGCTGGCAAGCGCACCCTGTCGCTCAAGGCGGATGACCTGGAGCACTACAAGGGCGAGCGCGGACGCCGTGGGAACAAGCTGCCACGCGGCTTCCAGCGGGTTGACGCGCTGCAGGTGGAACCGCTCGCCTGACGGTGGCGACGGCGAATTGACGTGGGGCTATGGAGTCCTGCGTCACATTGACGGATGATATGTCCCCTTGCCGTTCCCTGATGATGGCAAGGACGAATGAATTCGACTGCAGGCTGCCCACAAGGCGGCCGTGGGTGAGATTGATGAGCGTGCGTTTTTCCCTGGCTTTGATGCTGGCGAGCCTCCTGGGCCTGGCCGGTTGTGTACATAGCCCACCGATTCCCATGTTTCAGCTGGATGCAGGCACCCCGGAGGTGCCGTCAAAGAAGGCTGGGATGCAAGTACTGCTCGGCCCGGTGACCGTGGCCGACTACCTTCAGCGTGAGACCCTCCTGCAACGCCAGGCCGACGGCAGCCTGACTGCTGCCCCGGACGGTCGCTGGGCCGGCAGCCTGGCTGCGGATATCGACCAGGTTCTCCTGCGTCAGCTGTCCTGGCGCCTGGACAGCCAGCGCCTGGTGCTGGCCCCGGGCAACCCCGGTTTCACTCCGGAAGTACAGGTGCTGCTGACCATCAGCCGTCTTGACTCCGGCCCCCAGCGCCCGGCCGTGCTGGAGGCGCAATGGCGCCTGCTGGATCGTGCCGGTCAGCTGCGTGACAGCCGCCTGGTGCGCCTTGAGGAGCCCCATGCCGGAACCGCCGCCGACCAGGTGCGGGCCCAGAGCAAGCTGCTGCAGCAACTGGCCGAGCAACTGGCCGCTGCCGTGAAGCCGCTGGAAGGCCAGCCGGTTGCAGTCGAGGCGCCGCGCAAGCCGTCAGCGGCCAATCAGCCGGCCAAGGCCAAGGAGCCGCAGCCGCCGAAGATCCCCATGGCGGCGCCAGTGCGCACCGACGTGGAAGTCTTCCGCTTCTGATCGCTGGATTGTGAAAAAGCCCGCTTGATGCGGGCTTTTTCATGCGTGTTCGTCGGGAGTTCTTCGTCCCGAGGGTGGAGCCAATCCGGCGGGGTGCGCCGTGCGCACCGGCGCCATTTGACGGGGAATCGAAGCCTCGGTGCGCACAGCGCGCCCTACGTTCCCGGCTGAACCCAATCGTCCACTGAGAGCGTCGCAGGCAAAGAAAAGCCCGCATCGGCGGGCTTTTTCGTTATTCGTGCATTCAGTGCGCGCGAGCTTCATGCATCCGCGACAGCTGGCGTTCCAGCAGCGAAGGATAGGGCTCCAGCAGGCGTTCAACGCAGCAGGCGCCTTCCGGGCTGGTGATGGCGCGGATGCGCGCACGCTGGCGAACCAGGTCGTCCTCGGCAATGGCGCGTTCCACCAGCAGCAGGTTGCGGCTGTGCTGACTCAGGGCCAGGGCGCTCTGGGTGCTGTCATTGAGCAGCAGGTCGCCCTGGCTGAGACCGGAGAGGTCCTCGCCGTGGGTCAGGCCGAGCTGCAGCTGCAGGGTGATGCCGCTGTCGGCGACCTCGATCTGCAGGGCGTGCCCCAGGGCGCGCATCAGTTCGCCGCAGCAGATCGCGTGGGTCAGGTAGTCCTCGTCACTGTCCTTGCTGTGGAAGAGCATCAGGCTGCTGCCGTCGTTCAGGGTCAGCAATTGGCCGTGGTAGAGGCGGGCGGCCTGATCGAGGCAGTCGCGGTAGCGCTGCAGCAGGTCCATCAGGCGTGCACGCGGCAGTCGGCGCAGTTGGTCCTGGGCGCCAAGCTGGATGGCCAGCACGGCGCTGTTCTGCGGTTCTTCCTGAGCAGCGGGGGCTGGAGCAGGGGCCGGCTCGTCTTCGGCCATTTCCTCGCGCAGTTCGGAGAAGGGATCTTCGTCATCCGGCGTGAACAGCGTGCTCGGCGTCTCTTCCTCGCCGTCGAAGCTGTCGTCACGCAGGTCGCGGACCTCGAAATGATCCGGATCGTCCTGCTCGCCCTGCTCGTCCTCGAGATAGTCCTCGTCGGCCTCGGCGTAGTCTTCTTCCGGGATGGGGTCGAGCTCAGGCTCGGGTTCCGGTTTCTCCGGTACCAGGCGCGCCTGGAGCTGACGGGCCAGGTCGCCGATTTCGTCCTGGCGGCCGGCGCCGGGCGCGGGGTCGTCCGGGTCGCGCAGCCAGACACGCAGTTGCAGCAGGGGCGTGGAGATGTGTCGGCCGAGGCGCAGGCTCAGGGACAGGGTAAGGGCCAGCAGGATCAGGCTGAGCAGGCCCATGCTCTGCAGGCTGATGGTCATGGGCTGCTGGAACTGCTCCATGTCCAGGCTCAGGCGCAGATGGCCGGCGATCACTTCCTGGAAGGTGATAGGCGTCGAATACAGGCCTTCGGCCTCGCCCAGCAGCCCCTGCTTGGGCCGCGAACCGGCCTCGGCAAGGATGCGGTTGTCCACGCTGTAGATGGCCGCGTGGGCCACCAGCGGGTTCTTCACCAGGTTGTTGAGCAGCACGTTGAGGCTGAGGATGTCGTTGGACACCAGCAACTCCGTGGCTGACGCAGCGGTCTGCGCGGTCAGGCTCTGGCCCAGGGCGTCGGCCTGCTGCTGCATGGCCTGCTTGAACTGCATGCCCATGACCCAGGCGTAGATCACCAGCGCCAGAGCCACCAACAGCAAGCTGTGGCTGGCGATGCGCAAGGCGATCGGCACGCGCCGCTGGCGCAGGGCATGGAAGATCAGCAGGAAGAAATTGTCGGGTTTGACAGGCGTGGGCCGGTTCACAGAGCGCGGCTCTTCTCGGACGAAATTGTGGCGCAGTATAGCGAGCGCCCCTTGCAGGGCAAAGCGCCGAGCATGCTGCGGGCGCCGCGAAAGTGGGTAGAATGTGCGCCTTTTCATGCGCTGAGTGAGGTGCGACTTGCGCGAGATTGTCCTGATCAACATCACTGGCGAGGACCGCCCCGGCCTGACCGCGGCTATTACCGGTGCCCTGGCCCAGGGTGGCGTGAACATCCTGGATATCGGCCAGGCGGTGATCCACGACACCCTGTCGTTCGGCATCCTGGTGGAAATCCCGGATAACGCCGAAGGCTCGGCGGTGCTCAAGGACGTGCTGTTCACGGCTTACAAGCTGGATCAGCAGGTGCGCTTCACTCCGGTACCCGAGGCAGATTACCAGCAGTGGGTCGACGGTCAGGGCAAGAGCCGCTACATCGTCACCCTGCTGACCCGCAAGGTCACCGCCGAGCAACTGCAGCGAGTCAGTTCCATCACCGCCAAGTACGGCCTCAATATCGACCATATCGACCGTCTGTCGGGTCGCATGCCGCTGGATATGCCGGCCGACCAGGGCAAGGGCTGCATCGAGTTTTCCGTACGTGGCGAGCCGGCCGACCCGGTAGCCCTGCGTGCTGAGTTCCTCAGTGTGGCCCAGGAACTGAACGTCGACATCGCCTTCCAGCGCGACTCGCTGTTCCGCCGTAACCGCCGACTGGCGGTGTTCGACATGGACTCGACCCTGATCGAAGCTGAGGTGATCGACGAACTGGCCAAGGCTGCGGGTGTGGGCGACAAGGTCGCCGAGATCACCGAGCGCGCCATGCGTGGCGAACTGGATTTCCGTGCCAGCTTCAAGGAGCGCCTGGGCCTGCTCAAGGGCTTGTCCGAGGACGTCCTGGAAGAGATCGGCGCCTCCTTGCGACTCACCGAAGGGGCGGAAACCCTGTTCGCCGAGCTCAAGCGCCTGGGCTACAAGACCGCCATTCTTTCTGGTGGCTTCAGCTACTTCGCCAAACAACTGCAGGCCAAGCTGGGCATCGACTACGTGTTCGCCAACGAGCTGCAGATCGTCGACGGCAGGCTGACCGGCGTGGCCATCGAGCCCATCGTCGATGCGCAGCGCAAGGCGGACCTGCTGAGCGAGCTGGCGCAGAAGGAAGGGCTGCGCCTGGAGCAGACCATCGCCGTCGGCGATGGCGCCAACGACCTGCCGATGCTGGCTCTGGCCGGCCTGGGCGTGGCCTTCCGCGCCAAGCCGCTGGTCAAACAGTCCGCCAAACAGGCCATTTCCACCCTGGGCCTGGACGGCATTCTCTACCTGCTCGGCTTCCGCGACCGCGACGGCAGGGAATGAGTGTCTGACCGGAAATGAAAAAGCCGCCTTCGGGCGGCTTTTTCGTGGATGGCGTTTGAGACCGGGCTCGCCCTTACTCGTCTCCAGAGGAGAAGTCGTAGTCCATCGCCTGGCTGGGGCCTTGCAGGTAGTAACCCTGGATGTAGTTGACGCCGGCCTGCCAGAGTGTGGCGAGGACGCTGGCGGTTTCGACGAAGGGCACGATGGTCAGCTTGGCCTGGGCATGCAGGCTCGCCAGCAGGGTCTTGAGAACCTCCTGGTTCTCCGCGCGGCCCAGGTCCTGGGTAAAGGAGCCGTCCACCTTCACGAAATCGATGGCGAGATGCTTGAGCGTGTTGAACGGGTTGAGTGCGCAGCCGAACTGGCTCAGCGCTACCTGGCAATGCAGCTCGGCCAGCCCCTGGGTCAGCGCCTTGGCCTGTTTCAGATAGGCGATGGCATCCGGCTCGCTGAACTGGAAGATCAGCGCATCGGAGGGCAGTCGCGCGGCCTTCAGGGCAACGCTCAGCCACGGCAGCAGGGTCTGGTCTTGCAGGCTGGCGCCAGAGAGGTGGACGAAGAGTCGGGTGTTGTGACCCTTGGTACGGTGCTCGGCCAACAACTTGATGGAGTTGAGGATCACCCAGCGGTCGATCTTCTCGGCCAGGCCAGCGTCCTTGGCGGCATCGAGGAAATCGGCGGGTGGCACTTCCTCGCCCTGCGAATTGAGCAGCCGCAGCAGCACTTCGTAATGCTCGAAGTTGTCGCCACGCAGGCTGATGATCGGCTGGAACAGCAGGCGGAAGCTGTTGTTCTCCAGCGCCTGCTGAACCATGGCCACCAGGTTGCCACGGTTGGCCGCAGCGGCCAGTTCTTCGGCCGGGTCGTACAGCTTGAGGCCGTTCTGGTCGCCCAGTTCGTCGGAGCAGCGATGGGCGCGATCCACCACATCCTGGGCTTTGGGCGTGGTTTCGCTGAGCCCGGCGACGCCGACGCACAGGCTGACCTGCACGGTTCGGCTGCTGACGTCGAAGAGATGGATATCGATCTTCTTCAGCAGGCTTTGCAGGCTTTCTGTCGCCTGCTCAGGCGTGACGCCCTGCTGCAGGACACCAAACACGTCGTCGCCATAGCGGGCAAGCTGGGCGTCGCCGGCGAAGTGGGCGCGCAGGAGGTTGGCGAGGTCCGTGAGCAGCAAGTCGACGCCGGCGATGCCGACTTCGGCCAGCAGGCTGGAATAGCGTGCGACGCGAACGTACGCGAGGCTCGACGGCTGGCCGGCCTTTACGGCGCGCTCGGCGGAAACGTCGAGCATTTCGTTGAAGTGGGAGCGATTGAACAGGCCGGTGACCAGATCCTGGCTGCTGATTTCGCGCAGCTTCTCTTCCAGTTCGGCGCTGCCGGTTTCGGCGCGGATCACCACCTGGATGCAGGGCTCGCCGTCATAGGACGCGGGGGAAAAGTTCATCCGCGCCTGGAAGCTCTGGCCGTCGACCTTGCAGCCGCTGCAGGTGAGCTCGCCAGCGCCTTCGCCATCGCGGTAGTTCTTCAGGAAGTCCTTGAAGCCGGCCTGGTCGGTGCCGGCGATCAGGTCGATCATCGGCATGCCTTCGAGTTCGTCGCCATCGTCGTAGCCGAACATCTCCACGTAGGCGCGGTTGGCATAAATGTGCATACCGTCGTGGACGTAGGCGATGGCGTCCACGGAGCTGTCCAGCAACAACTGGCAGCGTTTTTCCGCTTCCCGCAGGCTGACCTCGGCGGCGCGGCGGGCGCGGCGTTGTTCGAGGTTGGCCAGTTCGCGGTTGGCCACCAGCACCAGGCGCTCGTCCTCGCCCTGGGGCAGGGCGTCCTGGGCGCCGAGTGCCAGGGCTTCGGTGATGAGGTCGGAGTCGTTGTCCTGCACCAGCTGGATGAACGGAATGTCCTTGGACTGGCGGCGGATGCTGTTGAGGGCTTCGCTGGGACCGAGATATTCGCTGCTGGGGGACGCGATCAGGAGGTCCCAGCTCTGCTGCAGGGCCTCATTGAGGTCGTCGGCGGAAAGGATGCGGTGGACGCGAGTCGCGCGACCGGAATTCCGGAAAAGGCTGACCAGTCGCTCGGCTTCGTTCTGCGAGTCTTCCAGGATCAGCAGACGGATCGTTTTCTTTTCGATGGCCATGGCCTGTGCTTAGCGCCGAACGAGCGCGAATAGGCGACGAATGGTGGATTCGTCGGGAATCTACAGCGACTTCCAGAGTGAGTCAAAGTCTTCCTCGCCGCCTTGTGGCTGGCTTCCCGGACCTGTGACCGGTTTCCCTCGTGGCGGTGTCGGCTGCTCGTACACCCGGTATTCGAATTGATTGAAGCTGCCAGTGTTGGTGAGTCGCCGGGTGAGCACGGCGCGATGCTCGTCGCCGTGAAGATTGATCTGCACCTTGTTGCCTTCCTGGAAGGGCAGGCGCGGGGTGATCAGGGTGGCCGGGCGGGAGATCGCGCCAATTGCCGGCAGCAGCAGGGCGCGCAGGTAATGGCTGTTCTGCTCGCCCTTGCGCATCAGCAGTACACCGCAGGATTGCGCCTGGGGGGCCACGAGTTCGATGCCCATCTGGGTGCCACCGCCGCGCACCTGGCGGATCCAGCGCACCACGGCGATGCTCCAGCCCTGGCCGGGTGCGTCTTGTACGCCGAGCAGCTCGCCGGCCTGCAGTTGGCTGGGGACTTCCTTGGGCCAGCTCAGGCAATAGCCCCCGGGGCTGTGGTTGACCACAGCGACGTTGAAGGTCGGA
Source organism: Pseudomonas sp. BN515 (assembly GCF_029873155.1). Taxonomy (NCBI): domain Bacteria; kingdom Pseudomonadati; phylum Pseudomonadota; class Gammaproteobacteria; order Pseudomonadales; family Pseudomonadaceae; genus Pseudomonas; species Pseudomonas sp. BN515. Next base: position 139,472 of record NZ_SSOH01000093.1, on the reverse strand, counting down.
TAGCTTTCCGGGCCTGCGCTGACCTGGGGCGGCGGCGCGCTGTTTGCGGAAACCGGCCGGCTGTACTCGATCTCCTCCAGGGGTATGCCGCGCTGCCAGCCCTGAGTAGGCTGGGCGTCGAAGGCGTTGGCCCAGACATCCTTCGCTGCTGGCTTGCCGAAAGTGTCGAATACCGCTTGACCGGTTTCCTGCGGGAGCTTGAGCACATCGCTGAAGGGACGGCTGCCTGCGAGGAAGAAGTGCAGGGCGCTCATGCCGATGCACAGGGTCAGGCTGCCCTGGCCGGGATTACGCTGGAAGGTGCGCTCGGAAATGTCGCCCCAGGCCGAACTCACGTGCTGCAGCAGATCGAGGGTCATGCCCTCCGGCACCTGCAGGCGCGACTGGGCACGCTGCTCGACCGGCAGCAGCAGGTATTCCTTGATGGCGTCCACCAGCGGCAGCGGGTCCAGGCCCAGCAGGGTGCGCGGCTCCACTTCCTGGAACAGCGACTTGTAGCGGGGGGGACCGTCCAGCTGCGGCGCCACCGCGAAGAGACTGGACGACAGCTCGGCGGACTGAAGCCGCACCAGGGCGCTCCAGGGTGCGAGGACTTCAGCCAGGCGGGCAATGCCGATCTGGCGCATCTGGTTGCAGCGGGCGCAGCCCAGCAGCAGTGCGGCCAGGTAGCTCTGCTCGGTGCTCAGCCCTTGCGTATGGCGGGCCAGCGGATCACGCACGACAACGCGGTGGAGCTGGCGGCTTTCGGCCAGTTGGTAGAGCTGGTGCAGTTCCAGCCAGAGACCTTCGGGGACCGGGCAATAGAGTTGGCTGGAGCGGATCAAGGGGCCGTTCAGGCTGTGCGTCGCCCGTTGCAGGGCAAGGGCGAGGAGCTGGGCGCGGTCACGATCACGGCTGGGGCGCGACGATTCCTGCACGATGATCAGCTTGTAGCCGATGGCCAGGTGGTTCTGCAGGGCCTGGCAGAGATTGGCGACCTTGCGCGGGCGCTCGTCCAGGACGATGGATTGATTGAGGAAGTGCCTTTCCAGGTGCTGGCAGACGAAATGTACTTCCGGACGAATCAGCTCCAGCAGTTGCAGACGGTTGTCAGTCGGAGTGACCAGCTGGTTGAGTTCCACCAGGGCCTGATAGAGCTGACGGGCGGTTTCCCCAAGGTTGGCCTTGGGCAGATGGGCGATCCAGCGTTTCAGCTCACGTGGGGTGGCATCGCAGAAGGACAGGCTCTGTTTGCTAGGGGCGGGTACGCGCAACAGCAGGTGAGGGCTCTGGTGCTCCATCCGGGTCGAGTTCTCCGACATCTCGCGTGAGGTAATGGATTGAATTTCAGCACTCTATCAGCATCCTTGCACAGTGGCAGCCTATCCATGGCTGGGCTGTAGAGGCGTTGGCAGATTCCCGCCAGGGCGTGCCAACTTCCTGATCCAGTCCTGGCCGAACGCTGGGGTTCGGCCGGGATGGCATCCGGTCAGGCGTCCTTCGGCATGGCCAGCAGCTGACCCATCCGCACCTGGCTGCCGGGCCACGCGCTTTCGGCCCAGCGTACCTGGTCCGGACCGAACAGCACGATGGCGGTGGAACCCAGCTTGAAGCGGCCGAGTTCGTCGCCCTTTTCCAGCGTGATCGGCGCACGCGCCGCTTCGTCGTAGCTGAAGGTCTTCAGTTCACGTTTGGGCGGCGTAACCAGGCCCGCCCAGGTGGTTTCGATGGACGCGACGATCATCGCCCCCACCAATACCACGGCCATCGGGCCGCGCTCGGTGTCGAAGATGCACACCACGCGCTCGTTGCGGGCGAACAGCTCCGGCACGTTCTCGGCGGTGCTCTGGTTCACCGAGAACAGTCGGCCCGGCACATAGACCATTTCCCGCAGGGTGCCGCCCAGGGGCGCATGCACACGGTGGTAGTCCTTCGGCGACAGATAGACGGTGGCGAACTCGCCGCCCATGAAGGGCGCGGCGCGCTCGGCGTCACCGCCAAGCAGTTCCAGCACGCTGAAGCTGTGGCCCTTGGCCTGGAAGCAGCGGCCGTGCTCGATCGGGCCGATCTGGCTGATGGCGCCGTCGGCCGGGCAGAGGATGGCGCCGGGTGTTTCGTCCAGCGGACGCGCGCCGGGTTTGAGGGCGCGGGTGAAGAAGGCGTTGAAGTGCTCGTAGGCGGTGACATCCTCGACCAGCGCTTCACTCATGTTCACCTGGTAGCGCTTGGCGAACCAGGTGGTGAAAGCGTTCTTGAACCAGTGCACGCGGCATTCGGCGATGCAGCCAGCCAAGCGCGACAGCAGGTGATGCGGCAGCAGGTACTGGCTGATGATGAAGAGGCGTTCTTTCATTGGATTTCCTTGATGGGCGCTTCAGCTCTCGACCGGGGTGTCCGGGTGGTTGCCCCATTCGGACCAGGAGCCGGCGTAGCCTTTGACGCGCGGGTAGCCCAGGGCCTTGGCCACCAGATAGGTGAAGCCCGAGCGGTGGTGGGTCTGGCAGTGGGTGACGATTTCCTTGTCCGGGGTGATGCCCAGGGACTGCAGGATCTCGGCCATGTCGGTGCGGATGCGCAGGGCGCGGGCCGGGTCCATGCCGGCGGTCCACTCGAAGTTGACCGCGCCGGGGATGTGCCCGCCTTTGGCGGCCAGGACCTTGGTGCCGTTGTACTCGCCGGGGCCGCGGGCGTCCCAGATGGCCAGGTCGGCGGCGCCGAGGCGGCTCTGGATGTACTCGCGAGTGGCGGTGGGCTCATCGTGCAGGGTCAGGGGGATCGGGCCGCCGACCGCTGCGGGTACGGTATCGCTCGTTTCCCGGCCTTCAGCCAGCCAGGCGTGCAGGCCACCGTCCAGATAGTGGTAACGCTGATGGCCGATCACATCCAGCAGCCAGATGAAGCGGCCGGCCCAGCCACCGCCTTCGTCGTCGTACACCACGTAGGTGGCGTCGGCGCGATGGCCCAGTTCACCGAACAGTGCTTCGAGGTCGGCCTTGGCGGGCAGCAGGCCCGGTGCCGGCGGCTGGCCGAGCTGGGTGCGCTTCGGATCGACGAAACGGGCGCCCGGCACGTGGCCGGCGGCGTAACGGGCGGCGCTGGTGAGGTCGACCAGAATCAGCTCGTCGGCACCAAGCAAGGGCGCCAGCTCGGCCGGTTCGATCACCAGCGGCAGGTTGGAGAAGGCAGACATGGAAGCCTCCAGTAATGGGCAAAGTGGCAGATTGTATAGGAAAGCCTAACGGCCGCGTCTGGCGAAGCTGGCGAGCGCACGCTCGATGCATTGGGCCGTCTTGGCGAAGGCGCGCAGGCTGATTTCGGCGAAGGGCGCGCCGTCCTGGTCGGCCACCACCAGCATGGCCACCCGACCGTTCACGGCAATCGAGCGCAGCAGAAGGTGGTGCCCCGGGAACAGGCTCTTCAACTGACCGGGCAGCAGGGCGGAGAACTGCGCCATGTTGTCCGGTCCCAGGCGTAGCTGGACCGGCTGGCTGAGCAGGCGTCGCAGCACCTGGCTCTGGTTCGGGTCCAGCTGCAGGCCGTTGGCTTCCTTGGGCAGGCCCGCCTGCTGCTGGGCGAGCAGGCGGCTGTGGGTGCGGTCGGCCAGCAGCACCAGGACCCGGCGCATGCCGCTACTTTCCAAGGCGTCGCGGGCGCAGGCGGAAAGCTGCACCACGTTGGCGAAGGGGCTCGGTTCGCGGAGCAGCTCGCCGCAGTAGCGACGCCAGTCTTCCAGGGCGTCGGCGGTAGGGGGCGGTGCTGCAACCGGTTCGCGGCGCAGGCGGTGCTGGTTCCACGGCCAGAGCAGGGCTTCGGCGGGGTGCCAGAGGTCGCCACGGGCATGCAGGCGTCCGCTGTGTGCGGCGTGCTGGTGAACCTGCTGCTGCAGTTCGTCCAGTGGCACCTTCATGAACAGTCCGGTGAGGCGCTGCCAGCGCAGGCTGTGTCCATCTCCCCAGCCGACATGGGCGGAAACTGCCAGGCCGTTCGCCAGCAGGACGGTGTTGCCGGGCTGGGTCAGCCAGCGACTCAAGATGGGATCGGCGTCCAGTTGCTGCGTTTGTTGCAGCGGATGTCCATTGTCGCGGGCAATGTGCAGGGCCTTGACCAGCATGCGGCGGTCGTCGCTCAGCAGGCGATAACCCTGGATGATCCAGTCGGGCAGCTTCCAGTGCTCGGCGAGGGCCTGGCAGAGGCGCAACAACGGGACGCCGAGCAGTTCGCGTTCGACCTTGGCAGCCGGTTCGCCATCGCCCAATACGCGCTTCTCCCAGGTATCGAACAGCTCCGGGTGGCTGGCCAGCAGCGGCCAGAGGGGGGAGAGGAACAGCAGGCTGCACCAGTGGATTTCCTGCCAGAGGCGGGCCAGCCGGGCGGCGAACAGGCCGTTGGCTTGCTGCGCCGCGTGCTGGCTGATCAGCTGCAGCTGACGCAGCGACTGCGGGATGTCGTCCTCGGGGACGGCGGGCAGGCGATTGAGCAGGACTTCCGCGCGCTTCAGACCCAGGCGGCTGAGGGCGACTTCCAGGCTTTCCGCCGGGCTGCTCAGAATGTTGCCGGCGGCATTGGCCTCGCGCAGCAGGCTCAGGGCGAGGGCGGGGCTGTCCTGGGTCAGGTCGGCGATATCGCGCAGGGAGCGACGGCTATCACCCAAAGCGCGGCGGACTTTTTCATGGGCGGCGGCGGGGACGGGCAGGCGCACCCCGTCGAGGTGCTTGATCCAGCTGTCGAGACTGCGTGGCACGGGCTTTGCGGTTGACATAGGGGGCCGCCAATCTGGCTTTTCGCCTGAACAGGCTATAGTCTGGCGCATATCTTCCGATAATTAGAAGGGGCTCTTTTCATAACCCTTTCTACTGACTCTTCAAGCTTCCTTCCTATGGCAAAAATCATCGGCATCATCGTCGTATTCGCCAGCGTGCTCGGTGGATACATCCTGTCTCACGGCAAGCTTGCCGCGCTGATCCAGCCCTTCGAGGTGATGATCATCGGTGGTGCGGCGCTGGGCGCCTTCCTCCAGGCCAACCCCGGCAGCACGACGATGATCGTGTTCAAGAAGTCGCTGAAGATGTTCGGCACCCGCTTCACCCACGGCTTCTATCTGGAAGTGCTGCGCCTGCTCTACGAAATCCTCAACAAGAGCCGTCGCGAAGGGATGATGGCCATCGAGGCCGACATCGAGGACGCCCCCGCCAGCCCCATCTTCAGCAAGTACCCGGGCATCCTCAAGGATGAACGGATGACCGCCTACATCTGCGATTACCTGCGCATCATGTCCTCCGGCAACATGGCGCCCCACGAGCTCGAGGGCCTGTTCGACATGGAACTGGCCAGCCTGAAGGAAGAGCTGGAGCACCCGGCACACGCGGTCAACCGCATCGCCGACGGCCTGCCGGGCTTCGGTATCGTCGCGGCGGTACTTGGCATCGTGGTCACCATGGCGATGCTGGGCGAAGCCGAGCAGGCCGCCCTTGGCCAGCACGTGGGGGCGGCGCTGGTGGGTACTTTCCTCGGTATTCTCGCGGCTTACGGCTTTTTCGGTCCGCTGGCGGTGTCCCTGGAACACGATGCCCGTGAAGAACTGAACGTATTCGAGGCGATCAAGGCCTGCCTGGTGGCCTCGGCATCCGGCATGCCGCCGTCGCTGGCGGTGGAATTCGGTCGCAAGACGCTGTTCCCGGCCCACCGCCCGAGCTTCAGCGAGCTGGAGCAGGCCGTACGCGGCAGCTGAAGGCTGAGTCATGGAGAACAACCAGCCGATCATCGTCAAACGCGTCAAACGCTACGCCGCCGGTCACCACGGCGGCGCGTGGAAGATCGCCTTCGCCGACTTCGCCACCGCGATGATGGCGTTCTTCCTGGTGCTTTGGCTGATGTCCTCGGCCACCCCGGAGCAGAAGAAAGCCATCTCCGGCTACTTCAAGGACCCCATCGGCTTCACCGAAAGCGCCAGCCCGTATGTCATCGACCTGGGCGGCACGCCCACGCCCGCGCCTGACCGCACCTTGAATCCCGAGCTGAAGGACGCCCCCGATTCCCAGGAATCGGCGGCCGACTCCTCGGACAAGACCCAGGTGGACGCCAGCCAGGTGGAAACTCTGGCCGACCAGATCGAGCGCGAGCGCCTGGAGCTGTTGCTGCAGGAGTTGCAGAACAAGGTCGAAGAGAACCCTGAGCTGCGCAAGTTCAAGGACCAGATCCTCTTTGAAATCACCCAGGACGGCCTACGCATCCAGATCATGGATGCCGCCAACCGTCCCATGTTCGACCTCGGCAGCGCACGCCTGCAGCCGTACTTCGAAGACATCCTGTTGATCCTCGCCGAGACCATCAAGGCGGTGCCGAACAAGATCAGCATCAGCGGCCACACCGATGCCAAGCCCTATGCCGGCGCTGGCGATTTCGGCAACTGGGAGTTGTCCGCCGGTCGTGCCAACGCTGCGCGTCGCACCCTGATCGCTGGTGGTTACCCGGAAGACCAGGTGGCGCGGGTGGTGGGTTATGCCTCGTCGGCACTGTTCGACCGCAAGGATCCGTTCAACCCGGTCAATCGCCGCATCGACATCATCGTCCTCACCAAGAAGGCCCAGCGTGCCATCGAGGGTGAGCAGGGCGACGGTGCCAAGCCTGAGGAAGGGCAGCAGCCCCCGCCTCCCGCCAGTGATGCCGCGCCGTCGGCTCCGGCTACCCCGGCGGGCGATCCGGCCGCACCCGTGCAGCCGCGTGAGCTGCGGGAGAAGCTGAACATCTTCGAGGACGGGGTGCTGAAGATGGACCAGCCCAAGGGGCAGTGATCCATCCGGGAAACTGAAAGGCCACGCAATGCGTGGCCTTTTTTATGGCTGTGTCCCGTCCTGCCGCCGGCCAGTCAAGGCCCGCGACAGAACTTCCACCTGACCCAGCGCCTCGCCGCTGGGCATGTGGCTGCAGGCCGCTGCCGTGCGCAGGCCGCGCCGGGTTGAATAATCGCCGTCCGTGGCGACTGCTGCGCGGCGCTCGCTCAGTCCGCCGCCAGGATGCTCGCCGGCAGCGGGCAGTACGCATGGCAGATGGCCTCGACCGTCCACTCGGGGAATGCCGGGTCGAACCAGCGGTCGACCCAGCCCCAGTGGTAGGGGTGCATCAGGTATTCGCCATGCAGGTCACCCACCTCGGCGAATTCCTGTTGCCAGACGTGGGTCCAGCTGCTGTCGGAGGTGACGCGGCCGAGTTGCCAGTTACGGATGCCCGCCATGTAGTTGGGCATGGCCAGCAGTTCGCGCTCCAGCGCCTCCACGTGGCTAGCCGCAACATCCGTACGCACCCGGAGCAGCAAGGTGCGCAGGACACCGCCGGTCAGGCCTGGTGCTCGGGTGCCGCCGCCGATGCGCCTATGGCCGAGCCGATCCACCCGCGCTACTCCGGGCAAGTCTTCAAGACTGGCCAAGCCGTTCCCGCGCGACTCGACGCTGAAGTCCCCCGCGCCCCAGCAGCCCGGCAGATTGCGGCCGCCGAAGGCACCGGGATGGGACTGGCACCAGCGCACCAGGGCCTGCTCGAACGCGGGCTGGTCGGCATCGCCAGCGAGGTAAACCTGAGCGACTTCAGCCTGCATGATCGAACTCCCCCGGCAACGGCAGCACCGCCTCCGCGTCAGTCAGGATGTGGCGCTGCCGCTGGCGGCAGAGACGGTCCAGCTTCGGCCAGACGGCTGGCGTCGAACCGGGGTTACCGCGCATCCGGTAATAGGCCGGCGGATCGGGGACCTGCCAGAGCAGCCAGAGCGTGGTGGACACACCCGGCACCACCACCGGCGGCGAGACCCAGCGGTTGAGCAGGTGCGGAACGGGTTCCGCTCGGCCCGGCAGCAATTCCTCGTCGAGCAGCGCCAGCACCTGTTTCACGTCGCTGGCGTCGAGGGTGAGTTCGTCAAGAAGGTGAATCATCGATCGGGCCCTTTGCCAAATTCGATGGACATCTTGCATGCTCATACCCGGTCGGACCGCTACCCGACCGATCACCCAACGCCATTAGAACGCTCAGGCTGGGCTGTATGCCGCGATCCCGTTCCGCCGAAGTTCCACCTGCCCCGGGTCTTGGTACCCGGCTGCTGGACGAGTTGCGCCGCAGCGGTGCTGACAGCGCGGCAATGGCCGACGCGGCCGGGCACCTGTCCGCCGGTGCATTCGCCACGCTGTACCGTTCGGCCATCGAGCACCTGGAGGCCCAGGTTGCTCAGGGCGACGGCCACCCACCGATGCGCAAGCGCGAGGTGGACTTGCTCTGCCGCTGTCTGCTGAGCTGCCGGACCTTGGTCGATGCCATCCACTGCGCCGCCGACTTCTGCGCGATGCTGAACCCGCGAGCGGGGGCGTTGAGCCTTTCCACCGATCAGGGTGCCGCGGTTTTTCGCATGGACTCGCTGCGCCGCCGGCACAGCCCGGCGGCCTGCCTGGTGGATGTCACCGGGCTGCTGTTCTACCAGCGCTTGTTCACCTGGCTGATCGGCGAACCCATCCGTCCGCTGCGCAACTTTATCGGCCATCCGAATCGCGAGGACGCCATTCCCTTCCTCAGTCTGTTCGACCGCCCCGTGGAGGTCGGGCAACCGACCTACGGTTTCGTCTTCGACGCCGCGCTGCTGGCGCGTCCGGTGCGGCGTCGGCCTGCGGAGCTCGAGGCCTTCCTGGTGGACTTCCCCTTTCGTCTGGCGGCCGGCGAGCCGGCCTCGCAGGTTCCGCTGGCCCAGCAGGTGCGCAGTTTCATCGATGCCGCCCTGGCGCGGCAGGCGCCGCTGCCGACCCAGCAGGAACTCGGCGCCGCGCTGTCCCTCAGCGTGGCCACGCTGCGCCGCCGGCTGCACGCCGAAGGCACTGGCTACCGCGTCCTGCGCGAGGCCTGCCTGCTGGAAGCGGCGAAACATTACCTGCGCAATACCGAGTGGCCCATCGAGCGGGTAGCCGGTTATCTGGGGTTCAGCAACGCCGCCGCGATGCGCCGTGCGATGGTGCGGCTGACGGGCCATCCACCCAGCCGTTACCGAAACGCGCAGTGAGCGATCCGGTAGCGCGTGTTGAGTGACAGGGCGACGGTTGTCCGCAGGCGGACCTCACACAATCGGTTCATCCAACCCCTGAGGAGATGAACCATGTCCCATCCCCGCAAGCCCGAACTCGCCGGCAAGGTCGCACTGGTGACCGGTGCCAGCCGCGGCATCGGCCGCGCCATCGCCCAGCGTCTCGCCTCCGCAGGCGCCACTGTGGTGGTCGCGGCGCGCAGCCTGGAGCACTCGGCGAGCATGAGCGGCACCCTGGCCGAAACGGTGGGTCTGATCGAGCAGGCTGGTGGCCGCGCCATCCCGCTCGCCGTGGACCTGTGCAACGCAGCCGAGCGCGATGCGCTGCCGGCCCGCGCGGCGCAGCTGGCAGGCGGGCTGGACATCCTGGTGAACAATGCTGGAGTGGCGGACTACAGTCGCGTGGAGGACATGCCGCTGGAGGTGTACGAACGCACGCTGGACCACTACCTGCGCATTCCCTTTGCCCTCTGCAAGGCTGCGATCCCACTGATGCGCCCGCGCGGCGCCGGCTGGATAGTCAACCTCGGCTCGGTCACCGCCCTGCCGCCGCTGAAACCCTACGACGACTTCGCCCGGGTAGGCGGTATCAGTGTCTATGCCGCGGCCAAGGCCGCTCTGGCGCGCTTCACCCAGGGGCTGGCGGCCGAGCTGGAAGCCGATAACATCGCGGTCAACCTGGTTGCGCCGAGTACCGCGATTCTCACGCCGGGTGCCGCCCGCTATATCCCGGCTGAGTACCCCACCGAGCGGGTGGAATACCTGGCCGAGACGGCGCTGGCGCTCTGTCACCTGCCTGCCCGGGAACGCACCGGACTGCTCACCCACAGTCTGCACTTCCCGCTCTCCGCCGGGCTGACCGTCCACTCCCTGGACGGTGTCGAGACCTTGCCGGCGCCCGTCCTCCCACCCTATGCGCATCCCGGTATCGAGGCCGTGTCGGGCTGACGCCTAGCGGATGCCGAGCAGAAGTCGCGCCTTACGCGGCTTTTGCGTTGCCGGGCGGCTGCCGGCTCAGTATTCGTCCACCGGCAGGCTGGAAAGGATATGCCGGTAACTGGCCATCCGTTGCGGATGCACGCGGCCGTCTTCCAGGGCCTTGAGCAGGGCGCAGCCCGGTTCGCGATCGTGCTTGCAGTCGCGGAAGCGGCAGGTCCCCAGCAGTTCATTGAACTCGATGAAGCCGGCTTCGACGTCGTCGCGGCTGACGTGGCCCAGGCCGAATTCGCGGATACCGGGGGAGTCAATCAGCTCGCCGCCGCCCGGGAAGTGGAACAGGCGCGCGGTGGTGGTGGTGTGGGTGCCTTTGCCGGTCAGTTCGGAAAGAGCACCGACGCGGGTGTCCACCCCCGGCAATAGGCTGTTGACCAGTGACGACTTGCCCACCCCGGACTGGCCGACGAAGACACTGATATGGCCGTCGAGCCTGGCCATCAGGTCCTCCATACCGCCGCCCTGGCGTGCCGAGACTTCCAGCAGCGGGTAGCCCAGCTGCCGGTAGACCCCGAGCAGTTCGTCGAGCATGGCGCCGTTCTCGTCATCCACCAGGTCGGCCTTGTTCAGCAGCAGCAGCGGGTGGATGCCCGCGTGTTCGGCTGCTACCAGGTAGCGGTCGATCAGATTGGCGTGGGGATGGGGCAGGGGAGCGAAGACGATGACGATCTGATCGACGTTAGCCGCCACCGGCTTGAGCACGCCGCGCATGTCCGGGCGGCACAGCTCCGAACTGCGTGGCAGCTGGGCGACGATCACCCCGCTGCCCTGGGCGCCGGCGCGCCAGACCACGCGGTCGCCGGTAACCAGCGGCGGCAGGTTGGCGCGCAGGTGGCAGCGCATGATCTGGCCAGCCAGCTCGCCTTCCAGGGCCTCGACTTCAACCTGTACGCCGAAGTGGGCGATCACCAGGCCGGTCTGCTCCGGGCCGAGATCGCCGCCCTCGAGCTCTTCGAGCGCGCGCGTCTCCCGCTTGGCGGCGCGAGCAGCGCGTTCTTCCTGAATCTTCTCGATGCGCCAGCTTTGCCGGCGGGTCAGTTGGCGTTTGGCCATGGTGGGTCCGCTTGGAAAAAACCGCGCGAGTTTAGCACGCAGCCTACAACTTCAGGCTCCGAGAGCCTGTTCACGATATCGCGAGCTAGAGTCATGCAAGGCACAACGACCAACGGGAGTAACAGCCGTAGGCTGGCCCGCAGGGTGAGCGCCAGCGAATCAAATAGGCGAGGGCGCGGAGTTTACGAGCGGTAAATGAGCACCCGAGCCTGCTTTAAACGCAGCAGGGGCGACGCGCAGCAGATCGGTGGATAGGCTCTGAGCTAGAATGCGCGTCTTGCCCTGGAGACCGAATATGCAGAATGCCCTGAACCTGATCTGGATCGATCTGGAAATGACCGGCCTGAACCCGGACACGGACGTGATCATCGAGATGGCCACCATCGTGACCGACAGCGATCTGAACGTGCTGGCCGAGGGGCCGACCATCGCGATCCACCAGAGCGACGAGATTCTCGCCGGCATGGATGAGTGGAACACCCGCCAGCACGGCCAGAGCGGCCTCACCCAGCGAGTGCGCGAAAGCCAGATCAGCATGGCGGAAGCCGAGGCTCAGACCCTGACCTTCCTCGAGCAGTGGGTGCCCAAGGGCAAGTCGCCGATCTGCGGCAACAGCATCTGCCAGGACCGCCGCTTCCTCTACCGCCACATGCCGCAGCTGGAAGCCTATTTCCACTACCGCAACCTCGATGTGTCCACCGTGAAGGAGTTGGCTGCACGCTGGGCGCCGAAAGTGCGTGACGGGGTGAAGAAGAGCAGCAGCCACCTGGCGCTGGATGACATCCGCGACTCGATCGCGGAGCTGCAGCATTACCGGGAACACTTCTTCAAGATCTGATTCAGGCCGCGCTTACCCCATGGCGGGCGAGCGCCCACTCCACATGCTCGCGCACCAGCGCCGACGGATGCTCGCGGCGCAGCCGCAGGGCATCCAGCACCGGAATGCTCGAAGGCGCATTGCCAAGTCCCACTGCCAGGTTGCGCAACCAGCGCTCATAACCTGCGCGGCGCAGGGGTGAGCCTTCGGTGCGGCTGAGGAACTCTTCTTCGCTCCAGCGGAACAGTTCCGCCAGTTCTGCATTGTCCAGGCCATGGCGCGGCTGGAAGTCGCCTTCGCCGGAAGGACGGGCGAAGCGGTTCCAGGGGCAGACCATCTGACAGTCATCGCAGCCGAACACGCGATTGCCGATCAGCGGACGCAGGTCTTCGGGAATGCTGCCCTTGTACTCGATGGTCAGGTAGGAAATGCAGCGCCGCGCATCCAGTTGGTAGGGGCCGACGAACGCGGCAGTCGGGCAGATGTCCATGCAGGCCGAACAGCGGCCGCAGTGCTCACTGCCATGGGGATCGTCCACCGGCAGCGGGGCGTCGACGAACAGTTCGCCGAGGAAGAAGTAGCTGCCGGCCTTGCGGTTGAGTACCAGGGTGTTCTTGCCGATCCAGCCGAGGCCCGCCTGCTCGGCGATGGCCTTCTCCAGTACCGGCGCGCTGTCGACGAAGGCGCGGTAGCTGAACGGACCTATGGCCTGCTCGATGCGCTCGGCCAGGTGCTGCAGGCGTTTGCGGATCAGCTTGTGGTAGTCGCGGCCCAGGGCGTAGCGCGAGACATAGGCCTTCTCCGGTTGCCCCAGCACCTTGGCCATGCGCGTGTCGCCGGGCAGGTAGTCCATGCGCAGGGAGATCACCCGCAGCGTGCCGGGTACCAGTTCGTCCGGGTGAGAACGCTTGCTGCCGTGGGCGGCCATGTAGTCCATCTCGCCCTGATAGCCGGCCTCCAGCCAGCGTTGCAGGTGGCCTTCATGCTCGCCGAGGTCCACGCCGGTGATGCCCACCTGCTGGAAGCCCAGTTCGCGGCCCCACTCCTTGATGGATTGGGCGAGCGTGGCGAGATCTTGCGTGGAAAGGGTCATGCTGGTGCGAGCAACCGGTGTCGAGGTGGATATAATTCTGCCAGACCTCGCTGCTGCAACCGAATCCCATGCTTTCTTACCGCGACGACCTGCCCATTTCGCTCCATTCTGCCGCCCAGGTGCGGGACCTCGATGCGCGCCTTATCGCCGCCGGCACGCCCGGCTTCGAGTTGATGCAGCGTGCCGCCCACGCGACCTGGCGCGCCCTGCGTCGGCGTTGGCCGGAAGCCGGCTGCCTCAGCGTGCTGGCCGGGCGGGGTAACAATGCCGGCGATGGCTATCTGGTTGCGGCCCTGGCCCAGCGTGCCGGTTGGCAGGTGAAGGTGCTGGCTGTGGGCGCTGCCGATGCGCTGACCGGCGACGCGGCGCTGGCGCGAGATGAGGCCGCCGCCGTAGGCGTCACCATTCAGCCCTGGAGCGAATGCACCGTCCTTGAGGGCGTGGTGGTGGACGCCCTGCTGGGCACTGGGCTGTCTGGCGATGTGCGTGAACCCTACGCCCAGGCCATCCGCCTGCTCAACGCCAGTGGCCTGCCGGTACTGGCCGTGGACATCCCATCCGGCGTCTGCGCCGACACCGGTCGCGTGCTTGGCGTGGCAGTGCGTGCGGACCTGACGGTGACCTTCATCGGACTCAAGCTGGGTTTGTTTACCGCCGATGCTCCGAACCAGGTGGGCGAGCTGGTATTCGACGATCTGCAGGCCGATCCCGCCCTGGTCGCGGTGACGCCCCGCATCGCCGAACGTATGGCGGCCGGCAGCCTGAGGCGCCTGGCGCCGCGTCCGCGCACCGCGCACAAGGGGCAGTTCGGCCACCTGCTGGTGGTCGGCGGCGACCGTGGGCTGGGTGGCGCGGCGCTGCTTGCGGCGGAGAGTGCGCTGCGAAGCGGGGCCGGGCTGGTGTCGCTGGCGACCCGGCCGGAGCACGTGATGGCCGCGCTGTCGCGGCGTCCGGAAGTGATGTGTACCGGCGTGAGTTCGGCCAACCAGCTGTTGGCCCTGGCGGACCGGGCTGATGTGCTGGTGGCGGGGCCCGGCCTGGGGCAGGACGCCTGGGGCCGCAGCCTGCTCAGCGTCCTCGCAGGCCTGGAATCGTTCCAGGTGTGGGACGCCGATGCGCTCAATCTGCTGGCGGGCGAGCACGTCCGCCTGCCTGCGGGCAGCGTGATCACGCCTCATCCGGGCGAGGCTGCGCGCCTGCTGGGAATTTCCACTGCCGAGGTTCAGGTTGACCGGCCGCGCGCAGTGCTTGCGCTGGCGCAGAAATTCGATGCCGTTGTCCTGCTCAAGGGCGCCGGCAGTCTGGTGGCGGCCCCCGATGGCCGTCTCGCACTCTGTGATCGTGGCCATCCGGTAATGGCCGGAGCCGGGCTCGGCGATGTACTTGCCGGGTTGATAGGTGCCTTGCTCGCCCAGGGGATGGACGCCTATTCGGCCACCTGCCTGGCCGTTTGGCTACACGCCTGCGCGGGCGAGAGCCTGGCCCGGGGCGGCCGGGGGCTGGCAGCCAGTGATCTCATTCCGACCATTCGTCAGTTGCTCGAGGAGTTTGCACCGTGCCTGAAGTGATCCTGTATGCCGAAGGCGAGGACGCCATGATGGCCCTCGGCGCTCGTCTCGCGACCCTGACCGAAGGGCACGGCATTCTCTATCTGCACGGGGATCTTGGAGCGGGCAAGACCACGCTATCTCGCGGCCTCCTGCGGGGGTTGGGTCATGCCGGTGCGGTGAAAAGCCCCACCTTCACCCTGGTCGAGCCTTATGAAATAGGTGACAAGCGCGCCTTCCATTTCGATCTATACCGTCTGGCCGACCCGGAAGAACTGGAATTTCTGGGTATCCGCGACTACTTCGAAGGCGATGCGTTGTGCCTGATCGAGTGGCCCCAGCGGGGCGCCGGCATTTTGCCAAAGGCCGACCTGGACATTAACATTACGCCGCAAGCGGGCGGCCGTTCGCTGCGTTTTTCGCCACATACCAAACGTGGCGAAGCATGGTGTGCCGCCCTGGCCTTGGGAGCATGAAAATAAAGATGGGGTGGGGTATGCGCTCGCGCGCACTGTTTGCCGGGATTGGGGTTCTACTTGCGGCGTTCGCCGCTGATGTCCTGGCTGCCGCGGAGGTCCGCGGGGTGCGGCTTTGGCGCGCGCCTGACAATACCCGCCTGGTCTTCGATTTATCCGGACCGGTGCAGCATTCCGTCTTCACCCTGACGGCTCCCAACCGCATCGTCATCGATATCAATGGCGCCCAGCTGGCTACCAAGCTGGAGCAGTTGTCCCTCAGCAACACCCCGATTACCAGTGTCCGCTCCGCCCAGCGCAGCCCTACCGACTTGCGCGTGGTGATCGACGTGTCGTCCGCCGTGACGCCGAAGAGCTTCTCCCTGGCGCCCAACCAGCAGTACGGCAACCGCCTGGTGGTGGACCTGTTCGACCCGGAAGCGGCCGCCAGCGAAGCCAGTGCGCCCCAGGTGGCCACCGCGCCGAGCACGCCGCAGCCGCCGGTTACGCCGACCCAGCCGGCGCCCAGCAAGCTGCCGCCGGTGCCGGGCGGCAAGCGTGACATCGTGGTCGCCATCGACGCCGGCCACGGCGGTGAAGACCCGGGCGCCCTTGGGCCCAAGGGCCAGCACGAGAAGAACGTGACCCTGGCCATCGCCAAGGAACTGCAGCGCCAGATCAGCCAGGAGAAGGGCTTCCGTGGCGAGCTGGTACGTACCGGCGATTACTTCATCCCGTTGCGCAAGCGCACCGAGATCGCCCGCAAGAAGGGTGCTGACCTGTTCGTTTCCATTCACGCCGATGCCGCGCCCAGTCGCAGCGCGTTCGGTGCTTCGGTATTCGCCCTGTCCGATCGCGGTGCAACCTCGGAAACCGCGCGCTGGCTGGCTGACAACGAAAACCGCTCCGACCTGATTGGCGGAGATGGCAGTGTCAGCCTTGACGACAAGGACCGCATGCTCGCCGGCGTTCTGCTCGACTTGTCGATGACCGCGACCATGTCCTCCAGCCTCAATGTTGGCCAGAAGGTGCTGTCCAACGTCAGCAAGGTCACCCCGCTGCATAAGCGCCGGGTGGAGCAGGCCGGCTTCATGGTGCTGAAGTCGCCGGACATCCCCTCGATCCTGGTGGAGACCGGCTTCATCTCCAACCATAACGAATCACAGAAGCTGGCTTCGCCGGGCCACCAACAGGCACTGGCGCGCTCGATCAAGGCTGGCGTCAAACAGTTCTTCCAGCAGAACCCGCCGCCCGGCACCTACATCGCCTGGCTGCGTGACCAGGGCAAGATCGCCATTGGCCCGCGCGAGCATGTCGTGACCTCCGGCGAGAGCCTGGCGCTGATTGCCCAGCGCTACGAGGTGAGCGTCGCGACACTGCGCAAAGCCAACTCGCTGTCCAGCGACAACGTCAAGGTCGGCCAGGTCCTCAACATTCCCGCCGCGACCTTGGCGGCCCAGCCATGAGCAACTTGCCGCGTATCCAGCTGCTCACTCCGCGGCTGGCGAACCAGATCGCCGCCGGTGAGGTGGTCGAGCGTCCCGCCTCGGTCATCAAGGAACTGTTGGAGAACAGCCTGGATGCCGGTGCCCGGCGCATTGACGTCGAGGTGGAGCAGGGCGGCGTCAAGTTGTTGCGGGTGCGCGACGATGGCGGCGGTATTCCGCCCGAGGACCTGCCGCTGGCCCTGGCGCGTCACGCCACCAGCAAGATTCGCGACCTTGAAGACCTCGAACGGGTGATGAGCCTGGGCTTCCGTGGCGAAGCGCTGGCCTCCATCAGCTCCGTTGCGCGCCTGACCATGACCTCGCGTACCGCCGACGCCGACCAGGCCTGGCAGGTGGAGACCGAAGGTCGTGACATGGAGGCGCGGGTGCAGCCTGCCGCCCACCCCGTCGGTACCTCGGTGGAAGTGCGAGACCTGTTCTTCAATACGCCGGCGCGGCGCAAGTTCCTGCGTGCGGAGAAGACCGAATTCGATCACCTGCAGGAAGTCATCAAGCGCCTGGCCCTGGCCCGCTTCGATGTGGCGTTCCACCTGCGCCATAACGGCAAGACCATCTTCGCCCTCCATGAGGCGCGCGACGCCATTGCCCGCGCCCGCCGCGTTGCCACGGTCTGTGGGCCGGCGTTCCTGGAGCAGGCACTGCCCATCGAGGTGGAGCGTAACGGCCTGCATCTCTGGGGCTGGGTTGGCCTGCCGACTTTTTCCCGCAGCCAGGCGGATCTGCAGTACTTCTATGTGAATGGACGCATGGTGCGCGACAAACTGGTCGCCCACGCGGTGCGCCAGGCTTATCGCGACGTGCTGTACAACGGCCGGCACCCGACCTTCGTGCTGTTCTTCGAAGTCGATCCTGCGGTCGTCGACGTCAACGTGCACCCGACCAAGCACGAAGTGCGCTTCCGTGACAGTCGCATGGTCCACGACTTCCTCTATGGCACTCTGCACCGCGCCTTGGGCGAGGTGCGTCCTGAAGACCAACTGGCTGCGCCGGCTGCCACCGATGCCGTCGTGCGTCCGACCGGCCTTGCCGCTGGCGAGTTTGGTCCCCAGGGTGAGATGAGTCTCGCGGCCAATGTGCTGGAACGGCCTGCCGCCGAGCCGGCCTGGCGCCCGCCGACAGGGGGTTACCAGGCGCCGCGTCCGCAACCTGCCGTACCGATCGCCGAGGCCCAGGGCGCCTATCGCGAATACTTCGCGCCGCTGCCCGCCGCCTCCGCACCTGCCGCGCTGCCGGAAGCCCAGGGTGATGTGCCGCCGCTGGGCTACGCCCTGGCTCAGCTCAAGGGCATCTACATCCTGGCCGAGAATGCCCAGGGGCTGGTGCTGGTAGATATGCACGCGGCCCATGAACGCATCACATACGAGCGGCTGAAGGTCGCGATGGCCAGTGAAGGGCTCAAGGGGCAGCCGTTGCTGGTGCCGGAATCCATCGCCGTCAGCCAGCGCGAAGCCGATTGCGCCGAGGAGCACGGCGAGTGGTTCCGCCGCCTGGGCTTCGAATTGCAGCGCCTTGGTCCGGAAACCCTGGCTATTCGCCAGATTCCGGCCCTCCTGAGACAGGCAGAGGCCTCGCAATTGGTGCGCGACGTCCTGTCCGATCTATTGGAATACGGCACCAGTGACCGTATCCAGGCGCACCTGAATGAATTGCTGGGCACCATGGCCTGCCATGGCGCCGTGCGTGCCAATCGCCGTCTGACCCAGCCGGAAATGAATGCCCTGCTGCGAGATATGGAACACACCGAACGCAGCGGCCAGTGCAACCACGGGCGTCCGACCTGGACGCAGCTGGGCATGGATGACCTGGACAAGCTGTTCCTGCGCGGTCGCTGATCATGACTGAACGGCTGCCGCCGGCAATTTTTCTCATGGGGCCCACTGCCGCCGGCAAGACTGACCTGGCGCTGGAGTTGGCGCGCACGCTGCCTTGCGAATTGATCAGTGTCGATTCGGCATTGATCTACCGCGACATGGACATCGGCACCGCCAAGCCGGACAAGGCCACCCTGGCCGAATTTCCCCATCGGCTGATCGATATCCGCGATCCGGCCGAAAGCTACTCCGCCGCTGAGTTCCGCGCCGATGCACTGGCTGCCATGGCGGAAATCACCGCCCGGGGGAGGATTCCGCTGCTGGTGGGTGGCACCATGTTGTATTACAAGGCGTTGCTGGAGGGGTTGGCGGATATGCCCAGCGCCGACCCTGAGGTGCGCGCCGAGCTGGAAGCCCGTGCCGCCCGCGAAGGCTGGGATGCTCTGCATCGGGAGCTGGCAGCGGTCGACCCGGAATCTGCCGCGCGTATCCATCCCAACGACCCCCAGAGGCTGACCCGCGCACTTGAGGTCTACAAGGTCAGCGGGCTCACCATGACCGCCCATCGACAGCGCCAGGCTGCGCAAAATACGGCCGGGAACACGCCAGGAACGGCGCATTTGCCGTATACTGTCGCGCACTTGGCCATTGCGCCGGCGAATCGCCAGGTACTGCACGAAAGAATTGCGCAACGTTTTCGCTTGATGCTGGAACAGGGCTTCATCGAAGAGGTCGAAGCGCTGCGCCGCAGAAGTGACTTGCATGCGGGACTGCCGTCTATAAGGGCGGTCGGTTATCGCCAGGCCTGGGATTACCTGGATGGCGTGCTGACCCGGGACGAGATGGAGGAGCGAGGCATCATCGCCACTCGTCAACTCGCCAAGCGACAGTTCACCTGGTTACGCAGTTGGTCCGATCTGTACTGGTTGGACAGCCTGGCTTGCGACAATCTGCCGCGTACCTTGAAATACCTGAGGTCGGTCTCCATATTGAGCTGAGACCTCACCGGTTACCGTCTATCCTTGGGGGTAGGGCGGATACCAGTCATCTTTTCTTGTCATTTGAAAACTAAAACGATTGATCCCTAAAGGAGAGCGGCACATGTCAAAAGGGCATTCGCTACAAGACCCTTACCTCAATACCCTGCGTAAGGAACGCGTACCGGTTTCCATCTATCTGGTAAACGGCATCAAGCTGCAAGGCCAGATCGAATCCTTCGACCAGTTCGTGATTCTGCTGAAGAACACTGTCAGCCAGATGGTCTACAAACACGCCATTTCCACCGTTGTACCGAGTCGTCCGGTACGCCTGCCCAGCGCCTCCGAGCAGGAGCAGCCTGAGCCGGGTAACGCCTGATAGGAGACTGCTTTGTTTTTCGAACGCCCTGGTGGTGGTGAACGGGCCATCCTGGTTCATCTGGAAGGTCAAGATCCCGAGGCGCGCGAAGACCCGCAGGAATTCCTGGAACTTGCACGTTCGGCCGGTGCGGACACGGTGGCATTTGTCTCCGTTACCCGTCACCAGCCAACGGCCAAGTACCTGATCGGCAGCGGCAAAGTTGATGAATTGCATGACCTGGTGAGGGCCGAGAAGGCTGAACTGGTCATCTTCAATCACACCCTCACACCCAGCCAGGAGCGCAACCTCGAGCGCGCCTTCGAGTGCCGGGTGCTTGACCGTACCGGTCTGATTCTCGACATCTTCGCCCAGCGTGCCCGTACCCATGAGGGCAAGCTGCAAGTCGAACTGGCCCAGCTCAACCATATGAGCACGCGCCTGGTGCGTGGCTGGACTCACCTTGAGCGCCAGAAAGGTGGTATCGGCTTGCGTGGTCCGGGTGAAACCCAGTTGGAAACCGACCGTCGCTTGCTGCGAATTCGTATTCGCCAGATCAAGCAGCGTCTCGAGAAGGTGCGCAGCCAGCGCGAGCAGGCCCGTCGTGGGCGCAAGCGTGCGGATATTCCCTCCGTGTCCCTGGTCGGCTACACGAACGCTGGCAAGTCCACGCTGTTCAATGCGCTGACCACTTCCGAGGTTTATGCCGCTGACCAGTTGTTCGCCACCCTCGACCCGACCCTGCGCCGGCTTGAGCTGGATGACCTGGGTCCGATCGTGCTGGCCGACACCGTAGGCTTCATTCGTCACCTGCCGCACAAGCTGGTGGAGGCCTTCCGGGCTACCCTTGAAGAGTCTGCCAGCGCTGACCTGCTGCTGCATGTGATCGACGCCCACGAGCCAGAGCGCATGGCGCAGATCGAGCAGGTGCTGGCAGTGCTGGGCGAGATCGGCGCTGAAGGCCTGCCTATGCTGGAGGTCTATAACAAGGTCGACCTGTTGGAAAGCGTCGAGCCGCATATCCAGCGCGACGGAGATGGCAAACCCGAACGGGTCTGGCTGTCTGCGCGCGACGGCAGCGGCCTGGAGCTGCTGGAACAGGCGGTAGCCGAGTTGTTGGGTGAGGACCTGTTCGTGGGTACCCTGCGCCTGCCGCAGCGTTTCGGCCGGTTGCGGGCCCAGTTCTTTGCCCTTGGCGCGGTGCAGACCGAGGATCACAACGAGGCCGGTGAGATTCTCCTCGCAGTGCGTTTGCCGCGCGTTGAGTTGAATCGATTGGTCAGTCGTGAAGGCTGGCAGCCGAGCGAGTTTCTAGAGCAACACACTTTGCAATAAAGCCCGTTTAGGTGATTTTGCGGCGGGCCGCGGGCTTGGGTAGCATGGGCGGGCGCGCCGTGGGCGCGTCTTTGCTTTATCAGTATGGAGAGCGCTATGGCTTGGAACGAGCCGGGTGGCAACTCGAATAACCAGGACCCCTGGGGTGGACGCCGTGGTGGCGACCGCAAAGGGCCACCGGACCTGGACGAGGCCTTCCGCAAGCTGCAGGACAGCCTGAACGGATTGTTCGGCAGCGGCAAGAAACGTGGCGGCGGCGGCGATGATGGCGGCGGCAGATCGGGCGGTTTCGGCCTGCTCGGCATCGGCCTGGCCCTGCTTGCCGTGGTCTGGCTGTACAGCGCGGTCTATGTGGTGGATGAGCAGGAGCAGGCCGTGGTGCTGCGCTTCGGCAAGTACTACGAGACTGTCGGCCCCGGCCTGAACATCTACTTCCCGCCGATCGATCGCAAGTTCCAGGAGAACGTCACCCGCGAGCGTGCCTATAGCAAGCAGGGGCAGATGCTCACCGAGGACGAAAACATCGTCGAAGTGCCGCTCACCGTCCAATACAAGATCAGCAACCTTCAGGACTTCGTCCTTAACGTCGACCAGCCTGAAGTCAGCCTGCAGCACGCCACCGAGAGCGCTCTGCGTCACGTCGTCGGCTCTACCGAGATGGACCAGGTGCTGACCGAGGGCCGTGAGCTGATGGCGAGCGAGATCAAGGAGCGTCTGCAACGCTTCCTCGACACCTACCGCACCGGCATCACCGTTACTCAGGTCAACGTGCAGAGCGCGGCAGCACCGCGTGAAGTGCAGGAAGCCTTCGACGACGTGATCCGCGCCCGTGAGGACGAACAGCGCGCCAAGAACCAGGCTGAAGCCTACGCCAATGCCGTGGTGCCCGAGGCTCGTGGCCAGGCCCAGCGCATCATCGAGGACGCCAACGGCTACCGCGATGAAGTGATTGCTCGTGCCCAGGGTGAAGCCGATCGCTTCAGCAAGCTGCTGGTCGAGTATCACAAGGCACCGGAAGTCACTCGCCAGCGTCTGTACCTCGAAACCATGCAGGATGTGCTGGCCAATACCAGCAAGGTGCTGGTTTCCGGCAAGGACGGCCAGAGCAACCTGCTCTACCTGCCGCTGGACAAGATGATCGATAACCGTGGCTCCAGCCAGGCGCCGGTAGCGCCGGCAGCATCGGCTGCCGCGAGCGGCAGCGACCTCGGATCGCGCGTCGCCACTGACTTGCAGCAGCGCAATCTGCGTTCCAGGGAGAGTCGCTGATGAGCAATAAATCGCTGTTTGCCCTGATCGGCGGCGTGGTGGTGGCACTGCTCCTTTGGAGCAGCCTGTACATCGTGTCGCAGACCGAGAAGGCGGTGCTCCTGCAGTTCGGCCGCATCGTTGAGGCTGACGTCCAGCCCGGCATCCACTTCAAGATTCCGTACGTCAACCAGGTGCGCAAGTTCGACGCGCGTCTGCTGACCCTGGACTCGCCGACCCAGCGCTTCCTCACCCTGGAGAAGAAAGCGGTGATGGTGGATGCCTACGCCAAGTGGCGCGTGGCTGATGCCGAGCGTTTCTATACCGCGACTTCCGGCATGAAGCAGATTGCCGACGAGCGTCTGTCCCGTCGTCTTGAGGCCGGTCTGCGCGACCAGTTCGGCAAGCGCACCCTGCACGAAGTGGTATCCGGTGAGCGCGATGCGCTGATGGCGGACATCACGGCTGCCCTCAATCGCATGGCCAGCAAGGAGCTGGGCATCGAGGTGGTGGATGTGCGGGTGAAGGCTATCGACCTGCCCAAGGAAGTGAACCGCAGCGTGTTCGAGCGGATGAGCACCGAGCGTGAGCGTGAAGCTCGCGAGCACCGTGCCAAGGGTTCGGAACTGGCTGAAGGCATTCGTGCCGACGCCGATCGTCAGCGCCGCGTGCTGCTGGCCGAGGCCTATCGTGAAGCCGAGGAAACCCGAGGTGATGGCGATGCCAAGGCGGCCGCAATCTATGCCAAGGCGTACGGTCAGGATCAGGAGTTCTACTCCTTCCACCGCAGCCTCCAGGCCTATCGCGAAAGCTTTGCCAACAAGAGCGACGTGATGGTCCTGGACCCCAATAGCGATTTCTTCCGCTATCTGGACAAGGCTGCACGCTGACGTAAGGCCCCCGGTGGACGCTCATCGTCCGCCGGGGTGACCGTCAGGGAAAACGTGTTATCATGGGTCAGCCGGGAAATCCCGGCTTTTTTGCGTCCGCGGGAATCATGTGGCAGGAACTCGGCATTGCCTTTTGTCTGATGCTGGTGCTGGAAGGCATCCTGCCCTTCCTCTATCCGCGCCGTTGGCGCGCCGCGGTGCTTGGGTTGGCGGAGTTCAAGGACCGCCATCTCCGCCTGATGGGCCTGTCCAGCATGTTGCTGGGGACTGGCCTCCTTTATCTGCTTCACTGATGGCTTGCCGCCCGGTTGAGAGGGGATTGGCGAAATGGCAACGGTAGATCGCTGGCTGCTGCCAGACGGTATCGAAGAAGTACTGCCGCCCGAGGCGGCACGCATCGAGGCAGCCCGCCGCCAGGTGCTGGATCTGTTCCAGCGTTGGGGCTATGACTTCGTAGTCACTCCGCATATCGAATATCTCGAGTCCCTGCTGACCGGCGCCGGTCAGGACCTCGACCTGCGCACCTTCAAGGTGACCGACCCGCAGTCGGGCCACCTGATGGGGTTCCGTGCCGACATCACGCCGCAAGTGGCGCGTATCGACGCCCATACCCTGCGCCGTGAAGGCCCGAACCGCCTGTGCTACGCCGGCAGCGTGCTGCACGCCAAGCCGCGCGCACTGTCCACTTCGCGCAGCCCGATCCAGCTGGGTGCCGAGCTTTACGGCGACGCCAGTCCGGCGAGCGACGTCGAGGTCATCAGCCTGATGCTCGAAATGCTCGAGCTGGCTGCTGTGCCGGACGTGCACATGGACCTCGGTCACGTCGGTATCTATCGTGGCCTGGCCCGGGCTGCTGGTCTTTCCGGTGAAGTCGAGCGCAGCCTGTTCGATGCCCTGCAGCGCAAGGCAGTAGACGAAGTTGCCGAGCTGACCGCAGACCTGCCGCACGAGCTGGCTTCCATGCTCCGCTCCCTGGCCGAGCTCTGTGGCAGCCGCGAAGTGCTGGATCTGGCCCAGGGCGTGCTGATGGATGCGCCGGAAGATGTGCATCGCGCGCTGGACGAGCTGATCGCCATCGCCGACGCCCTGGAACTGCGCTATCCCGAACTCCCGCTCTATTTCGATCTGGGCGAGCTGCGCGGCTACCACTATCACACCGGGGTGGTCTTCGCCGCCTTCGTTCCGGGCGTCGGGCAGTCCATCGCCCAGGGCGGCCGCTATGACGACATCGGCGCTGATTTCGGTCGCGCCCGTCCGGCCACCGGTTTCTCTACCGACCTGAAGACCCTGGTGACCCTGGGCAACATGGCGCTGGACCAGCCGATTCCCGGTATCTGGGCGCCGGACAGCCACGACCCTTATCTGTGGTACGAGGTCAAACGCCTGCGTTCCGATGGGCAGCGCGTGGTGCAGGCCCTGCCGGGGCAGGAAGTTGCAAGTGCGTCTGAAGCGGGTTGCGATCGCCAGCTGCTCCTGCGTGACGGGCGCTGGCAAGTGGCAGCGCTTTCCTAGGAAGTGGCTTCATGGCCGGTGTGAGACTGCCGGCCACTAACGAGTTTCCGTGTTTTCCGCCGGCGGCTGCCGGCATCGAGCTTCTGCGAAGAGGACAAGTGTTATGGGTAAGAATGTCGTAGTCCTGGGCACCCAGTGGGGTGATGAGGGTAAGGGCAAGATCGTCGATCTGCTGACCGACCAGGCTGCCGCCGTCGTGCGTTACCAGGGCGGCCACAACGCCGGTCACACCCTGGTGATCGATGGCGAGAAGACCGTGCTGCACCTGATCCCGTCCGGCATCCTGCGCGAGAATGTCGAGTGCCTGATCGGCAACGGCGTCGTGGTAGCGCCCGATGCGCTGATGCGCGAAATCACCAAGCTGGAAGAGAAAGGTGTACCGGTGCGCGAGCGCCTGCGCATCAGCCCGGCTTGCACCCTGATCCTGCCGTACCACGTTGCCCTGGACCAGGCGCGTGAAAAGGCCCGTGGCGACGCCAAGATTGGCACCACCGGTCGCGGTATCGGCCCGGCCTACGAAGATAAGGTGGCCCGTCGCGGCCTGCGCATCGGCGACCTGTTCCACCGCGAGCGTTTTGCCGCCAAGCTGGGCGAGCTGCTGGACTACCACAACTTCGTCCTGCAGAACTATTACAAAGAGCCGGCGGTCGACTTCCAGAAGACCCTCGACGAAGCTCTGGCCTACGCCGAGCTGCTCAAGCCGATGATGACCGACGTCGCCGCGCGCCTGCATCAGCTGCGCAAGCAGGGCGCCTACATCATGTTCGAAGGCGCGCAAGGCTCGCTGCTGGACATCGACCACGGCACCTACCCGTACGTCACCAGCTCCAACACCACCGCTGGCGGTACCGCCACCGGCTCCGGTTTCGGCCCGCTGTACCTCGACTACATCCTCGGTATCACCAAGGCCTACACCACTCGCGTGGGCTCTGGTCCGTTCCCGACCGAGCTGTTCGATGAGACCGGCGCCTTCCTGGCCAAGCGTGGTCATGAATTCGGTTCGACCACTGGCCGCGCCCGTCGCTGCGGCTGGTTCGATGCCGTGATCCTGCGTCGCGCCATCGAGATCAACAGCATCTCCGGCCTGTGCCTGACCAAGCTGGACGTGCTCGATGGTCTGGAAACCATCCGCATCTGCACCGGCTACAAGGGTGCCAACGGCGAGCTGCTGGAAGATGCGCCGACCGATGCCGACAGCTACATCGGCCTGCAGCCGATCTACGAGGAAATGCCGGGCTGGAGCGAATCCACCGTCGGCGCCAAGAGCCTGGAAGAACTGCCGGCAAACGCCCGCGCCTACATCAAGCGCGTGGAAGAGCTGGTGGGTGCGCCCATCGATATCATCTCCACTGGTCCCGACCGTAACGAGACGATTGTCCTGCGTCACCCGTACGCCTGAGTCTTCCGACTCCCCAGAAGGGCCGCCTAGTGCGGCCCTTCGTCGTTTTGGTGGTTTCAAATGTCGCGCTGCTGGTCGGCACGCACCTTGCTGGCACTTTATAAATCCGGGTTGTCGCCGTTATAGCGGTAACGGTCGTTAAGGAGCCACAAGTCGTGTCAGCCATCCTGTCTTTGTTGCAGAGCCGTTTGTTGCGTCCGGTGTTCATTGCCCTCGGGGTTGCCTTGCTGGTGCAGGTGCTGGTGGCCGTTGCCCTCACGCGGAGCACCGTGAATTCCCTGGTGGACGAGCTGGGTGTTCGCCTGGGTGGTGACACCCAGCGCCTGGCGGGTGATCTCGAACAGGCCGGACAGGAAGTATCCGGTAGCCTCAGTGCGCTTTCCGGCAAGACGCGCGAACGCCTGGGGGCTGCGCTCAGTGCGCGCCTCCAGCAGGAGCAGGGGCAGTTGCGCCAGACCCTTGAGCAGAACCTCAAGGAGTCGGCCAACGACCTCGCCCAATTGCTCGCCGCCGTGGCGCCTCGGGCCATGTGGGACAACGACGTGCCCACGCTTTCCGAATTCGCCCGCCGCGCCCAGCGCAATCCCAATGTGCTCTTCGTCATCTATGACGATGCCAGTGGGCAGCACCTGACCCGCTATCTCAATCGCGAGAACCCGCTGATCAAGGCGTTGCTGGCCAAGGGGCAGGGCGAGCGTGCGCTGGACAAGGTGCTGAATGCGGCCGCCGGCGATCCCTCCGTCTATCTGGTGGAAGCCTCCATCAGCCCCAACGGTGTGGAGATCGGCAAGGTGCGAATGGGTGTTTCCACTGCCGCAGTGGAGGAGCAGTTGAAGGCGCTGGACCAGCGCTTCTCCGCCCTGATCGCCAGTGGTGGCGAGCTGGTGGGCGAAAGCCTTTCCGGCGCCGCCAGCGAGAGCAGTGCCGCGCTCACCGCGCGCCTGCAATCAGCTCGCGAGACGGCTGGAAGCATGAGTGCGGGTACTCGCCAGGCCGTGGAATCCGCGGCTGATGAGCTGCGCTGGCGCATCGGCCTGGGGCTGGCGCTGGTTGGGCTTGGCGTGCTGTTGGTGCTGGCCGTGGTGCTGGGGCGCCGCGTGGTGGTTCGTCTGCGTTTGCTGATCGATGCGCTGAACGATCTGGCGGCCGGAGAGGGTGATCTGACGCGTCGGGTTCGTATCGACAGTCGTGACGAGGTCGGGGAAATGGCCACAGCGGTAAACCGATTCGTCGACAAGCTGCAGCCCATCGTCCGCGAGGCGGGTGATGTAGCGCAGCGCACCGGGCTGGAGATCAAGGCGCTGTCCGAGCGCAGCCAGTCTGCCGAATCGGCGGCCCATCGCCAGCGCAGCGAAGTGGAAGGCAGTCTCAGTGCGCTGGCGGGCATGGTGGCCGAGGCTCAATCCGAGAGCCAGGCCATGCAGGACACCCTGCGCCAGGTGGGTGATATCCGTCAGGCTGCGCAGGACAACGCGGCAATTGCGCGCAAGGTTGGCGGCCTGATCGAGAACCTGGAAGCGCGGGTGCAGAACGGTTCCGAGGTGATCGAGCGGCTGGCCCGCCAGAGCGAGCAGATCGAAATGGTGCTGTCGGTGATTCACGGCATTGCCGAGCAGACCAACCTGCTGGCGCTGAATGCGGCCATCGAAGCGGCGAGGGCGGGGGAGAGTGGTCGGGGTTTCGCCGTGGTTGCCGACGAAGTGCGCGCGCTGGCCAGCAAGACCCAGCAATCCACGGGCGACATCCAGGAGCATATCGCCGCGCTGCAGACCGGGGCGCGGGAGGCGGTTTCGGCCATTTCCCAGGCTCGCGAGCGCGCCGTGGAAGGGCTGGAAGCGCTGCGTGACAGCGAGCGTTTGCAGCAAAGCGTGCAGCAGGCGGTGGAGCAGGTGCATGGCGCGGTGCAGGCTGCGGCTCGAGCAGCGGAACACCAGGCGGCGGGCGCCGATGGCGTACGTGGCCGGGTGGATGTGATTCATGCCGAAGCCAGCCTGGCGGCTGAGGCAGTGGCGGCGACCGCGAGCAGCGGGCGCGTGCTGGCCGGCCTGGCTGACCAGCTCAAAGCCAGTCTGGGGCAGTTCAAGGCATAAAAGGGAATTCGGACGAGGGGGCGGGCGCAAGTTCGGCCCCTGATCTGGCGGTCTTCGCGGAATGTCCGGAAGCCAGAAAGCACAAAGCCGAGCAGAGCTCGGCTTTGTTTAAGAGTGGTGCCCAGGAGAAGACTCGAACTTCCACGGTGTTGCCACCGCTAGGACCTGAACCTAGTGCGTCTACCAATTCCGCCACCTGGGCACATTGCGATGATTGCTCATCGACTTATATGGTGTTCATCGTTGAACGATACGGAACCATACGATCCGTTAAACGAGAAACCGAGCTTTGCGGCTCGGCTTCAAAGAAGTGGTGCCCAGGAGAAGACTCGAACTTCCACGGTGTTGCCACCGCTAGGACCTGAACCTAGTGCGTCTACCAATTCCGCCACCTGGGCACTTCTGGATGCGATGATTGCTCATCTGCTTCCTTCACAACGTCTCAGCGACGCTGTGGGCGCGAACTATACGAGCCGACTTTTGTGTTGTAAACCCCTGAGCGCGAAAAAAATTATTCTTCGGACTAAGCTGACCGACAATCGGAATTCGCGCTTCAATAAGACCCATGGCAAATCCCTCTATGGATAAAAAGGTGATCACCCCCTGATGGCCGATTGGCAGAACCTCGACCCCGAGGCCGCTCGCGAGGCGGAAAAATACGAAAACCCCATCCCCAGCCGCGAGTTGATCCTGCAGCGCCTCGATGAGCGCGGCGCCCCAGCCAGTCGTGAACAGCTGGTGGAAGAGTTCGGCCTGACCACTGATGAGCAGCTGGAGGCACTGCGCCGCCGGCTCCGTGCCATGGAGCGCGATGGCCAGCTCATCTATACCCGTCGCGGTACCTACGCGCCTGTGGACAAACTCGACCTCATCTGCGGACGCGTCAGCGGCCACCGTGATGGCTTCGGTTTCCTTATTCCCGACGACGGCTCCGAAGACCTTTTCCTCAGCCCTGCACAGATGCGCCTAGTGTTCGATGGCGACCGCGCCCTGGCCCGGGTGGCTGGTGTCGACCGCCGAGGCCGCCGCGAAGGCGCACTGGTGGAGATCATCGAGCGGGCCCACGAAACACTGGTTGGCCGCTTCTTTGAAGAAAGCGGGATAGCCCGGGTAGTGGCCGACAACCCGAAGATCCAGCAGGAAGTCCTGGTGCCCAGCGGCAAGCAGGGCGCTGCCAAGCATGGTCAGTTCGTCCAGGTGAAGATCGAGCAGTGGCCGAGCAACTTCCGCCTGGCCCAGGGCGAAGTGGTGGAGGTGCTGGGCGAATACATGGCGCCGGGCATGGAGATCGAAGTCGCCCTGCGCAGCTATGACATCCCCCATGAATGGCCTGCCGGCGTGATCAAGGAAGCGGCCAAGCTCAAGCCCGAAGTGGCCGAGAAGGACAAGGAGAAGCGCATCGACCTGCGTGACCTGCCCCTGGTCACCATCGACGGCGAGGACGCCCGCGACTTCGACGACGCCGTGTATGCCGAGGCCCGCAAGGGTGGCGGCTGGCGCCTGATCGTCGCCATCGCCGACGTCTCCCACTATGTAAAGGTGGGTTCGGCGCTGGATGAGGAAGCGAGCAACCGCGGCAACTCGGTGTACTTCCCGGAGAAGGTCATCCCGATGCTGCCGGAGGTGCTGTCCAATGGCCTCTGCTCCCTGAACCCCCTGGTGGATCGCCTGGCGATGGTCTGCGACATGACCATCTCCCGCGCGGGCAAGCTGACTGGCTACGAGTTCTACGAAGCGGTCATCCATTCCCACGCGCGGCTCACCTACACCAAGGTCAGCCAGTTCCTGGAAACTCCGGAATCCACCGAAGCCCAGCAGTTCGCCGAGCAGTTGCCGCATCTGGTCAAGCCCCTGGAGCAGCTCTACAAGCTCTATAAGGTGCTGTTAGCCCAGCGCCAGGTGCGTGGGGCAATCGACTTCGAGACCCAGGAAACCCGCATCGTCTTCAGCGCCGATCGCAAGATCTCCGAGATCCTGCCGACCCAGCGCAACGATGCCCACAAGCTGATCGAGGAATGCATGCTGTGCGCCAACGTGGCCACCGCGCGCTTCCTTCAGCAGCACGAGATCCCCTCGCTCTACCGTATTCACGAAGGTCCGCCGAGCGAGCGTCTGGACAAGCTGCGTCAGTTCCTCGCCGAACTGGGTCTGTCTCTCAATCGTGGCAAGAACGAGCCGACGCCGAGCGACTACCAGGCGTTGCTGGAGAAAATTCGCGAGCGCCCGGACTTCCACCTGATCCAGACAGTGATGCTGCGTTCCCTCAGTCAGGCCGTGTACAGCCCGGACAACGAGGGGCACTTCGGCCTCAACTACGACGCCTACACCCACTTCACCTCGCCCATCCGTCGCTATCCGGACCTGCTGGTGCATCGTGCCATCCGCAGCTTGATCCGCTCCAAGCGCGAGAGTGCGCACGTGCAGCGCGCTGGTGCGGCGAGCATGCCCAAGGCGCGCATCTATCCGTACGACGAGGCGCGCCTGTTCCAGCTGGGCGAGCAGTGCTCGATGACCGAGCGGCGCGCCGACGAGGCAACCCGCGACGTCACCAACTGGCTGAAATGCGAGTACATGCGCGACCGCGTGGGCGAAACCTTCCCCGGTGTGATCTCGGCGGTGACCGGCTTCGGCATCTTCGTCGAGCTGATCGACATCTATGTCGAAGGCCTGGTGCACGTGACGGCGCTGCCGGGTGACTACTACCACTTCGACCCGATTCACCATCGTCTGTCCGGCGAGCGCAGTGGCCGCAGCTTCCGTCTGGGTGACCAGGTGGAGGTCGTGGTAGCGCGGGTCGATCTGGACGAACGCAAGATCGATTTCGAGCTCTCCGACAGCGTCCTCACTGCGCCGGTCGGGCGCAAGAATCGCGGTACCGACAAGTCCGCTCCGGCCAAAGGCAAGGCCAAGGCCGCCGAGCCCAAGGTCGGCAAGGGCCGCAGCCGGGGCGCCAAGGGGGCTGCTCGCCACGCCCAGCGGGACACTTCCACGCTCCAGCAGGAGCCGAGGGCAGCCGTGGCGCCGCGTCGGCAGCGCGCCGGCAAGGTCCAGGCGCTGCCTGCCGTGCCGCCGGAGATGCTCGCCCAGGCCGAGGAGATGCTCGGCAACACCGATGTGAGCAAGAGCCGCGCGGTGAAGCAGGCTCTGCTCAACGAAGCGCGTCAGGGCGCAAAGTCCAGCAAGGGCGCGCGTCCGGCGCAAAAGCCGCTGGACAAGCCTGGTAAGGACGACGCCAGGGCCACCGCCAAACCGCCGAAAAAGAAAGCCAAGGCGGCGAAGGCTGCCAGCAAACCCACGAAACACCGTAAAGGGCCGCCGAAACCCAAGGCGCCCGGTAGCAAGGTCAAGAAATGAGTCAGTTGGAAAAGGTCTACGGCGTGCATGCCGTGGAGGCGCTCCTGCGCCATCACCCCAAACGCGTCAAGCAGCTGTGGCTGGCGGAAAGCCGGCACGATCCGCGGGTCCAGGTCCTTCTCGACCTGGCCGGGCAGCATCGCATCGCGGTGGGTCACAAGGATCGCCACGAGCTGGACGAATGGGCCGAAGGCGTCCACCAGGGCGTGGTGGCCGAGGTCAGCCCCAGCCAGGTCTGGGGCGAGAACATGCTCGACGAGCTGCTGGAGCGCACCCCCGGCGCGCCCTTGCTTCTCGCCCTGGATGGCGTCACCGATCCGCACAACCTGGGCGCCTGCCTGCGCACCGCCGATGCTGCCGGCGTGCTGGCGGTGATCGTGCCCAAGGACAAGTCCGCCACCCTCAACGCCACCGTGCGCAAGGTGGCCTGCGGCGCGGCGGAGGTCATGCCGCTGGTGGCGGTGACCAACCTCTCGCGCACCCTCGAAAAACTGCAGAAGAAGGGCCTCTGGGTGGTCGGTACCGCCGGCGAGGCGGAGCAGGAGGTCTATCAGCAGGACATGACCGGGCCGACCGTGCTGGTCATGGGCGCGGAAGGGAAGGGCATGCGCCGCCTGACCCGCGAGCACTGCGACTACCTGGTCAAACTGCCCATGGCCGGCAGCGTCAGCAGCCTCAACGTCTCCGTGGCCACCGGCGTCTGCCTGTTCGAGGCGGTCCGCCAGCGCCGCAGCCGTCCCCAATGACGGTTTGCCCCGGACGGCTACGCTGCCGTCCGGGGTTGTTCAAAGTTTCGCCAATTCACCTTGCGCGGCATTCAGCCCTTCTCTAGAATGTCGCCCCTTGCCGTGGGGGCAGGCTCGCGCACGTCCCCGGCCCGGCAAGCCCAAACGAGATATTCACTCCTTGCCTGACCACGATGTTGGCAGGCTACAACCCGTAAGGAGCATTTATGCGTCATTACGAAATCATCTTCCTGGTTCACCCGGACCAGAGCGAGCAGGTTGGCGGCATGGTTGAGCGCTACACCAAGCTCATCGAAGAAGACGGTGGCAAGATTCACCGCCTGGAAGACTGGGGCCGTCGTCAGCTGGCCTACGCCATCAACAACGTTCACAAGGCTCACTACGTGATGCTGAACGTTGAGTGCAGCGGCAAAGCCCTCGCCGAGCTGGAAGACAACTTCCGCTACAACGACGCCGTCCTCCGTAACCTGGTCATCCGTCGCGACGAAGCCATCACTGGCCAGTCCGAGATGCTCAAGGCCGAGGAAAACCGCAACGAGCGCCGTGAGCGCCGTGAGCGCGTTGAGACTGACGCTGCCGCCGAAGGCGAAGACAGCGACAACGCTGACGAGTAATCCACGGATCTATTGAGGAGCCAAGTTCATGGCACGTTTCTTCCGTCGTCGTAAGTTCTGCCGTTTCACCGCTGAAGGCGTGAAAGAGATCGACTTCAAGGATCTCAACACCCTGAAGGCATACGTCTCCGAAACCGGCAAGATCGTTCCGAGCCGTATCACCGGCACCAAAGCCAAGTATCAGCGTCAGCTGGCTACCGCTATCAAGCGCGCCCGCTACCTGGCCCTGCTGCCCTACACCGACAGCCACGGCCGTTGATCTCGGTCGGTCGACCTAGGTAAGGGATAGATCGCAATGCGCGCTCTGGCAGAGTTCATCATGCGCGGTCGTGTGCAGGCCACCCTTGTGGTGGTAGGTGCAGCGGCCCTGCCCCTGATGTTCTGGCTGAGCGCAGCCGCGGGCAGCCTGGTGCTGCTGCGGCGTGGTGTGAACGATGCTCTCGGCATCATTGCCTGGGCTCTGCTGCCAGCTCTTGGCTGGTGGTACTTCGGCGAGCCGCGCACCTTGATGGTGCTGCTTGGCGCGCTGGGGTTGGCCCTGGTGCTGCGTTCCAGCGTGTCCTGGACGCGGGTGCTGATGATCAGCGTGGCGCTTGGTCTGTTGTACGGCCTGGTGCTGGGCGCGGTGTTCCGCGAACCCATAACCGCCATGGCGGTTGAGCTGCAGAAGCTCATGCCGCAGGTGATGGGTAACGTCTATTCGCAATTGGCGGATGACGAGCGAGCGCGTCTGGGAGCCATGGTCGCGCCGGTCCTGACCGGCCTGATCGCGTCGCTGCTGCAGCTGGTCAGCGTGCTGAGCCTGATGCTCGGCCGCTACTGGCAGGCAGCCTTGTACAACCCCGGTGGTTTCGGCGACGAGTTTCGTGCGCTGAAGCTGCCGCCGGCACTGGCTTTCGGCCTGCTGGCCGCCATGCTGCTGGGTCCGAACCTGGGCCTGGAGCTGGCGATGCTGACGCCGATCTGCAGCGTGCCGCTGGCATTCGCCGGCCTGGCCCTGGTGCACGGTCTGGCGAAGCAGGGTGGGCTGGCCGGTTTCTGGCTGGTGGGCTTGTACGTGTCGCTGCTGCTGTTCATGCAACTGATCTATCCGTTGCTGGTGGTTCTGGCCATCGTCGACAGTCTGATTGATTTTCGCGGACGCAAGGCGCGCAAGAATGGCGCCGGCCCTGCGAACGGTGAAGGTTAAAAGTTAAGA
Source organism: Pseudomonas sp. BN515 (assembly GCF_029873155.1). Classification (NCBI taxonomy): domain Bacteria; kingdom Pseudomonadati; phylum Pseudomonadota; class Gammaproteobacteria; order Pseudomonadales; family Pseudomonadaceae; genus Pseudomonas; species Pseudomonas sp. BN515. The sequence continues at coordinate 105,443 of NZ_SSOH01000093.1, read as the reverse complement.
GGTAATTCCCAAATGGAAGTCATCCTGCTGGAAAAAATCGCCAACCTGGGCAACCTGGGCGACAAGGTGAACGTAAAGTCCGGCTACGGCCGTAACTTCCTGCTGCCGAAAGGCAAGGCCACCGCTGCTACCGCCGAGAACGTTGCTGCGTTCGAAGCTCGCCGCGCTGAGCTGGAAAAGCAGGCTGCTGACAAGAAAGCCGCTGCCGAAGCCCGCGCTGCCCAGCTGTCCGAACTGGAAGTGACCATCACTGCCAGCGCCGGCGACGAAGGCAAGCTGTTCGGTTCCATCGGTACCCACGACATCGCTGACGCCCTGACCGCCGCTGGCGTTCCGGTTGCCAAGGCTGAAGTCCGCCTGCCGAACGGCACCATCCGTCAAGTTGGCGAGTACGACGTTGCACTGCACCTGCACACCGACGTCGAAGCTGCGGTCAAGCTGATCGTGATTGCCGGCTAAGCAAGCCGTCGAAGTGAGCTTGCACTCAGGTGCCGGCTCGCTAACATCGGGCACGTCATTGCGAAAGCGGTGACGTGCCCGATGTCTTTCCAGCCCGAGAATTTTCCGAGCCCATGAACGAAATCACCGCCCCGGAACAGTTCGACCTGCAAACTGCCGCCCTCAAGGTGCCGCCGCACTCCATCGAGGCCGAGCAGGCCGTCCTCGGGGGCCTGATGCTGGACAACAATGCCTGGGAGCGCGTGCTCGACCAGGTGTCCGACGGCGACTTCTATCGTCATGACCATCGGCTGATCTTCCGCGCCATCTTCAAGCTGGCCGAGCGCAACTCGCCATTCGACGTGGTGACCCTGTCCGAGCAACTGGACAAGGAAGGGCAACTGCCCCAGGTGGGCGGCCTGGCCTACCTCGGTGAATTGGCCAAGAACACACCGTCGGTGGCGAACATCAAGGCCTACGCGCAGATCATTCGCGAGCGCGCCACCCTGCGCCAGCTGATCGGCATCAGCACCGAAATCGCCGACAGCGCCTACGCGCCCCAGGGACGGACTGGAGCGGAGATTCTCGACGAAGCCGAGCGCCTGATCTTCCAGATCGCCGAGGCGCGGCCGAAGACCGGCGGCCCGGTGGGGATCAATGACATCCTGGTCAAGGCCATCGACCGCATCGACGAACTGTTCAACGCGGGTGACGCCATCACCGGCCTGTCCACCGGGTTCACCGATCTGGACAACCTGACCAGTGGCCTGCAGCCGGCCGACATGATCATCGTTGCCGGCCGTCCGTCCATGGGTAAGACCACCTTCGCGATGAACCTGGTGGAAAACGCCCTGATGCGCAGCGACAAGGCGATCCTGGTGTATTCCCTGGAAATGCCCTCCGAATCCATCGTGATTCGTATGCTCGCGTCCCTCGGCCGCATCGACCAGACCAAGGTCCGCGCAGGCCGCCTCGACGACGACGATTGGCCGCGCCTGACGTCCGCCGTCAACCTGCTCAACGACCGCAAGCTGTTCATCGATGACACCGCCGGCATCTCGCCCTCGGAGATGCGCGCACGTACCCGCCGCCTGGCGCGCGAGCACGGCGAGATCGGCCTGATCATGGTCGACTACCTGCAGCTGATGCAGATTCCCGGTTCCAGCGGCGATAGCCGGGTGAACGAGATCTCCGAGATCTCGCGCTCGCTCAAGGCCCTGGCCAAGGAGTTCAACTGCCCGGTGATCGCCTTGTCCCAGCTGAACCGGGGCCTCGAACAGCGCCCGAACAAACGCCCGATCAACTCCGACCTCCGCGAATCCGGTGCGATCGAGCAGGACGCCGACATCATCCTGTTCGTGTACCGCGACGAGGTGTACCACCCCGAGACCGAGTTCAAGGGCGTGGCCGAAATCATCATCGGCAAGCAACGTAACGGTCCGCTGGGCACCGCGCGGCTGGCCTTCCTCGGCAAGTACTCGCGTTTCGAGAACCTCGCGCCAGGCGCCTACCAGTTCGACGACGAATAAGCTGCAGATCAATGAATACGGGCGACCAGGCGGTATGATGGGCGCCCGTTTTCGTTCATGAGCCCGCCTCAATGCGCCCGCTGATCGCCGCTGTCGACCTCTCCGCCATCCGCCACAACTACGCCGTCGCCAAGCGTTGCGCGCCGGGCCGGCAGGCCTTTGCGGTGGTCAAGGCGAACGCCTACGGCCATGGCGTGCGCGAGGTGGTTGCCAGCCTGCGTGGCGAGGCCGATGGCTTTGCCGTGGCCTGTCTGGAAGAGGCCGCTGAGGTGCGCGCCCTTGATGATGAGGCGCGTGTGCTGCTGCTGGAGGGCTGCTTCGAACCGGCTGAATACCAGCTGGCCGCCCAACTCGGCCTGGACCTGGTGGTTCAGGGCGCGGAACAGGCTGAAGCGCTGCTCGCCGCGCCGCTGGTGCGCCCGCTGAACGTCTGGCTCAAGCTGGATTCCGGCATGCACCGCCTGGGTTTCTCCCCCGAGGCACTGCGCCATTGGCATGCCCGCCTGCGCGGCGCGGCTCAGGTTGCCGAGCTCAACCTGATCAGCCATTTCGCCTGCGCCGACTTGCGTGGCCACACCCTGAACGAGGTGCAGCTGGAGGCCTTCCTCGACTTGCTGGAGCTCGACTTCGATCAGCGCAGCCTGGCCAACTCCGCCGCGATCCTGACCATGCCCGCCTCTCATATGGACTGGCTGCGTCCCGGCATCATGCTCTACGGTGCGACACCATTTGCAGACCTCGGCGCTGCCGAGCTGGGCCTGAAGCCGGCCATGACCCTCAGCGCGCAACTGATCGCCGTGCGCGAGATCGCGGCGGGGGAAAGCGTCGGCTACGGCGCGACCTGGGAAGCCACCCGGCCGTCGCGTATCGGGACGGTGAGCTGCGGCTACGCCGACGGCTATCCGCGACACGCGCCCAGTGGCACTCCGGTGGTGGTCAACGGCCAGCGCGTGCCGCTCGCGGGGCGGGTGTCCATGGACATGCTCGCCGTGGACCTCAGTGACTTGCCGGACGCCCGGGTTGGCGACCCGGTCGAGCTCTGGGGCGCCCAGCTTCCGGTGGATGAACTGGCCCAGGCGTGCGGCACCATCGGCTACGAGTTGCTGACCAAGGTCACCGCGCGGGTGCCGAGGCGCTATCTCGCCTGAGTGGCGTGTAGAGGGTAGGGTGCGCCGCGCACCAATGATTCCTGCCTGTAATCAGCCCGCTGCTGGCGAAGGAAGAGAGGCCGCTAGGCGGCCTCTTAAAGCAATCCGCTGCGGATCTTCAGCACATCCAGCTGCAGGCTGGCCTCCTCCGACAGCTCGCCGTCCTCGCCGAACAACACCATGCCCGAGCGACCCCGGGCCTTGACCTTGTACAGGGCCTGGTCGGCGGTCTGGTAGAGCCCGGAGAAGTGCCGGGCATGCTGCGGGAACAGGGCGATGCCGATGCTGATGCTTACCGTCAGTTGCTCCGCGCCGTAGCACATGGGAGCGGCCAGCTCTTCCAGCAGGCGTCGGGCCAGGTCGCACGCCTCGGCCTCGGCATCCGCACCACCGATCAGCACGGCGAATTCGTCGCCGCCCAGGCGCGCCACCGCATCGCCGCCACGTACATGCTGGCGCAGGCGCCGGCCAATGGTGCGCAGCATCTCGTCGCCGGCGTCATGGCCGAAGCGGTCGTTGATCGGCTTGAAGTGGTCGAGGTCGATCAGCATCAGCGCCAGCGGTTCCTCGTGTCGCTTGGCGTTGGCCAGCGCCGATTCGGTGCGTTCGATCAGGTAGCGACGGTTCGGCAGTTCGGTCAGTGCATCGTGGAAGGCGGCGTGTTCCAGCTCCCGTTCGCGCTCGCAGAGGCGCAGGTTGGCGGCGGCCAGTTCGGCGGTCCGGGCGATGACGGCGGCCTGCAGTTCATCGGCGCTGGCCTGCATCTGTGCCAGGCGGGCGGCCTTCTCGCGGTCGGCCTGCACCAGGGCGGCGGCGCGCTCCTGCTTGAGCATCTGGATGCGGTAGGCAAGGGCGAAGGAGAACAGGATCGACTCCGCAGCGATGGCAACGGGGAACATGTAGGCGGTGAAGTTGATCGGCTGTATCAGGCCGGCGGCGCGCATCACCAGCACCGCAGTGCTGACCAGCACGGTGCCGTAGCCGATCAGGTAGAAGCGCGCCGGAATGAAGCCCTGGCGCCAGCGGATCACCGCGCTGATCAGTGCGGTGGGCACGGTCACGATCGGCGTGACGGCGATCAGGACGGCGCCCTCGGCGCGATAACCGAAGAAATTGATCAGGATGGCGACGGCGTAGAGCACGCAGGCCACGTTGAACAGGCGGTCGGACCAGCGCAGGCCGCGCTTGGTGTAGAGCAGCTCCTGGGTGAAGCGCATGACGAAAATGCCCCAGAGCGAGGGCAGGGTGATGCGGTCCAGCCACACCGGTACCGGTGCATCGGGCCAGAAGTACTGGAAGCCGTGCCCGGTCATGCTGAGGATGAACACCAGCGCCGAGGACGTGGCCAGCACGTACCAGAGATAGGCCTTGTCGCGCAGCGCCACGAGGATGAACAGGTTATAGAGAAACAGCGCCAGGATCACCCCGTAGACCAGGCCGAAGCCGAGGTTCTCGGTGGACTTCAGCTCCTTCAGGTCATCCAGTTGCCACACCTTCAGGGGGAAGGAATTGCCCGCCGGGTCATAGCTGCGCAAGTACAGGGTGAGGGGCTCAGCGCCGATTTCCGGCAGCTTGAACAGCATGCGCCGGTAGGAATAGTCGCGGGTTTCGGCAAACGGCAGGGCTTCGCTGCTTTCCCGCCGGCTCCAGCCGCCCTGGCCATCCGGCAGGAACAGGCTGACGCGATAGACGGTGATGCCGGAGTTCTCCAGCCACCATTGCTGCGGAGTGTCGCCGCTGCGACTGAGCTGCACCCGCACCCACCACACGCTGCGGCTCTGGCCGACGGTGGCGCGGCCGTTGGCTGGGGTGAAGCGCTGTTGCACCTCTGGCCTGGCCATGTCCTGGATGTCCAGCGTGCCGTCCGGGTCTTCCAGCAGGTCGATCGCTCCATTGAGCGTCGCACCGCTGCTCTGCGGCGTCAGATCGAAGGCTGCCTGGGCCGGCACGGTCAGGCCCAGCCAGCACAAGAGCAGGAAGAGGGTAAGGATCGGACGTCGCACCGCACACGCTCCTTGTAAGTTATTTACTACTGCGGCCTGGCGGTTTGTAGGTCGGCAGAAGTATAGCGACCCGGAGTATTTGTGATCACTTTGTACGCTATTTCCTACAGCCTTGCATTCAGCCCCTGAAGAAACCGAGTGTCAGCGTCGGATTTGCTCAAAATTTGTGCTATATTCCGCGCCCCGTAAAAACGCCTGCTGGTCAAAAAATATGCAAGCTGCGAAGCCGCTGTTCGACTATCCGAAGTACTGGGCCGAGTGTTTCGGTCCCGCACCCTTCCTGCCGATGAGCCGGGAAGAGATGGATCAGCTCGGCTGGGACTCCTGCGACATCATCATCGTGACCGGCGATGCCTACGTCGACCATCCGTCCTTCGGCATGGCCATCATCGGCCGCCTGCTGGAAGCCCAGGGCTTCCGCGTGGGCATCATTGCCCAGCCGGACTGGCGCTCGAAAGACGACTTCATGAAGCTCGGCGAGCCGAATCTGTTCTTCGGCGTGGCGGCGGGCAACATGGACTCCATGATCAACCGCTATACCGCGGACAAGAAGATCCGTTCCGACGACGCCTACACCCCCGGCGGCGTCGCCGGCAAGCGCCCGGACCGCGCCAGCCTGGTCTACAGCCAGCGCTGCAAGGAAGCCTACACCCACGTGCCAGTGGTACTGGGCGGCATCGAGGCCTCCCTGCGCCGTATCGCCCACTACGACTACTGGCAGGACAAGGTGCGCCGCTCCATCCTCATGGACGCCACCGCCGACATTCTCCTCTACGGCAACGCCGAGCGGGCCGTGGTCGAGATCGCCCAGCGCCTGTCCTGGGGCGAATCCATCGAAAGCATCACCGACGTGCGTGGCACCGCCTTCATTCGCCGTGACACCCCAGCGGACTGGTTCGAGATCGACTCCACCCGGATTGACCGCCCGGGCCATGTCGACAAGATCATCAACCCCTACGTCAACACCCAGGACACCGCCGCCTGCGCCATCGAGCAGGAGAAGGGCCCGGTCGACGATCCGCAAGAGGCCAAGGTGGTGCAGCTGCTGCCCAACCCGCGCCTGACCCGCGACAAGACCGTGATCCGCCTGCCGTCGTTCGAGAAGGTGCGCAACGACCCGGTGCTCTATGCCCACGCCAACCGCGTGCTGCACCTGGAGACCAACCCCGGCAACGCCCGCGCGCTGGTGCAGCGTCATGGTGAGGTGGACGTGTGGTTCAACGCGCCGCCCATCCCGATGACCACCGAAGAGATGGACTACGTCTTCGGCATGCCCTACGCCCGCGTTCCGCACCCCGCGTACGGCAAGGAAAAGATCCCGGCCTACGAGATGATTCGCTTCTCGGTGAACATCATGCGTGGCTGCTTCGGCGGCTGTACCTTCTGCTCCATCACCGAGCACGAAGGGCGGATCATCCAGAACCGCTCGCATGATTCGATCATTCGTGAGATCGAAGAGATGCGCGACAAGGTTCCGGGCTTCACTGGCGTGGTCTCGGACCTCGGCGGGCCGACCGCGAACATGTACCGGATCGCCTGCAAGGACCCGGAGATCGAGAAGCACTGCCGCAAGCCGTCCTGCGTGTTCCCGGGCATCTGCGAAAACCTCAACACCGACCACAGCTCGCTTATCGAGCTGTATCGCAAGGCGCGCGCCCTGCCGGGTGTGAAGAAGATCCTCATCGCCTCGGGTCTGCGCTACGACCTCGCGGTGGAGTCGCCGGAGTACGTCAAGGAGCTGGTCACCCACCATGTCGGCGGCTACCTGAAGATCGCTCCGGAACACACCGAGCGCGGTCCGCTGGACAAGATGATGAAGCCGGGGATCGGCTCCTACGACCGCTTCAAGCAGATGTTCGAGAAGTTCTCGAAGGAAGCGGGCAAGGAGCAGTACCTCATCCCGTACTTCATTGCCGCGCACCCCGGCACCACGGACGAGGACATGATGAACCTCGCCCTCTGGCTCAAGCGCAATGGCTTCCGCGCGGACCAGGTGCAGGCCTTCTATCCGTCGCCCATGGCCAGCGCCACCGCCATGTACCACTCGGGCAAGAACCCCCTGCGCAAGGTCACCTACAAGAGCGACGGGGTGACGATCGTCAAGAGCGAGGAACAGCGTCGTCTGCACAAGGCCTTCCTGCGTTACCACGATCCGAAGGGCTGGCCGATGCTGCGCGCCGCACTGGAGCGCATGGGCCGCGCTGACTTGATAGGCAACGGCAAGCACCACCTGATTCCGACCTACCAGCCTGCCAGTGACGAGTACCACAGCGCCCGTCGCAAGAACTCCACCCCGGCCGGCAGCAAGAAGGTCGGCGCCGCCGGCAAGATGCTCACCCAGCACACCGGCCTGCCGCCCCGCGCCAGCGACGGCAGCAAGCCCTGGGACAAGCGCGAACAGGCCAAGGCCGCCGCTTTCGCCCGCAAGCAGGCCGAGAACAAGGCCGCAGCGTCGGAGAAGGGGGGCAAGAAGAAGCCCGCCAAGCGGCCCGTCGCGCCGCGCTGATAAAAACGCCAGCCTTCGGGCTGGCGTTTTCGTATCCGGGCTCTTGGTAGGAGCGAGCTCTGCTCGCGATGGCTCGCTCCTACACTGTCGTCTGTCGGCTTCTTCCTACAGAATGACGCTTGGCACTACAGTGCCAAAATTACAAGAAGAACCCGGTACCGCCCCATGCGCCCCTCCTCTCTACTGGCTCTTGCCCTCCTGCTTGCCGGCTGCGGCGAACAGGCCGAATCCCCCGTTACCCATGCCGATTTCCAGAAGGACTTGCAGACACGCCTGATCAAGGCCAAACCCGGCACCGTCATCGAAATCCCCGCCGGCACCTGGCAACTGGACCGAGGCCTCAGCCTCAAGGTCAGCGGCGTGACCCTCAAGGGCGCCGGAATGGATAAGACCATCCTCAGCTTCAAGGGCCAGAAGGCCGGTGCCGAAGGGCTGCTGGTGGACGCCTCGGACTTCACCATCGAAGACCTCGCCCTGGAAGACAGCAAGGGCGACGCCCTCAAGGTGGTTGGCGGACGGAACATCGTCATCCGCAATGTGCGCACCGAATGGACCAACGGCCCGGCCACTGAGAACGGCGCCTATGGCATCTACCCGGTGCAGACGGAGAACACCCTGATCGAAGGCGCAGTGGCCATCGGTGCGTCCGACGCCGGCATCTACGTCGGCCAGTCGCGCAACGCGGTGGTGCGCAATAGCCGCGCCGAACGCAACGTCGCCGGCATCGAGATCGAGAACACCATCGGCGCAGACGTCTACGACAACGTCGCTACGGGTAATACCGGCGGCATCCTGGTGTTCAACATGCCCAACCTGCAGCAGCCGGGGCACGGCACACGCATCTACCGCAACAAGGTGGAGGGCAACAACCACGACAACTTCGGCCACAAGGGCACACCAGTGGCCAGCGTACCGGCCGGCTCCGGGGTGGTGATCAACTCCAACGACGATGTGGAAATCTTCGACAACGACATCGGCAACCACCGCACTGCCAACATCATCGTCAGCAGCTACTTCAGCACCGGCTACAGCGACCTCTCCACCACCCAGGACTTCGATCCCTACCCCGAACGCATCGCCATTCACGGCAACCGCTTCGGCCCTGCCGGCGACAGCCCGGATCACCTGGAACTGAAGGCCCTGAAGATCGCCCAGTTCGGAATCAATGGCCGCCTGCCGGACATCCTCTGGGACGGCTACGTGAATCCGGCCCGGCTGGTGGACGGTAAGCTGCCGGAGGAGCTGGGCATCTGCGTCGACAACGGCGCGGCCACCCTGGTCAATGTCGACGGGCCGAACAACTTCAAGAACATCAGCACCGACATGGATTCTCACCGCTGCAAGTTGCCACCGCTGCCGGAAGTGGTGCTGGCCAGCGCCGGGGAGCGCGAGGGTTCATGAGGCTCGCCATCTGCCTGGCGTTCCTGCTGCTGTCTGGTTGTGGCCAGCAGGATGAACCCCTCTATCTGCCAGAGGGAGAGGCCTACCCGGAAAAGCTCAGCGGCTGGGGCATGTTGCAGCGCGCCGATGGCCACCTGCGTCCAGTCACAGAAGCCCTGGTCTACGACCTCAATACGCCCCTGTTCAGCGACTACGCCCACAAGCTGCGCACCGTCTGGATGCCGGCGGGGCAGGCGGCACGCTATGGCGAGGAGCGCTTCGACTTTCCCGTCGGCACCGTGCTGACCAAGACGTTCTACTACCCGAAGGACGAACAGGGCAGGTTGCTGAAGAACACCACGGATGACTGCGGCCCGGCCAAGGGGCTGGACCTCGCGAAGGTGAAGCTGGTGGAGACCCGCGTGCTGCTGCGCCAGCGACAGGGCTGGGTGGCGCTGCCCTATGTGTGGGACGAGGCGCAGCAGGAAGCCACCCTGGAATGGACCGGCGCCAGTGCGGCGTTGGAACTGCAGGACGGGCAGGGCGGCAGCCTGGCGGTGGACTACCAGGTGCCCGACGCCAACCAGTGCGCCGGCTGCCACGAGGAACGCCATGGCGCAGGCGTGCAGCCGCTGGGCCCCAAGGCCCGTCACCTGAACCGTGACCTGGCCTATACGGACGCTGTGGATAACCAGCTGCAACGCTGGCAGCGCCAGGGATTGCTGCAAGGACTGCCGGCGCCCGAAGGCATCCCGCGCAACGCCCTGGCCAGTGCCCCGCGCAAGGATGAAAGCCTGGAGCAGCAGGCGCGCAGTTACCTCGACATCAACTGCGCCCACTGCCACAACCCCAAGGGCCCGGCGCGCACTTCCGGCCTCTACCTCGACCCGGCCACGCCGCTCGGCATCCCGTTCGGCCTGTGCAAGCAGCCGGCGGCGGCGGGCAAGGGCTCCGGCGACCGCCTGGTGGATATCCACCCCGGCCAGCCCGACGCGTCCGTGCTGATCTACCGCGTGGAAAGCACCGACCCCAGCGTGATGATGCCCGAGCTGGGACGCTCCACCGTCCACCGCGAGGGGCTGGAGATGCTGACGCGCTGGATCGCTGGCTTGCCGGACGGGTGCTGAGCAGCCCAGGCTTTTTGTGGGAGCGAATTCATTCGCGAATGGCCGCGGAGCGGCCTCTGACCTCAATAGCAGGCCGTTGGCCTGCATCGCGAATGAATTCGCTCCTACAGGTCCCGTTGGGACTTATACCCAATCGGCCTAACCAGTCCGGTGCGTGTTCCCTTCTCCTTCATCTTCGACCGCTAGGCTTGAGTCTCACCTGCTGGCCCGCCGCGAACCATTTTTGTGCGGCCGGGTCATCCGGGTGCGAAGGTGGCCCTCTTCCGGTGCTCGGAAGGGCCGAAATCCGTGGTTCGGGGGCTGGCACAAGTCTTGCGCGACTCCCGTCATCGCCCAGGCTCGCAGGAGGCACGCCGTGTCGATCCATGTCGCACTGCATCACGTCACCCACTATCGCTACGATCGTGAGGTCAACCTCGGTCCGCAGATCATCCGCCTGCGCCCGGCACCCCACAGTCGCACGCGCGTCCTCGGCTATTCGCTGAAGGTGTCGCCAGGCAAACACTTCATCAACTGGCAGCAGGACCCCCAGGGCAATTACCTGGCGCGCCTGGTGTTCCCGGACAAGACCCGCGAGATGAAGGTCGAAGTGGACCTGGTCGCCGAGATGGCGGTGTTCAACCCCTTCGATTTCTTCCTGGAACCCATCGCCGACCAGTTCCCCTTCAGCTACACGGCTGACGACCAGCGCGAGTTGGCGCCCTATCTCAGCCGCCTGCCGGCCACGCCGCTGTTCGCCGACTACCTCGGCCGCATCGACCTCACGCCCAAGGGCACGGTGGATTTCCTGGTGGCGCTCAACCAGCAGCTGTCGCGGGATATCCGCTACCTGATCCGCATGGAGCCCGGCGTACAGACGCCGGAGCAAAGCCTGGAACTGGCCTCCGGCTCCTGCCGCGACTCGGCCTGGCTGCTGGTGCAGCTGTTGCGTCACCTGGGCTTGGCGGCACGCTTCGTCTCGGGCTACCTGATCCAGCTCACCGCCGACCAGAAGTCCCTCGACGGCCCCAGTGGCACCGAAGTGGATTTCACCGACCTGCATGCCTGGTGCGAGGTCTACCTGCCGGGCGCCGGCTGGGTCGGCCTCGACCCCACGTCCGGCCTGTTCGCAGGCGAAGGCCACATCCCGCTGGCCTGCAGCCCGGAGCCTTCCTCGGCGGCGCCCATCAGCGGTGGGGTGGATGAAAGCGAGTGCGAGTTTTCTCACGACATGCGCGTCGAGCGGGTCTGGGAAGCCCCCCGGGTGACCCGGCCCTACAGCGAGGAGCAGTGGCAGGCCATCCGCGAATTGGGTGCGCGCATCGATGCTGACCTCGTCGCGGGCGATGTACGCCTGACCATGGGCGGTGAACCCACCTTCATCGCCATCGACTATCCCGACGACCCGGAGTGGAACACCGCCGCCCTTGGGCCGAACAAGCGCCGCCTGGCTGCCGACCTGTTCCATCGCCTGCGCAGGCACTACGCACCCCACGGCCTGGTGCACTTCGGCCAGGGCAAGTGGTATCCCGGCGAACAGCTGCCGCGCTGGTCGTTGAACTGTTACTGGCGCAAGGACAACGAGCCGATTTGGCAGGACCCGGCCCTCTACGCCGATGAAAGCCGTAGCTACGGCGCCGATGCCCCCCTTGCGGCGCGCTTCCTCAGTCGCGTGGCCAGTCGACTGGGCGTGCCGGGGGACAACCAGTTTCCGGCCTTCGAGGACTGGTTCTACTACCTCTGGCGTGAGCGCAAGCTGCCCGCCAACGTCACGCCGGAAGACGCCCGCCTGGCCGATCCGCTGGAACGTGAGCGCCTGCGCCGGATATTCGAGCGCGGCCTGGGAGAGGTGGTGGGCCAGATCCTGCCGCTGGCGCGCAGCGCAGCGGGTGATGGCTGGGAAAGCGGTCGCTGGTTCCTCCGCGATGAACACTGCCGGCTGATCCCCGGCGATTCGCCGATGGGATATCGCCTGCCGCTGGACTCCCAGCCCTGGGTCAGCGAGGCGGACTATCCCTACGTGAACCCGGCCGACCCGAGCCAGCAGTTCCCACCCTTGCGCCACGCGGCGCTGATCCGCCAGCAGTTGCGCGACGGCACCCCCGCACGTCCCGGCGAGCCCCGTGCGCCTGGAATGCAGGAATCCGCCGCCGGCATCACCCGCACGGCACTGTGCGCCGAACCCCGCGAAGGCCGGCTCTACCTGTTCATGCCGCCGCTGTCCGAACTGGAGGCCTACCTGGAACTGGTGGCCGCCATCGAAGCCACGGCGGGCGAGCTTAAGTGCCCGGTGCTGCTGGAGGGCTACGAGCCGCCCAGCGACCCGCGCCTGACCAACTTCCGCGTCACCCCCGACCCTGGGGTGATCGAGGTGAATATCCACCCCTCGGCCAACTGGGACGAACTGGTGGAGCGCACCGAATTCCTCTACGAGGCCGCGCGGCAGAGCCGTCTTTCCAGCGAGAAGTTCATGGTCGATGGCCGCCACGTCGGCACCGGCGGCGGCAACCACTTCGTCCTGGGCGGCGCCACGCCGGCGGATTCGCCCTTCCTGCGCCGTCCGGACCTGCTGCGCAGCCTGATCAGCTACTGGCACAACCACCCCTCGCTGTCCTACCTGTTCTCAGGTCTGTTCATCGGCCCCACCTCCCAGGCGCCGCGGGTGGACGAGGCGCGCAACGACGCCCTCTACGAATTGGAAATCGCCTTCCGGCAGATGCCCGAGCCTGGCGCGGATTGCCCGCCCTGGCTGGTGGATCGCCTGCTGCGCAACCTGCTGGTGGATGTCAGCGGCAACACCCACCGTGCAGAGTTCTGCATCGACAAGCTCTACTCGCCCGACAGCAGCACCGGCCGCCTCGGCCTGCTGGAGCTGCGTGCCTTCGAGATGCCGCCCCATGCGCGCATGAGCCTGGCCCAGCAACTGCTGCTACGCGGGATGGTGGCGCGCTTCTGGAACGAGCCCTACCAGCCGCCGAAGCTGGTGCGCTGGGGCACCGAACTGCACGACCGTTTCCTGCTGCCGCACTTCGTCCAGCAGGACTTCGACGACGTGGTCCATGAGTTCAATGCCGCCGGCTATCCATTGCGCAGCGAGTGGTTCGCCCCACATTTCGAGTTCCGTTTCCCGAAATACGGCGATTACCAGGTGAAGGGCGTCGACCTGGAATTACGCCAGGCCCTGGAGCCCTGGCATGTGCTGGGGGAGGAGGGCGCCGGCGGCGGTACCGTGCGCTATGTGGATTCGTCCCTGGAGCGGGTGCAGGTGAAGGTCAACGGCATGGCGCAGGACCGCTATGTGCTCACCTGCAACGGGGTACCGGTGCCGCTGCGGCCCACCGGCCGGGTGGGTGAGTTCATCGCCGGGGTACGCTACCGTGCCTGGCAGCCGGCGTCCTGCCTGCAACCCACCATCGGCGTGCAGGTGCCCTTAGTGTTCGACCTGGTGGACACCTGGATGCAACGCTCCCTGGGCGGCTGCCAGTACCATGTGGCCCACCCCGGTGGGCGCAGTTACGACAGCTTCCCGGTGAACGCCTACGAGGCCGAGAGCCGCCGCCTGGCGCGCTTCTTCCGCCACGGGCACACGCCGGGCAAGCTGCAGGCCGCCGCGCCGGTGATAGACGATGAACTGCCCATGACCCTGGATCTGCGTCGCCGCTAGGTGGACGCACGGAGCGCCCCAGCCGCTGATGCAGCGGCCGGGCGCCTTGCCGTCCGCTAAAGTTTCCCTGCTGCCCTTCTGCCGAGCCTGTTGATGTCCGAGCTGCTAGCCAACTACCCCCTGACTGCCACGGCCTACCACGAACTGCTGGATGCGGAGGGCCGGGTGCGCCCTCATTGGCAGCGCCTGTTCCAGCAGATGGAGCGCAGCAGTCCGGCGCAGATGCTGCAGCGCCAGGAGCTGCTGGTGCGGCAGATCCAGGAAAACGGCGTTACCTACAACGTCTACGCCGACCCCAAAGGCACCGACCGCCCCTGGGAGCTGGACCTGCTGCCCAACCTGCTTTCGGCGGAGGAATGGCAGCCCATCGCCGCCGGTGTGGCCCAGCGCGCGCGCCTGCTCAATGCCGTGCTGGCCGATCTCTACGGCGAACAGCGCCTGCTGGCCGAAGGGTTGCTGCCCAGCGAACTGGTCTTTGGCCACCCCAATTTCCTCTGGCCCTGCCAGGGCGTGCAGCCGGCCGGCGGCATATTCCTGCACAGCTACGCGGTGGACCTGGCCCGCGATGCCGACGGCCGCTGGCACGTGCTGGCCGACCGCACCCAGGCGCCGTCCGGCGCCGGCTACGCCCTGGAGAACCGGCAGATCGTCTCCCGCGCCCTGCCGGAGCTGTATCGCGACCTGCGCGTGCAGTACCTGGCCGGCTACTTCCGCACCCTGCAGGAAACCCTGATCCGCCATGCCCCCAGCGATGGCGAGACGCCGCTGGTGGTGCTGCTGACGCCGGGGCGATTCAACGAAACCTATTTCGAACACCTCTACCTGGCCCGCCAGTTGGGCTTCCCGTTGGTGGAAGGCCACGACCTGACGGTGCGCGACGCCACCCTCTACCTCAAGACCCTTGGCGGCCTGAAACGCGTCCATGCGGTGCTGCGCCGCCTCGACGACGATTACTGCGACCCCCTGGAACTGCGCACCGACTCCGCCCTGGGTGTGCCCGGCCTGCTGGATGCGGCGCGTCAGGGGCGGGTGCTGGTGGCCAATGCCCTGGGCAGCGGCGTGCTGGAGTCGCCAGGATTGCTCGGTTTCCTGCCGAAGGTCAGCCAGCGCCTGCTTGGGGAAGACCTGCTGCTGCCGACCCTGGGCACCTGGTGGTGCGGCCAGGGGCAGTTGCTGGAGAAATCGCTGCAGGGCCTGGACGGGTTGGTGTTCAAGCCCGCGTTCCCCAGCCAGAGCTTCGAGCCCTTGTTTGGCCATGCCCTGCACGATGGCGCGTTGCAGTCCCTGCGCAAGCGCCTCCAGGCCCATCCCCATGCCTACGTCGCCCAGCGCATGGCGCAGCTGTCCCAGGCGCCGGTCTGGCAAGGCGACGAGCAGAAAGGTGAGCTGCAGTCGCGGGCCATCGGCATGCGCGTCTTTGCCGTGGCCGGAAGCGACGGCCGCTACTGGGTGATGCCCGGTGGCCTGACGCGGGTGGCGTCGGCGGCCGATGCCGAAGTGGTGTCCATGCAGCGCGGCGGCGCCAGCAAGGACACCTGGGTGCTGGCTGACCTGCCGGTGGTGGGAGAACCTCTGCGTCCGCGCTCCCTCGGTGCACGTGACCTGATCCGCCAGGACCCGTACCTGCCCTCGCGGGTGGTGGAAAACCTCTACTGGTTCGGCCGCTACGGCGAACGTTGTGACGACGGCGCCCGCCTGCTGCGGGTGGTGCTGTCGCGCTATGTGGATGCCGATGGCGACGAACAGGCCCTGCAATCGGCCCTGCACCTGGCCAGCGCCGTCGGCCTGGTGCCGCGCGGTCATGAGCCGCTGGAACAGCGCCTTCTGGCGGCCCTGCTGGACGAGGAGTGGCCGAGCAGCGTCAGCGCCAACCTGCGCCGCCTGCACTGGGCCGCGGCCCAGGTGCGTGGGCGGCTGTCGCGGGAGAACTGGCACGCGGTGCTGGAACTGAACCGCGATGCGCTGGCGCTGGACCCAAAGCGCACCGACCTGGGCGAAGCGCTGGAATTCCTCAACCGCTTGCTGATGTCCCTGGCCGCTCTGTCCGGCTTCGCCCTCGACGACATGACCCGCGACGACGGCTGGCGCTTCCTGATGATCGGCCGCCGCATCGAGCGCGTGCAGTTCTACGCCGAGGCCATCGCCGGCTTCCTCGAAGGCGGTGCCGCCTGGGACCCGGTTGCCCTGGAGTGGCTGCTGGAACTGGGTAACAGCACCATCACCTACCGTTCACGCTACCTCGCCTCGCCACAGCTGATTCCGGTGCTCGACCTGCTGTTGCTGCACGAACAGAACCCCCACGCCCTGCGCTTCCAGCTGCAAGCCCTGGAGCGCTCCCTGGGACGCCTGCACCTGGAGTTCGGCGCGCCCCAGGAGCTGGTGCTGAGTGGTCTGATCGGGCGCCTGCTGGCCTTCGACCTGGCCACCCTGGAAGACCCCCTGTTCGGCAGCGAAAGCGTGGCCGAGGTGCTTGCCGGGCTGGCGGGGTTGCTGCGGGAAATCGCGCAGAACGTCGGCCAGGTCTCCGACCGCCTCGGATTGCGCTATTTTGCCCACGTCGATGATGTCAGCCAGCAAACGGTATCCACCTGATGCGCGCGCAAGCCCAATCCATCGCCCCTGTGCAGGGCGCCCGCTACCAGGTGTTCCACGACACCCACTACCGCTATTCGGCGCCGGTATCCCTGTCCCAGCAACTGGTGCACCTCTGGCCGCGCGATTGTCCCTGGCAGCTGTGCAGCGGCCAGGAGCTGCTGATCAATCCCGAACCCACGCTGCGGCAGGACCTCACGGACGTTTTTGGCAACCCGCTGACGCGCCTGGCCTTCGAGCGGCCCCACGATGAGCTGCAGGTGAACGCCCGACTGCAGATCGAAGTCCTGCCCCATGCGCCGCTGGACCTCGCCGCCTCACCGGCCTGGGAGCAAGTCCCGGCCACCCTTGGTTTTACCGGCCGCGCCCTGTCGTCCATCGAACTGGAAGCCTGCCGCTACCGGGTGGAGTCGCCCTACGTGCGCATCAAGCGCCAGTTCACCGAGTTCGGCGCCGGCTGTTTCCCCGCCGGGCGGCCGCTGCTGCAGGGCACGGCGGCGCTGATGGAAAAGATCTTCAGCGAGTTTTCCTTCGATGCCGAAGCCACCCAGGTAGCGACGCCGCTGACCGAGGTGCTGGAGCGCCGCCGTGGCGTCTGCCAGGACTTCGCCCACCTGATGCTGGCCTGCTTGCGCTCCCGTGGGCTGGCGGCGCGCTATGTGAGCGGCTACCTGCTGACCCAGCCGCCCCCCGGCCAGCCGCGCCTGATCGGCGCCGACGCCTCCCACGCCTGGGTCTCGGTGTACTGCCCGCACAATGGCTGGGTGGACTTCGACCCTACCAACAACATCCTGCCCAACCTGGAACACATCACCCTGGCCTGGGGCCGCGACTTCTCCGATGTCTCGCCGCTGCGCGGGGTCATCCTCGGCGGCGGCAGCCACGACCCGGAAGTCCGCGTCACCGTCATGCCGCTCTGGGAACTCGCCATCTGACCCTCCTGCCGCTCCTGTAGGTTGGTCCGAGCGTAGCGAGGCCCAACGTCGGTGCCTCAGGCGGGACTCCGTCTCGTTGGGCTTCGTACCTCAGCCCAACCTACAAAAGCGCGCGGGCTGTTGCCGCGAGCACTTTGCCGGCGCCGTGCTAGCTTTTTCGGGGCCACTTCTCTCCTGCAAGGTGCTTTGCCATGGATGAAACAACCATCGTTAATGTGGGTACCGAGAAGGTCAGCGCGTTTATGACCACGGTCATGCAGTACGCCACTACCTTCGGCGTCAAGATTCTCGCGGCCATCGCCTTCTGGGTGGTGGGTCGCTGGCTCATCGGCTTCGCAGTCGGACTGGTCCAGCGCTCCCTGGAGCGACAGAAGGTGGACCCGACCGTGCTGCGCTATGTCGGCTCGTTCATCACCGTCACCCTGAACGTCCTGCTGGTGGTGGGCATCCTCGGCTTCTTCGGCATCCAGACCACCAGCCTCGCGGCATTGATCGCGGCGGTCGGTCTGGCCATCGGCATGGCCTGGTCCGGTCTGCTGGCCAACCTGGCGGCGGGCGGTTTCATCATCGTCCTGCGGCCGTTCAAGGTGGGCGACATGATCAGCGCTGGCGGCGTGACCGGCACGGTGAAGGAGATCGGCCTGTTCGCCACCGCGATCAACACCCCGGATAACGTGATGACCCTGGTGGGCAACAACAAGATCTTCAGCGACACCATCCAGAACTACAGCCACAACGAATTCCGCCGCGTGGAACTCAAGGCCCAGCTCTCCGGCGCCGCCGACTGGCACGCTGCCGCGGCTGTTCTCAAGGCGCGCATCGCCGCCATCCCCAACGTGCTCACCGAGCCGCCGGTGGATGTGGAAATCCTCGAGTTCAACCTGGTGGGACCGGTGCTGGCGGTACGGCCTTATTGCCACAACGACAACTACTGGCAGGTGTATTTCGATACCAACCGGGTGATCAAGGAGGCCCTGGGCGCGGACTTCCCGGCACCCATGCCGGCGCAGACCATCATCGTGCAACAGCCGTAGGGGTGATCACTTACTGCCCCCCTCTCCCTTTGGGAGAGGGTTGGGGTGAGGGTAGTCAGCGAATGCTGGGAGTCTTGAGGGGCAACCCTTCGGGCTGCTTGGCGAATGAATTCGCCCCTACAGGAAACGCGCGCAGCTTAGCTTCGTAGGATGGGTGGAGCGGAGCGATACCCATCAACGCCCCACAGCACGACAAAAGATTGGCCGGCTTCAGTCCTTGCGCAGATGCAGGATCGGAAACGGCTTGCCCGCGCCATCCACGTCCGAGCGGCCATGCTGGACGAACCCCAGGTGCAGGTAGAAACCCACCGCCTGCGGGTTCTGCTCGTTCACATCCACGGATCGTGCGCCGTGGGCCAAGGCCTGCTCCATCAGGGCGCGGCCGATGCCCTGGCCACGTTGCGCCGGGTCGACGAAGAGCATCTCCACCTTGTCCTCGACCGTGCCGATGAAACCGGCGATCTGCCCGTCGGCGCCGCGCAAGCAGGCCAGGCTCACTGAATCCAGGTAGGCATCGCGCACCAGAGGCTTGAAGAACTGGATGTCGTCCTCAGTGAGGAAGTGGTGGGTGGCGCGCACGGCGCCTTCCCAGACGTCGACCAGGCGCTGGCGGTCGGCGGGGGAGAGGGCGGTCAGGGTTTCGATTGCAGTGGTCATGCATGTCACCAGTGGTGTTTGGCCTTGTTCCAGCGATAGAGCGCGCGGGCGAAGGCCTTGTAGGCGAGTTGAGAGAGGCCGTGGATCAACGGCAGGGAGAACAGCCGGGCTTTCCAACGCTCCCGTGGCGAATGGCGCCAGAGCACGATGAAGGCGTCCATTCCCATGCGCTTGACGCCCTGTTCGTCCACCAGGTGAAGGCGCTCGCGGACGTATTCCAGGTTCTCGCCGATTTCTTCCACCGCGCGGTTGTCCTGGTGGACGTCAGCCCATTCCACCTGGCAAGCGGTGGTCTTGCCCTTCTGGCCTTCGATGCCGGCTTTGCACACTGGGCAGGCGCTGTTGTAGTAGACCTTGATCCGCTCGTCGTCCGCCATCGATCACTCCTGGCCCCAGGTTCGTCCCGGACAGTGTAAGACCGGGACGGGCGGGCAGTCAGTGCGGCTTGCGATCGACCCACTTGGGCGCGCTGGACGGACGCCAGGCTTCCAGGCGGTCCAGCAGGATTTCCGGGTGGCCGCCGACCTGCAGCATGCCGCGGTGCTGGTCGCGGACGAAGCGCTCTTCCACCAGGTGGTCGAGGAAGTCGGTGAGCTTGTCGTAGAAGCTGTTCACTTCCAGCAGGCCCAGCGGCTTGCTGTGGTAGCCGAGTTGGCCCCAGGTCCAGACTTCGAACAGTTCTTCCAGGGTGCCCAGGCCGCCGGGCAGGGCGATGAAGGCGTCGGACAGCTCGGCCATGCGGGCCTTGCGCGCGTGCATGCCGTCCACCACTTCCAGGCGGGTCAGCCCTTTGTGGCCGATTTCGGCGTCCATCAGGCTCTGCGGAATCACCCCGATGACCTCGCCACCGGCGGCCAGCGCCGCGTCGGCCACCGTGCCCATCAGACCCACTGCACCACCGCCGTAGACCAGCGTGATGCCGCGTTCTGCCAGGGTGTGGCCCAGGAGGGCGGCTGCCTCACGGTAGATCGGCTTGGCGCCGGGGCTGGCGCCGCAGAACACGCAGACGGAACGCAAGGACATGGAGGACTCCTGGTGCGAAAAAAGCGCGCAAGAGTACCGGCTTCGTCCTCGGGCTCCAAGTTGTTCGAGTAGTCAGCTTCCGAACGGTAGGGGGTGCAATCACTCTGCGGAGGCGCCGCAAGCCCCGGCGGCATAGGCGGCGAGCAGGCTTTGCAGGAAGTCCATGGCGTATCTCCTTGTGGATGAATGGCGCCATGCTAGGACGGTGCCCCGGCGGCCCGCCCGTAGTTTGTTTCGATCGGTCCGATAGCTCAGGCGATCTTCATCAACTCCGCCGCCGTCATCCCCGAAAGGGCCAGCAGGCAGAGGCCGCAGGCGAGGTAGGTGACCCGGTGCCAGAGGGTGGACGCGGCGCGACGGAACCAGTCCACCAGGCCGGCGCAGATGAAACACCAGAGCAGCGACGACAGCATGAAGCCGCCGAAGAACACCGCCAGGTGCGTGGGCGTCGGCTCGGCTACGCCAACGGCCGCCATGGCCCCGCCCATGGCGGCCCAGTAGACGATGTTCTGCGGATTGGTCAGCGACAGCGCGGCCCCCGAGGCGAAGGCGCCGCCCGTGGCGCCGGCATCCTCGGTCGAAGGTTGCGGCGGGCGATGGGCGTCGCGCAGGGATTGCAGCCCCAGCCAGGCGAGGTACAGGGCGCTGGCGATGGTCAGGGGGTAGCGCACGGTGGCGCTGTCCAGCAGCAGGGCCAGGCCGGTGAGGCCCAGGGCGGCCCAGGTGGCGTCGCCCACCAGGGAACCGATCTGCACCATCAGCGCGGGCCGGTAGCCATCCCGCAGGCCGCGCCGCAGGGTCTCGCTGAAGACCGCGCCGGGCGCGGCATTGAACACGAATCCGAGGAGCATGGCGGCGATGAAGAACGACAGCATGGGGCGTGAACTTCCTTGTTTTCAGGATTGCGGCCTGTTGCCGCAGGTCATGGGAACTCGCTGACGAATGGGGCAGTCTCCCTTCTGGGGCATTTCTGCCCTTTCTGCCAAGGAGACTCCCATGATTCGCAAGCTCGTCGTTGCATCCGTGCTGGCCCTGGCCAGTGCACCTCTGCTGGCTGCTGAATGTACCGTGGATGTGCAGGCCACCGATCAGATGACTTTCGATACCAAAGAGATCAAGGTCAGCAAGAGCTGCAAGACCTTCACCGTGAACCTCAAGCACGTCGGCAAGCTGGCCAAGAACGTGATGGGTCACAACTGGGTGCTGAGCAAGACCGCCGATGCCCAGGCCATTGCCACCGAAGGCATGACCGCCGGCCTCGACAAGGATTACCTGAAGGCCGACGACGCCCGCATCATCGCACACACCAAAATGGTCGGTGGTGGCGAGAGCGACAGCGTAACCTTCGATGTGGCCAAGCTGGCTGCCGGTGAGAACTACGAGTTCTTCTGCTCGTTCCCCGGCCACGTATCGATGATGAAGGGCACCCTGGCCCTGGTCGACTGACCCTGAGGTGAACACGAAAAAGGCCGCTCCGTGTAGCGGCCTTTTTTCATGGGGTTGTTGTGGGAGCGAATTTATTCGCGATAGGCCGTGAAACGGCCTGGGACCACGGGCCGCCGGCGGCCCTTCGCGAATGAATTCGCTCCTACAGGCGATCACCCGCCGTCATCTTGAAGATGCCCTGGGCGTTGCTGCTGTCGAAGTTCAGGTCCAGGCGCGCTTCGTCGGGATCGATATCGCGCTGGATGAACTCGACGAAGGAACCGGGCACTTCGCGCTGCACGGCGCGTCCGCCGGCATCGACGAAGTCGCGTTGCACCTGCACCGCACGGTAGGCGGTCTGCATCACCCGGCCCGAGGCCGAGACCTCGATGCTGGCCTTCATCGGCCGGCCCTTGGCGTTCTGCTCGTCCACCACCGCCTGCAGGTCGGCGACCCGATCGGTGAGGTGGTTGAACATATTGCCCTCGGTGGAAATCCAGGCCATCTCCACGCTTTCCTCGCGCAGCAGTTCGTAGTCCTGCTCGTGCACCACGCCGTGCTGACGGTCGAAGGCACGGTAGAGCGCCGGCAGCAGGTGCCGGGCTTCGGCGAAGCTGCACTGGCGCTGGCGCCAGAGCGTGTCGAGCACGGTCTTGTGGCTGGCGTCCAGCGGGTCGCGGCTGTCGCCCACCACGCGGGTCACGGCGAGCTGGAAGCTCTCGCTGAACCGGCCCGGATGCAGCTCCGAAACGAAGAACTGGGCGATGTCCTCGGGAAGGTCCATCTGCCGGTAGGCGTAGCCGGTCATCTTCAGCCGGGTCAGCGGATAGGTGCGCACGTCGGCGAAGCCCAGGGGTTCCAGCAGGCGGGCGAACGCCTGGCGGCCACGGGGCAGGGCGCCGTTGTCCGGCCAGTCGACGGTGCGGATCGCGCCGTGGTCGAACACCACATGGCGGCCCTTGGCGCGCTGTTCTTCCACGTAGGTACGGCCGATGGGGACCGCCTCCACCAGTTTGTGGAACAGGCAGAGGTTCAGCGCCTCGGCCAGCCAGGCGCGATGCACGGCGGTTTCGCTGAAGGGGAATGCGGACAGGCCAGCGGGGACTTCCACGTGGGCTTCGACCCAGCGGGCAGCGGGTTCACCGATCACGCTGGCGACCAGGGTAAACAGGCGTTCGTTGGTGGACATGGAGCGA
Organism: Pseudomonas sp. BN515; assembly: GCF_029873155.1. Classification (NCBI taxonomy): domain Bacteria; kingdom Pseudomonadati; phylum Pseudomonadota; class Gammaproteobacteria; order Pseudomonadales; family Pseudomonadaceae; genus Pseudomonas; species Pseudomonas sp. BN515. The sequence continues at coordinate 82,807 of NZ_SSOH01000093.1, read as the reverse complement.
TTCCGGGCTGAAGGAAAGATGAGCCTATCCAAGCAGCCCGGCGGCGGCGGGGCAAACGAAAAAATCCGGCGGGTTCATTCCGTTTTTTCCTGAAATACGAGGGGCCAGGATTCCTTGTGGGAGCGAATTCATTCGCGATGCGAACCAACGGACCACTCCGTGGCCCTTCGCGAATGAATTCGCTCCTACAGACAAGCAGTCCGCATTGATCCTGTCAGGGCAGTTCTCGATCCAACTGCTCCAGCATCCAGCGCACGAAGTCCTTCACCTTCGGCACTTCCGCCGCGTGCTCGGGGTAGGCCAGGTAATAGGCATTGCGGCTGGGCAGGGGATGGTCCCAGGGGATCACCAGCTTGCCTTCGGCCAGTTCCTCTTCCACCAGGAAACGCGGCAGCAGGGCCACGCCGCAGCCGGCCTGGGCGGCGCGGATGCACATGTAGGACGTGTCGAAGCGCGGCCCGTGGTAGCTGTGCTCGGTGTGCCGGTCCTGGCTCTGGAACCACTCGTGCCAGGCTTCGGGGCGGGTGGCGTTCTGCAGCAGCACCAGGTCGGTGAGCTGGGTGGGCTCGGTGAAGGGCTTCTCGGGCATCGCGCTGGGCGCGCAGACCGGTACCACTTCCTCGCTGAACAGGCGGATGCACTCGGCGCCGGGCAGAGCGCCGTGGCCGAAGTAGAAGGCTACGTCACTGCGGCCCTGAACCAGGGCGTTCGGCTCCAGCTCGTTGCGCAGGTCCAGGTGGATGTTCGGATGGCGCAGGCGCCAGCCCTTCAGGCGCGGAATGAGCCAGCGCGCGCCGAAGGTCGGCGGCGTGGCAACCCGCAGCACTTCGGTATCGCCGCCGTAGGACAGCATGTAGTGGGTGGACATCTCTACCTGGGCGAGGATCTTGCGCACCTCAGTCAGGTACAGCGAGCCGGCCGGGGTCAGTTGCAGGCGCCGGCGCACACGGCGGAACAGCAGGTGCTGGAGCAACTCCTCCAGCTGCGCCACCTGCTTGCTCACCGCGCTCTGGGTCAGGCTCAGCTCCTCGGACGCACGGGTGAAACTGAGGTGCCGGGCCACTGCCTCGAAACATTGCAGGGCGGTGATCGAGGGCATGTGGCGTTTGAGCATCGGGGTTTCTCGTGGCGGGCAGGATCATGAATTAACGGAATGATATGTGTCGGAAAGGTCGTTTGTTGGCAAGCCCTTTTCGCAGCTATTACTGGTGCCATTCAGATTCAGGGCCGGACCGGTAGGAGCGAGCTTGCTCGCGAAGCCTTCGCCAGCAAGCTGGCTCCTACAGGGATCGCGCCACCAACTCGTTGAGACAGGAGTTCCCCATGGTTGCCGCACTGCTTGACCGCCTCGGTGTCGATTCATCCCTCTACCAGCAAGGCGATCACGCCGTTCATTCGCCCATCGACGGCAGCCGCATCGGCACCGTCCGCCTGGAGAGCCGCGCCGAAGTCGAAGCGAAGATCGCCCGTGCCGCGGAGGCCTTCCAGGCCTGGCGCAAGGTGCCGGCGCCGCGTCGCGGCGAGCTGATCCGCCAGTACGGCGAAGTGCTGCGCCAGTACAAGGCCGAGCTGGGCGAACTGGTCTCCTGGGAGGCCGGCAAGATCACCCAGGAAGGCCTGGGTGAAGTGCAGGAAATGATCGACATCTGCGACTTCGCCGTCGGCCTGTCGCGGCAGCTCTACGGCCTGACCATCGCCTCCGAGCGTCCCGGCCACCACATGCGCGAGACCTGGCACCCGCTGGGCGTGGTCGGTGTGATCAGCGCCTTCAACTTCCCGGTCGCCGTCTGGTCCTGGAACGCCGCGCTGGCGCTGGTCTGCGGTAACCCGGTGGTGTGGAAACCCTCGGAGAAGACCCCGCTCACCGCCCTGGCCTGCCAGGCGCTGTTCGAGCGCGTAGCGAAGAATTTCAGTGAGGCCCCCGCCCACCTCAGCCAGGTGGTGATCGGCGCCCGCGAAGCTGGCGAAGCCCTGGTGGACGACCCGCGCGTGGCCCTGGTCAGCGCCACCGGCAGCACCCGCATGGGCCGCGAAGTGGCGCCCCGCGTGGCGGCCCGTTTCGCCCGCAGCGTGCTGGAACTGGGTGGCAACAACGCCATGATCCTCGCTCCCAGCGCCGACCTCGATCTGGCGGTGCGCGCAATTCTCTTCAGCGCTGTCGGAACCGCCGGCCAGCGTTGCACCACCCTGCGCCGGCTGATCGCCCACGAGTCGGTGAAGGCCGAGATCGTCGAGCGCCTGAAGGCTGCGTATTCCCGAGTGCGCATCGGCCATCCGCTGGAAGGCAACCTGATCGGCCCGCTGATCGACAAGCAGAGCTTCGACGGCATGCAGCGCGCCCTGGAGCAGGCGCGTGCCGAAGGCGGCCAGGTATTCGGCGGTGAACGCCAGCTCGAAGGGCAGTTCCCGAATGCCTACTACGTATCCCCGGCCATCGTCGAAATGCCCGGCCAGAGCGCGGTGGTCTGCCACGAAACCTTCGCCCCGATTCTCTATGTGATCGGCTACAGCGACTTCGCAGACGCCGTCGCCCTCAACAACGCCGTGCCCCAGGGCCTGTCGTCCTGCGTGTTCACCACCGATGTGCGTGAAGCCGAGCTGTTCCAGTCGGCGGTGGGCAGCGACTGCGGCATCGCCAACGTCAACATTGGCCCGAGCGGCGCGGAAATCGGTGGCGCCTTCGGTGGCGAGAAGGAAACCGGTGGCGGCCGCGAATCCGGCTCGGACTCCTGGAAGGCCTACATGCGCCGTCAGACCAATACCGTGAACTACTCCCACGAACTGCCGCTGGCCCAGGGCATCACCTTCGATTAAGGATTGCACTCCATGACCCTGCGCCAGGAATGCCTCTGGGAATATCTGACGCCACAACTGCCGGAAGGCCCTGTGCTGCACGGCGAGGTCAAGGCCGATGTCTGCGTGATCGGGGCCGGTTTCACCGGCCTCTCCGCCGCGTTGCATCTTCTGGAGGCGGGCAAGCGTGTCTGCCTGCTGGAGGCTCACACCGCCGGTCATGGCGGTTCCGGGCGCAACGTCGGACTGGTCAATGCCGGCATGTGGATTCCGCCGGATGAGATCGAAGCCGGCCTCGGCAAAACCGTTGGCGAGCGCCTCAATCGCACCCTGGGGGCCGCGCCATCACTGGTGTTTTCCCTGGTGGACCGCTACGACATCGACTGCCAGCTGCGCCGCGAAGGCACCCTGCACATGGCCCATAACGCCCGTGGCCAGGCCGACCTCGCCAGCCGTTGCGCGCAGTGGCAGCGCCGTGGTGCGCCGGTTGAACTGCTGACCGGCAACGCCTGCCGCGAAGCCACCGGCACCGACAAGATCGCCGCCGCGCTGCTCGACCGCCGCGCCGGCACCCTCAACCCCATGGGCTACACCCGTGGCCTGGCCCGCGCGGTGAAGTACCTCGGCGGCCAGCTCTTCGAACATTCGCCCGTACTGCGTCTGGAGCGTCAAGGCGCCAACTGGTGCGTGCACGGCGAACACGGCGTGGCCATCGCCCCGCAGGTGGTGATCGCCTCCAACGCCTACACCGAAGGCGAGTGGACCGAACTGCGCCGCCACTTCTTCCCCGGTTTCTATTACCAGGTGGCCTCCACGCCGCTTTCGGGCGAGGCCGCCGCGCGCATCCTGCCGGGCGGGCAAGGTTCCTGGGATACCCGCCAGGTGCTCAGCAGCATCCGCCGCGATGCCGCCGGCCGCCTGCTGCTCGGCAGCCTGGGCAACGGCTCGCGCAAGCCGGCCTGGTTCCTGCGCGCCTGGGCCGACCGTATCCAGCGCCACTACTTCCCGTATCTGGGCAAGGTGGATTGGGAATTCACCTGGACCGGTTGCATCGATTTCACTCCCGACCACCTGATGCGGCTCTACGAGCCGGCGCCCGGCCTGCTCGCCTTCACCGGCTACAACGGCCGTGGCGTGACCACCGGCAGCGTGGTGGGCAAGGCCTTCGCCGATTACCTTCTGAGCGGTGACGAAACAGTGTTGCCGATGCCCTTCCAGCCCATGCGTGCGGTGTCTGCGGTGGGGCTCAGGAGTTCGCTCTACGAAGCGGGTTTTTCGCTCTATCACGCAGGTCAGTGCCTGCGCGTGGTGATCTAGCAGGAAGGGAAGATTGGAGTGGGGTGGACCACGCTTCACCGGTCCACCATGGGCGGTCTCGAACGGTGGAAATGAAAAGCGATTTCCACCCTACGGAAAGTCTGGGCTGGTCATTGGGGACGTGATGAAAGTCGCAAAAAAGTTGCACTGCACCGCTATGAGGCGCAGGGTTGTTTCTTGCAGGATTGGGGAGTCCAGAGCGGGGCAGTAACAGTGCGGAGTGGGAATATTCGCGCACCAGCGATGTGCAAATGAGTACCGCGAGTCTATTGTTACCGCACGTGCTGGCACCTTGATGCTGTGCGGCTTCCAGGCCTGTCCCAGGTTTTCTTGAAGCGATTTGGAAGTTACTGATTTTAAAGAATAAAAATAAGAAACCTAGGAGGTGGGAAAAGCCTTTCAGGGCGCGGAGCAACTACAAGAATTAATGGCACGCCACTTGCTGAACACGAGCGCTAACCCTAAAAACCTCAGGAGCAAAACTCCATGTCGCAGAAGATTTTCAGAAAAGGCTTTCTGGCTCTGGCGGTTACCACCGCACTGGGCGTTTCTTCCGTAGTACAGGCTGATGTAGTCATTGGCGTAGCCGGGCCGCACACCGGCGCGAACGCCTCCTTTGGGGAACAATACTGGCGCGGCGCCTCCCAGGCCGCCGAAGACCTCAACGCCGCCGGTGGTATCAACGGCGAGAAGATCAAACTGGTGAAAGCTGACGACGCCTGCGAGCCGAAACAGGCCGTGGCCGTTGCCAACCGTCTCGTCGACCAGGACAAGGCCATCGCCGTTGTCGGTCACTTCTGCTCCTCCTCCACCATCCCTGCTTCCGAGGTCTATGACGAGGCGGGCATCATCGCCATGACCCCCGGCTCCACCAACCCGGCAGTGACCGAGCGCGGCCTGTCCGGCATGTTCCGTATGTGCGGCCGTGACGACCAGCAAGGCATCGTGGCTGGTGACTACATCGTCGACGTGCTGAAGGCCACCAAAGTCGCCATCATCCACGACAAGGACACCTACGGTCAGGGCCTGGCCGATGCCACCAAGGCGGAACTGGCCAAGCGCGGCGTGAAGGAAGTCCTGTACGAAGGCCTGACCCGTGGCGAGAAAGACTTCAACGCCCTGGTCACCAAGATTCGCGCCTCCGGTGCCGAAGTCGTCTACTTCGGTGGCCTGCACCCGGAAGCCGGCCCGCTGGTTCGCCAAATGCGTGAGCAGGGCCTGACCGCCAAGTTCCTTTCCGGCGACGGCATCGTCACCGACGAACTGGTCACCACCGCTGGCGGCCCGCAGTACACCAAGGGTGTGCTGATGACCTTCGGCGCCGACCCGCGCAAGATCGCTGACGGCAAGGCCGTGATCGAGAAATTCCGCGCCGGCGGCTTCGAGCCGGAAGGCTACACCCTGTACGCCTACGCAACCCTGCAAGCCCTGGCTGCCGGCTTCAATGGCGCAGGCTCCAACGATCCGGCCAAGGCTTCCGAATGGCTGAAGAGCCATCCGGTGCAGACCGTGATGGGCAAGAAGGAATGGGATGCCAAGGGCGACCTGAAAGTCTCCGACTATGTAATTTACGAGTGGGACGACAAGGGTAAGTACGCCCAGCAGTAAAAGCCGGCGGGATCGCTTCTTCGATCCTGACTGGACATAGCTCGGCTGACCGGCCACATGCCACCCGCATCTGGCCGGTCGGTGTATTCCGGGAAACTGCTGAAGTCCTTTTCTGCTTGAGCCGGGCGGGGAACCGCTCGATTTGACATGGTTTTTCAGTGGTGCCCGTCTGATTCCACTCGCGGGAGCTGGCCGAACCCAAGGCCGGACCCCCAAAAGACGAGACAGAGTGATGGACGGTATTATCCTGCAACAGCTGATCAACGGGCTGACCCTCGGGTCTGTCTACGGTCTGATCGCCATCGGCTACACCATGGTTTACGGCATCATCGGCATGATCAACTTCGCCCACGGCGAGGTGTACATGATCTCCGCCTACATCGCCGCGATCACCCTGGCCATCCTGGCCTTCTTCGGACTTGAATCCTTCCCGCTGCTGATCCTCGGCACCCTGCTGTTCACCATTGCGGTGACTGGCGTGTACGGCTTCGTGATCGAGCGCATCGCCTACAAGCCGCTGCGCAACTCGACTCGCCTGGCGCCCCTGATCTCCGCCATCGGCATGTCGCTGATCCTGCAGAACTACGTGCAGCTCAGCCAGGGTGCCCGCCAGCAAGGCGTGCCCACCCTGCTCGACGGCGCGCTGAAGTTCCACATCGGTGATGGCTTCGTGCAGCTCACCTACACCAAGGTGTTCATCCTGGTGGCGGCCTTCATCGGTATGGGGGTGCTGACCTACATCATCCAGCGCACCAAGCTCGGCCGTATGTGCCGCGCCACCCAGCAGGACCGCAAGATGGCGTCGATCCTCGGTATCAACACCGACCGGGTCATCTCCTACGTGTTCGTCATCGGCGCTGCCATGGCCGCCCTGGCCGGCGTGCTGATCACCATGAACTACGGCACCTTCGACTTCTACGCAGGCTTCATCATCGGCATCAAGGCGTTCACCGCCGCGGTGCTCGGCGGCATCGGCTCGCTGCCCGGCGCCATGCTCGGCGGCATCATCCTCGGGATCGCCGAAGCGCAGTTCTCCGGCATGGTCAACACCGACTACAAGGACGTGTTCAGCTTCTCGCTGCTGGTACTGATCCTGATCTTCCGTCCCCAGGGCCTGCTGGGCCGTCCGCACGTCGCCAAGGTGTAAATCATGACTTCTGCCATTGCCAGGAAACCCCTGGATATCAAGAAGAGCCTGATCGACGCCGTTATCGCCGGTCTGCTCGCCCTCATCGTCTTCGGGCCCATCATGGGCGTGGTGCTCGATGGCTACAGCTTCAACCTGGAGTTCAAGCGCGTCGGCGTGATGATGGCCGTGGTCATGCTCGGCCGCTTCTTCCTCAGCCTCTACCTGCAGACCCCGCGCGGCGAAGTGCTGATGCAGCGCTTCGAGACCACCGGCTCCGGTGTGCACGTGCGTGATCCCGACTACAAGAGCCGGCTGCGCTGGATCCTGCCGCTGCTGATCGTCGCCGCGGTGATCTTCCCGTTCTTCGCCAGCAAGTACCTGCTCACCGTGGTCATCCTCGGCCTGATCTACGTGCTGCTGGGCCTGGGCCTGAACATCGTGGTCGGCCTCGCCGGCCTGCTCGACCTCGGCTACGTGGCCTTCTACGCCATCGGTGCCTATGGCCTGGCGCTGGGCTACGACCACCTGGGCCTCGGCTTCTGGGCCGCCTTGCCACTGTCCGCGCTCACCGCAGCGCTGGCCGGTGCGCTGCTGGGCTTCCCGGTGCTGCGCATGCACGGTGACTACCTGGCCATCGTGACCCTGGGCTTCGGCGAGATCATCCGCCTGATCCTCAACAACTGGCTGAGCTTCACCGGCGGCCCCAACGGCATGTCGGTACCGTCGCCGACCTTCTTCGGCCTGGAGTTCGGTCGCCGGGCGAAGGATGGCGGGGTGCCCATCCACGAGTACTTCGGCTTCGCCTACAACCCCAACCTGAAGTTCCTGTTCATCTACGTGGTGCTCTTCCTGGTGGTGCTGCTGGTGCTCTACATCAAGCACCGCCTGACCCGCATGCCGGTCGGCCGCGCCTGGGAAGCGCTGCGCGAAGATGAAATCGCCTGCCGCGCCATGGGCCTGAACCATGTGCTGGTTAAGCTCTCGGCCTTCATGCTGGGCGCCTCCACTGCAGGGCTCGCCGGGGTGTTCTTCGCCAGCTACCAGGGCTTCGTGAACCCCTCGTCCTTCACCTTCTTCGAGTCGGCGCTGATCCTCGCCATCGTCGTGCTCGGGGGCATGGGTTCCACCGTCGGGGTGGTGATCGCCGCCTTCGTCCTCACCGTCGCGCCGGAGCTGCTTCGCACCTTCGCCGACTACCGTGTGCTGCTGTTCGGCGTGCTCATGGTGGTGATGATGATCTGGCGACCGCGCGGGCTGATCCGTATCAGCCGTGTCGGCTTCACCCCGCGTAAAGGAGTAGCCCCATGAGCGACCAAAACATCCTCAGCGTCGAGCACCTGATGATGCACTTCGGTGGCATCAAGGCGCTCAACGACGTCAGCCTGAAGATCAAGCGCGGCTCGATCTCCGCGCTGATCGGCCCCAACGGCGCTGGCAAGACCACCGTGTTCAACTGCCTGACCGGCTTCTACAAGGCCACCGGCGGACGCATCCACCTCAATACCCGTGGCGCGACCACGGACATCATCAAGGTGCTGGGCGAACCCTTCCAGCCCACCGACTTCGTCAACCCGGCGCAGTTCGCCAGCCGCCTGCACTACAAGATGTTCGGCGGCACCCACCTGGTGAACCGCGCGGGCCTCGCGCGCACCTTCCAGAACATCCGCCTGTTCCGGGAAATGTCGGTGGTGGAGAACCTGCTGGTGGCCCAGCACATGTGGGTCAACCGCAACCTGCTGGCCGGCGTGTTCAACACCCCGGGCTTCCGCAAGGCCGAGGACGACGCGCTGAATCACGCCTTCTACTGGCTGGAAGTGGTGGACCTGGTGGACTGCGCCAACCGCCTGGCCGGCGAACTCTCCTACGGCCAGCAGCGCCGCCTGGAGATCGCCCGCGCCATGTGCACCCGGCCGCAGCTGATCTGCCTCGACGAACCCGCCGCCGGCCTCAACCCGGCCGAGACCGAAGCGCTCAGCCGGATCATCCGCAAGCTGCGCGACGAACACGACCAGACGGTACTGCTGATCGAACACGACATGGGCATGGTGATGAGCATTTCCGACCACATCGTGGTGCTGGACCACGGCGAAGTGATTGCCGAGGGCACCCCCCACGATATCCGCCACGATCCCAAGGTGATCGCCGCGTACCTCGGCGCCGAAGAGGAGGAAGTGGCATGAGTGCACCCCTCCTGGAGTTCAAGGATGTCGACGTCTTCTACGGCCCGATCCAGGCACTGAAGAAGGTCAGCCTGCACATCAACGAAGGCGAGACGGTGAGCCTGATCGGCGCCAACGGCGCGGGCAAGTCCACCCTGCTGATGTCCATCTTCGGCCAGCCGCGCGCGGCGGGCGGCGCCATCGTCTACGGCGGTACCGACATCACCCACAGGTCGGCGCACTATGTCGCGTCCAACGGCGTCGCCCAGTCGCCGGAAGGACGCCGGGTGTTTCCTGACATGAGCGTGGAAGAGAACCTGCTGATGGGCACCATTCCCGTCGGCATGGACCATGCGGACGAAGACATGCAACGCATGTTCGACCTCTTCCCGCGTCTGAAGGAACGGCGAAACCAGCGCGCCATGACCATGTCCGGCGGCGAGCAGCAGATGCTCGCCATCGCCCGCGCGTTGATGAGCCGGCCCAAGCTGCTGCTGCTCGACGAGCCTTCCCTGGGCCTGGCGCCCATCGTGGTCAAGCAGATCTTCCAGACCCTCAAGGAACTGGCCCAGACCGGCATGACCATCTTCCTCGTGGAGCAGAACGCCAACCACGCGCTCAAGCTCTCCGACCGGGCCTATGTGATGGTCACCGGGGAAATCCGCATGAGCGGCACGGGCGAGGAACTGCTGGGCAACCAGGAAGTCCGCAACGCCTACCTCGGCGGTCACTGACCCGCCGCCTCCAACCTTTCCCTGAGCGTCTCCCCTCTCCCTTCAGGGAGAGGGGCCGGGGGAGAGGGATGTTTGCTAAGCCCAGATTCACCAGGGAGTCCACAATGCAAACCCTGCGCTTCTTCACCAACGCCGATGTCGCCGCGGCGTTGTCTTATCCACAACTGATCGAAGCCCTGCGCCACGGCCTGGCCAACCCGGCAGAGGCGCCGGTGCGCGCCTGCCATGCCCTGCCGCAGGACGCCACGCTGCTCTGCATGCCGGTCTGGCAGACAGGGCAGGGTGTGGGGGTGAAACTGGTCACCGTATTCCCCCACAACGGCGAGAAGGGCCTGCCCTCGGTCGCCGCGTTGTTCACCCTGTTCGACGACGCCACCGGCAAGCCACTGGCGGTGCTGGAGGCTTCCGAACTCACCGCCCGGCGCACCGCTTGCACCTCGGCCCTGGCCGCCAGCGCACTGGTGCGCCACGACGCCAGTCGCCTGCTGGTGGTGGGCACCGGCACCCTGGCCGCGCACATGGTCCGCGCCCATTGCGTGGTGCGCCAGTACGAGCGTGTGGATATCTGGGGACGCCACCCGGAGAAGGCCGCCGAACTGGTGCGCACGCTGGCCGCCGAGGGCTACCCCGTGCACGTGGCGCCCGACCTGCAGACCTGCGCCCAGCAGGCCGATTGCATCAGCTGCGTCACCACCTCCACCTCACCGCTGATCCTTGGTGACTGGCTGCGGCCGGGGACCCACCTCGACCTGGTGGGCGCCTTCCTGCCCAGCATGCGGGAGACCGACAGCGCCGCCGTGGCCCGCTCGCGCATCGTGGTCGACACCCGCGCCGGTGCACTGGAGGAGGCCGGCGACCTGCTCTTCGCCATCGCCGAGGGCGCCATCACCGAGCAGAGCATCCACTTCGAACTGGCCGACCTGCTGCATGGCCGTGGCCATCGTCAGACCAACAGCGAGATCACCCTGTTCAAGTCAGTGGGCTATGCCCTGGAAGACCTGATTGCGGCGCAGGTGCTGTTGTCCCAGGCCGCGTAGGTAGCGCTCCTTGTGGGGGCGATTTCAATCGCCAAGGGCCGCGCAGCGGCCCCGTTATGGCAGCCTTGTGGACTTGCGGTAGCCCCTGGAAGGGGGCGAATCCACCACGGAGCACAACGCCGACCTCTTTAGCCCGGACTGGCCCGTAGGGTGCGCTGTGCGCACCGACTTCAGGACCAGCTTCGACGCCAGGTCAGACCGCCGGTGCGCATGGCGCCCCCTACCCGATCGACCTCATCCTGCTAGCCCGAGCATTAGAATCGTCACAGGCAACGCCCGTGACTCAGGACGTGGTTTCCCACGTTCAAATGAATTCGCTCCCACGAGGATTTAGAACTCCTCCTCGTCCGCAGCCTCGGGCAACTTGGCCGCCAGCACCTCCACCCGCTCGATCTGTGGCGGCGTGCTGAACAGGTCCCCGGCGCGCTCCATCAGGGCGGCGGCCACCTGGCCGGCCATATGGGCCTGCAACCCACGTTCACTGTCGAAGGCATCGAAAATGCCGAAACTCTGGGGGCCCATGCGCAAGGCGAACCAGGCCGTGGTTTCGGGCTCTGCCTGCACCAGCGGCAGGCCGCCACGGAGGAATTCCTCCACTTCGGCGACTTTCCCCGGCCTGGCTTCCAGGCGTACCAGCAAGGCGACTTTGACCATGGCCCGATCTCCTCTGTGGTTAGCCAGGGAAGTCTAGGTCCGTGAACAGGTGGGGCGGTCCCGCCCGTCCGATAGGGATATCCACAGACAGCCCTCGCGGGGCTAGAGCCTGCACCAGGGCTCTGCTCACAATCTCTGTGAAGCACCTTGTGGATAACTTGGTGATACCTGCCCGGATCGCCCGGTTTACGCTGTGCCCAGGAGTGCGTTCAAAATTTGATCATCTTCGGTTTCTCCCACGTAAACAGTGGGCTATACGACCGGCCGAGCGTTTGCACGGTTACCCGGACTTGTCCCCGGCAACTGTGCGAAAAGCTGTGGATAAACTTGGGAGTAATCGCTGCGGTGCAGTTGCGGCGCGGGCTGTATGGTGCTGGCGATTTTTTCGCCAGGAGCTCGCACCTGTGGATGGCGTAACCTATGCCGGTCTATTCGCAACGGGCCCGTGCCCCAGAGCAAGGAGAACAGCATGACTTCCACCGTATTCATCACCGGCGCCACCTCGGGTTTCGGCGAAGCCTGCGCCCGGCGCTTCGCCCAGGCCGGCTGGTCGCTGGTGCTGACGGGCCGCCGCGCCGCGCGTTTGCAGGCACTCAAGGATGAGCTCTCGGCCCAGACCGACGTGCTCACCCTGGAGCTGGATGTGCGTGACCGCAAGGCCATGGAAGCCGCCATCGCCGGCCTGCCGGCCGGGTACGAGAAGATTCGTGGCCTGATCAACAACGCCGGCCTGGCGCTCGGCGCCGACCCTGCGCCCAAGTGCGACCTGGATGACTGGGACACCATGGTCGACACCAACGTCAAAGGCCTGATGTACAGCACCCGCCTGCTGCTGCCGCGCCTGATCGCCCACGGCCGTGGTGCGAGCATCGTCAACCTGGGGTCGGTGGCGGGCAACTGGCCCTATCCGGGCAGTCACGTGTATGGCGCCACCAAGGCCTTCGTCGGGCAGTTTTCCCTGAGCCTGCGCAACGACCTGGTGGGCACTGGCGTGCGTGTTTCCAACATCGAGCCAGGGCTGTGCGAGAGCGAGTTCTCCCTGGTGCGCTTCGGCGGTGACCAGGCCAAGTACGAAGCCACCTACGCCGGCGCCGAAGCCATCCAGCCGGAAGACATCGCCGAAACCATCTTCTGGATCATGAACCAGCCGGCTCACATCAACATCAACAGCCTGGAGCTGATGCCGGTGAGCCAGACCTGGGCCGGTTTCGCCGTCAATCGTTCGGTGAAGTGATGGCGCGCAGTCCTTTCCCGGAGTCCTGTCGATGAGCAAGCCGGGCCAGCGCGTGCTGGCGGAACTGCGCAAGATGATCGCCTCCGGCGAACTGGCGGCAGGGGAGCGCATTGTCGAGATCCCCACTGCCGAGCGCCTGCAGGTGTCCCGCATGCCGGTGCGCATGGCATTGCGGGAGCTGGAGCAGGAGGGGCTTCTGATCAAGTCCGGCGGCCGGGGCTACACGGTGCGCGAGGTCACAGCCGAAGACATCGCCGGGGCGGTGGAGGTGCGCGGCGTGCTGGAGGGCCTGGCGGCACGCCAGGCCGCCGAGCGTGGCATCGACGAAGCCACGCGCCAGGTGCTGCAAGGCTGCCTGGACGAGGGCGACCAGTTGTTCGAGAAAGGCCATGTCCTGCTCGAGGAGCTGGAGACTTACCACAGCCTGAATATGCGCTTCCATCGGGCGATCATCGACGCCAGCGGCAACCGCGCCATCGCCGAGGCGCTGGCTCGCAACGACCACCTGCCGTTCGCCTCGGTGAGTTCCCTGGCGGTGGACCGCAATGATCTGGCCCGCGAGTTCCGCCGCTTCAACTTCGCCCACATGCAGCACCACGCCGTGTTCGATGCCCTGGTCAGTGGCCAGGGCGCGCGGGCCGAGGCGCTCATGCGCGAGCATGCCAACGCCACTCTGCGCTACGCCGAGTACTTCCTGCCCCAGCGCCAGGGCGTGACCCTGTTGCAGAAGGGCTGAGGGCCTAGAGGTCGAGTACCAGGCGCGGACTCCTGGCTCGCGAGCAGCAAGGCGTGAACTGGTCGTTGGCGGCCTGCTCCTCCTCGGTGAGGAACAGGTCGCGGTGCTCCGGCACGCCCTCCAGCACCCGAGTCAGGCAGGTGCCGCAGATGCCCTGCTCGCAGGCCACCGGCACCTCCACGCCGACCTTGCGCAGGGCCTCCACCACATTCTCCCCGGCTTCGACCCGCAGCACCTGACCGCTGCTGGCCAGCTGCACCTCGAATGCATCGGCCGCGCCCTGCGGCGCCGCCTCGGCACTGAAGTATTCGCGGTGCAGGCGGGCCTCTGCCCAGCCAAGTTCGCGAGCGCTATCCAGCACGTGCTGCATGAACCCGGCGGGGCCGCAGGTGTACAGCCGGGTATCACCCGGCTGGTCGGCCAGCAGGCGACTGATATCCAGGCGGCCCCGCGCTCCGTCGTCGAAGTGCAGCTGCACCCGTCCAGCGAAGGGGCTTCCTTCGAGGCGCTCGACGAAGGCTGCGTGTTCTTCCGAGCGGGCGCAGTAGTGCAACTGGAAGTCGGCCCCGCTCGATGCCAGGTGTTCGGCCATGCACAGCAGGGGCGTGATACCGATACCGCCGGCCATCAGCAGGCTGCGTCCACCACCTTCTGCCAGGGGGAACAGGTTGCGCGGCGTGCCGATGCGCAGTGCCTGGCCGGGGCGTAGCTGGTGTACCGCTTCGGAACCTCCGCGAGAGTCGCTGCTGCGCAGTACGGCGATCTGGTACCGATGGTTTTCCCCGGGGTGGTTGCATAGCGAGTACTGGCGCACCAGCCCGTTCGGCAGGTGCAGGTCGATGTGCGCACCGGCGCTGAAAGCCGGCAACGGGCCGTGGTCTGCGCGGGCAAGTTCCAGGCTGAGGATGTCCCGGGCTTCCGGGCGGATGGCGGTAATGACGACGTCGAGCACGGCGAGGGTCTCAATGGGGCGGCCCGGGGGCCAGCAATGGAAGGGCGGGTCAGGCGCTGGCGATCAGGGCGCTGGCGCCCGGCCGTTCGGCTTCCACCAGGCGCTCGAGGATGCGCCGGGCCTGGACGCCGCCGGCATCGATATTGAGCTTGAGCAGGTTGCGCTGGGGATGGCGCAGCAGGTTCTGCTGCTGCTGTTCGAGCATCTCCAGGTCCTCGGCGAAGATCTTGCCCTGGCCTTCGCGAATGGTGTCAGTGAGGGCCTGGTCGTCGGGTTTGAAGTTGCGCGCCATGCCCCAGAAGTACCAGATGGAGGTGTCGCTCTCGGGGGTGATGAAGTCCACCACTATGCTGGAGGCCTTGTGCTGCGCCGGGGCGTGGTAGCCGCCATGGCCGGCGTGGGCCACGCCGACTTCGATCAGTACGTGGCTCGGCGGCGTGAATCGGCAGATCTGCCAGCGGTCCACCGCCACGTCGTCGGCCAGGCCGTTGCCGCGCAGGGCCATGCGCCAGAAGGGCGGGGCCATGACGCCTTCCATGTGGCGCTCGGTGATCACTTCCTCGCCGTCGACGCGGGTGCTGGGGGCGGCCTCGTCGATCTCCTTCTGGCCGATGCTGGAGGCGTGGACGTAGGTCTCGTGGGTCAGGTCCATCAGGTTGTCGATCATCAGGCGGTAGTCGCAGCCGATGTGGTAGAGGCCGCCGCCGTAGGCCCAGGCCGGGTTCTCGGCCCATTCCAGATGATGGATCAGCGCCGGGTCGGCCTGCTCGGCATCTCCCGGCCAGACCCAGATGAAGCCATAGCGTTCCACCACCGGGAAGCTGCGGATCGCCGGGAAGCCGCGTACGCGCTGACCGGGCATGGATTCGGTGCGGCCTTCGCAGCCCATGGCCAGGCCGTGGTAGCCGCAGATCAGCCGGCCGTCCTCGACGAAGCCCAGGGAAAGGGGCGCGCCACGGTGCGGGCAGAAGTCTTCCAGGGCGGCTACCCGGCCTTCGTTGGCGCGGTAGAAGACCATTTTCTCGCCGCAGATCTGACGGCCCAGGGGTTTGCCCTCGATCTCGTCGGGCGTGCAGGCCACGTACCAGGCGTTCTTCGGAAACATGGGGCAGATCCTCATCATGTCTTGTGGTTGTTATTGGATCCAATGATTCGAGTCAGACCTGCCCCGTGTCAACCCGGCAGGCTGAGAAAATGGTTAAAAAATAATCTGTTCGATCAGCGAACACCGAATTCGGATGGGCTGATTTATCGGTGAGAGCCGCAGATCTGCTGGTGTGTGGAACATTTCTCCGATCACCTGAATCATTTCACCCCAATCGACGTTGATCGGTTTTTGGATCCAATAATCTTGCAATTGCCCGAAAAGGCGGCGAGGGTGGCGGGGCTCGAAAAACAACAACAAGGGATCCAACCATGAAGGATTTCACCGTGCCCCGGAGCTTCGTCCTCCTGCCTGCAAACCTGCTATCGACGGCCCGCCGGCCGGGGGTGGTGGCATGAGCCGCGACCCCAAAGACGTCATCGACAACGGACCGATGCAGCGCTTCCAGTGGCTGGCCATCGGTATCTGCATCGTGCTGAACATGATCGATGGCTTCGACGTGCTGGTGATGGCGTTCACCTCGGCGTCGGTCTCTGCCGAATGGGGCCTTGGCGGCGCCCAGGTGGGCCTGTTGCTCAGCTCCGGGCTCTTCGGCATGGCTGCCGGTTCGCTGTTCATCGCTCCCTGGGCCGACCGTTTCGGGCGCCGGCCGCTGATCCTCTTCTGCTTGCTCCTGTCCGCCGTCGGCATGTTGCTCTCGGCGCTGAGCCAGAGTCCGCTCCAACTCGCCCTTTTGCGCGGCCTCACAGGCCTCGGCGTCGGCGGCATCCTGGCCAGCAGTAACGTGGTCGCCGCCGAATACGCCTCGCGGCGCTGGCGTGGCTTGGCGGTCAGCCTGCAATCCACTGGCTATGCCCTGGGTGCCACCTTCGGCGGCATGCTCGCGGTCTGGCTGATTGGCCACTGGGGCTGGCGCTCGGTGTTCTTCGCCGGCGGCCTGGCGACCCTGGCGGTGATCCCTTTGGTGCTGCTGTGGCTGCCGGAGTCGCTGGACTTTCTCATCGAGCGGCGGCCGCGCGACGCCCTGGCCAGGGTCAACGCGCTGTGCCGGCGCCTGGGGCTGGAGCCACTGGAGGCGCTGCCGCCGGCAGTGCCCCGGACGGCAGCCGAGATCGGCGTTCGTGGACTGTTCGCGCCCAGCGTGCGGCACACCACCTTCCTGATCTGGGCGACCTTCTTCCTGGTGATGTTCGGTTTCTACTTCATCATGAGCTGGACACCGAAGCTGCTGGTGGCGGCGGGGCTCTCGGCGCAGCAGGGGATTACCGGCGGCGTGCTGTTGAGCGTCGGCGGCATCTTCGGCGCCGCATTGCTGGGCGGCCTGTCGGCACGCTTCCGCCTGGCCGGGGTACTCGGTGCCTTCATGCTGGTCACCGCCTCCCTGCTGGTGGCTTTCGTCTTCGGTGCCACTTCCCTGGCCACCGCCCTCGGCCTCGGGTTGTTCATCGGCCTGTTCGCCAACGGCTGCGTGGCGGGCCTCTATGCCCTGTCCCCCACCGTCTACGATGCTTCGCTGCGCGCCACCGGCGTGGGCTGGGGCATCGGCATCGGCCGCTTCGGCGCCATCCTCTCGCCCACCGTGGCCGGTGTCCTGCTCGACGCCCATTGGCAGCCGTTGCACCTCTACGGCCTGTTCGCCGTGGTGTTCGTGGCCGCCGCCCTGGTGCTGCTCGGGCTGCGTCGCAGCCAATCCCCGGCTGTCCTGGCCGCCACCAGCGCCTGACCTTCCATCGCCCACCCCAGGCGCTTCCCAACGGAAGCGTCCGGGGGCGGTCGTCCCCAAGAAACGGAGAACAAGAACAATGATTCATCGTTCCGCGATGCCCCTTGCCCTTGCCTGCGCGGCACTGCTCCCGGCCATGCCGGTCCTCGGCGAGGAAAGCGGCTTCCTTGACGGCGCCCGCACCGACCTGCTGCTGCGCAACTATGCCTTCAATCGCGACTTCCGCAGCCACGACGCGGGCAAGAGCGTGATCAACGAGTGGGCCCAGGGTTTCATCCTGAAGTTCACCTCGGGCTACACGCCGGGTGTGGTTGGCGTCGGTCTCGACGCTATTGGCCTGCTCGGCGTGCGTCTGGACAGCTCGCCGGAACACAGTGGTTCGGAGCTGCTGCCGGTGCACGACGATGGCCATGCGGCCCGCGACTACGGGCGCGCCGGCGCGGCGCTGAAGCTGCGGCTGTCGGCCAGCGAGCTGAAGGTGGGCGAGATGCTGCCCGACGTTCCGGTGCTGCGTTACGACGATGGCCGCCTTCTGCCGCAGACCTTCCAGGGAGCGGCCATGACCTCCCGCGAGATCAACGGGCTGGGTCTCTACGCGGGGCACTTCCGGGAGGTGAGCCTGCGCCATTCGGCGAACATGCAGAAGCTCTCGTCCTGGTCGGCTCCCGGCGCGGAGTCGGACGGATTCAGTTATGCCGGCGCCGAGTACCGGTTCAATGCGGACCGCACCCTGGCCGGCGCTTGGCATGCGCAGTTGGACGACATATACCGGCAGAGCTACCTGAACCTGGTGCACAAGCAGGTGCTGGGCGGCTGGACCCTCGGCGCCAACCTGGGGCTGTTCATGGACCGTGACGAAGGACGCGCCCTGGCCGGCGAGATCGACAGTCACACCGGCTTCGCCCTGCTTTCCGCCGGCCGTGCCGGACACACCCTGTGGGTCGGCGTGCAGAAGGTTGGTGGCACGGGTGGCTGGCAGTCGGTGTATGGCGCAAGCGGGCGGACCATAGGCAACGACATGTACAACGGCAACTTCACCAATGCCGACGAGCGCTCCTGGCAATTGCGCCACGACTACGACTTCGCCGCCCTCGGTGTTCCCGGGCTTGGCAGCATGATCCGCTACGGTCGCGGTAGCAACGCCACCACCCGTTTCGGCAGCGGCGGCAAGGAATGGGAGCGCGACCTAGAGCTGAACTACACAGTGCAGGGCGGACCGCTGAAGTACCTCAACCTGCGTGTGAACCACGCCAGCAACCGGCGCAGCTTCGGGCCGGACTTCGACCAGACCCGGCTGATCATCAACTACCCCATCAGCCTCTAGGCCGGGGCTACTGCTCGCTCAGCGACGTGATGCGGGTTGAGCGCCCGAGCAGTTGCAGGGCGCGATCCGGGTAATCGGTGATCAGGCCATTCGCCCCCATGTCCAGCAGGTGGCGCATGGCCGGTTGCTCGTTGATGGTCCACATCTGGACCGCCAGGCCGCGTTGCAGGGCAGTCTTCATCAGGCTGTCGGTGGCCACCTGCAGGCCGCCGCTGCTCTCGGGAATCTGCAGGGCCTGGTAGGACGGGCTGACCAGGCTGCCCAGGCCGACCCAGTTCAGCGCCACCAGCAGGCGCACCGAAGTTGGGCCGGCTGAAGTGGCGACGCCCGGGCAGACTTCGCGGAAGCGCTTCAGGCTGCGCTCGTAGAAACTTCCCACCAGCACCCGTTCACGCTGCTCGTGCTCATCCAGCAGGGTGCACAGCTGCTCTTCCATACCTACGTCGGGCACCTTGATCTCGACAACCTTGGCCTGTTCCGGGAAGTGCTTCAGCACTTCCTCGAACGTGGGGATGCGAATGCCCTGGCCACGATAGGGATGGCTCTCGCCGCCATCGGCGCTCCAGCGGTAGCCGGCATCCAGGGCCTGTGCCTCGGCAAGGGTCAGGTCGGCCACCTTGCCGTCGCCATTGGTGGTGCGATCCACCCGTGCGTCGTGCAGCACCACCAACTGGCCGTCGCGGGTGCGGCGCACGTCCATTTCCAGCATATCCACCTTGAGAGCGGCGGCGCGTTCGAAGGCGAACAGGGTGTTCTCAGGCCACAGACCGCGTCCGCCGCGATGGGCGATGACCAGGGGCTGGTCGCCGAAGCCGGCGAGCACGCCGGGCCGTTCCGCCGGGCTGCTGGTCAGGGCCAGCGCGAGCAGGCCGGCTACGACGAGGAAGAGGGGAGCGAGAAAGAATCGGGCGAAGCGCTTCATGTTGTTCTTATCCGTAAGACGTGGGCGGGCGTGCCGAATCAAACGCGGGGACTATGACAAAGACGTGACGGTGAGGCGAGGGGGAGGTGTGCGGGTTGGGATGGGGAGCGCGTTGCGAGATCTATCGCGAATGAATTCGCTCCCACAAGGGTGCACGCACCTCACCTGTGGGAGCGAATTCATTCGCGAATCGTTCGGTTAGGCCGCGCGGGACTCAGCCCGCCAGCAACCACACTCCGGCACCCGCGGAAACACCACCAGCAATCCGCACCAGCGGTGCGGCGGCACGCGGCAGGGCGCGGACCAGGCCGTAGCCAGCGGCATGCAGGACGGCGGTAGCCGCGACGAACCCGGCGGCATAACCCCAGGGGCTGGCCAGGTCCGGCAGCTCCAGGCCGTGGGCGACGCCATGGGCCAGGGCGAACAGCGCGGTCAGGCCCATGGCCAGCCACAGCAGCGGACGCACCGCCACGGCCACCAGCAGGCCGAGGGCGAGTACCGAGCCGGCGATGCCGGTTTCCAGTAGCGGCATTTCCACACCGGCGAAGCCCAGCAAGCCGCCCAGCAGCATGGTGCTGACGAAGGTCAGCGGCAGTGCCCATCGTGCCGAGCCTTGCTGTTGTGCCGCCCAGAGGCCGACGGCGAGCATGGCCAGCAGGTGGTCGAGGCCGGTGACCGGGTGGGCGACGCCCGCCATCAGGCCGGAATGGTCGTGGCCGGCGTGGGCAAAGGCCAGGGCCGGGGTGAGAAACAGGGCAATGGCGAAGAGCGACTTGCGCAAGTTCATGGTGAAGCTCCTTTCACATGAGAACGGGAGTGGGGAAAACCTCCCTCTCCCCCGGCCCTTCTCCCAGAGGGAGAGGGGAGTTAATGAGTCAGCAGGCCCTGCTTCTCGATGAAGGCGATGATCTCGTCGAGGCCCTGGCCGACCTTCTGGTTGCTGAACACGAACGGCCGCTCGCCGCGCATCTTGCGGGCGTCGCGGTCCATCACTTCCAGCGAGGCGCCGACCATGGGCGCGAGGTCCACCTTGTTGATCACCAGCAGGTCCGACTTGCAGATGCCGGGGCCGCCCTTGCGCGGCAGCTTGTCGCCGGCGGAAACGTCGATCACGTAGATCGTCAGGTCGGAGAGTTCCGGGCTGAAGGTAGCGGACAGGTTGTCGCCGCCGGACTCCACCAGGATCAGGTCCAGGCCGGGGAAGCGGCGATTGAGCTGTTCCACGGCTTCGAGGTTGATCGAGGCGTCTTCGCGGATCGCCGTGTGCGGGCAGCCACCGGTCTCGACGCCGATGATGCGTTCCGGCGCCAGCGCCTCGTTACGTACCAGGAATTGGGCGTCTTCCTGGGTGTAGATATCGTTGGTCACCACCGCCAGGTTGTAGCGCTCGCGCAGGGCGCGGCAGAGGGCCAGGGTGAGGGCGGTCTTGCCGGAACCTACCGGGCCGCCGATACCGACGCGCAGGGGTTGGCTGTTCATGTGCTGTGCATCTCCTAGGAACGGAACAGACGGCTGTATTGGCGCTCATGCGCCATGCTCGCCAGGGCCAGGCCAAACGCGGCGCTGCCCCAGCGGGTCGGGGGGATTTCACTGGCTTCGCGCTGCGCCTGCTCCAGGCTGGGCAGCAGGGCGGAGGTCAGGCGCTGGGCGGCCTGCTGGCCTAGCGGCAGGGTCTTCATCAGCACCGCCAGCTGGTTTTCCAGCCAGCCCCAGAGCCACGCGGCCAGGGCGTCCTGCGGGGTGATGGCCCAGGCCCGTGCAGCCAGGGCCCAGGCCACCGCGAGGCCGGGCTCATCCAACTCACTGAGCAGTTGACGTGCGGCCTCGTCCTGTTCGGGAAGGTCGTTCAACAGCTGCTGGAGGGAATAACCCATCTGCCGGCTTTCCAGCTGCAGCTCACGGGTTTCGCGGCTGGCGCGGTGACGTTCGGCCAGGGCCTTCAGTTCGCGCCAGTCGTCCCGTGCTGCTGCCTCGCAATGGGCCAGCAGCAAGGGTGCCTCGAAGCGCGCGAGGTTGAGCAGCAGCTGATCCCTGATCCAGCGGGCGGCGCTGTCGGGGTCATGCACCAGGCCCGAGTCCACCGCCAGCTCCAGTGCCTGGGAATAGCTGTAGCCACCGATGGGCAGCTGGGGGCTGGCAAGTCTCAGGAGCTGCCAGGCCTTGTTCACGTGCGCACACCGAACTGATGCAAGCGTGGCGCGTAGCTGAAGTCGGCTTCGAGCTGATGGGAATGGTGATGGCCCCCGCCATAGGCGCCGTGTTCGGGCTGGAAGCCGGCTTCGATGTTTTCCACTGTGGCGCCCAGTTGCTCGAGCATCGCCTTCAGCACGTAGTCATCCAGCAGGCGCAGCCAGCCCTCGCCGATCTGCAGGGCGACGTGGCGATTTCCCAGGTGGTAGGCGGCGCGGGTCAGTTCGAAGGCGCTGGCGCAGGTGACGTGGAGCAGGGCTTCCGGGCGCGCGCTGACTCGTACGACGCGGCCATCCTTGCTGCGCAGGCAATCGCCGTCGCGCAGGGGCGGCTGGCCGCGTTCGAGGAACAGGCCGACGTCTTCGCCTTTTGCCGTGAAGCAGCGCAAGCGGCTCTTGCTGCGCGCTTCATAGGTCAGCAGCAGCTCTTCGTCCCAGCTCGACCGGGCTTCGATTCGTTCGTGGATGACCAGCATCGGATGGATCCGGCAGTGTGCAATGCCGGGATGCCGAGCAAGCCCCTTGCCAAAATGGCCAGACGCCCGTTCACCGGGCCTTGCGCGGTACTGTGCCTGTCTGTGGGGCGTGCGGCTGGTCCGCGATGGTGCGCAGCGCACCGATGCAGTGCGCGGATGCTGGCGATGCGGTCAGTTTTTCGGCTGGCCCGGTCCCAGCCAGTGCTTGCCGCCGATCATGATGAAGCGCAGCTGCTGGGTGATCTTGGCGGCGGGCAGGAGGTGCGGCGGCAGGTTGTCCGCCGGCGGGTCGATCAGCTCGGGGAGCGTGGCGAATACCGTTTTCACCACCAGGTCGGCCACCAGGTCGACGCCTTCCTCGTCCAGTTGCGGCATGCGGTTGATGAGCTTGAGGTCGGCGGCCAGGTCGTCGGTGATGCGCTGGCGCAGGGCGCCGATGGCCTGACGCACGGGCTGCGAGCCGCCGTACTGCTCGCGGGCGAGGAACAGGAACTGGCCACGGTTGGCGAGCACCGCGTCGAGGAAGATGCGCACGGAGGCTTCGATGATGCCGCCCAGCTCGAACTCGTTCTGGCGCACCTTGCGGATGGTGGCGCGGAAGGTTTCGCCCACCTCTTCGACCAGGGCCAGGCCCAGTTCATCCATGTCGTTGAAGTGGCGGTAGAAGCCAGTGGGCACGATGCCGGCGTTGCGCGCCACTTCCCGCAGGCTCAGGCTGCCGAAGCCACGGCCGCTGTCCATCAGGAGGCGCGCGGCATCCATCAGGGCGTGGCGGGTCTGCTGCTTCTGTTCCGAGCGTTGGGTCATGGGGCGCGGCCGTTGGCGAATGTGCGGCGCACTCTAGCAAAAGGGCTTCGCGGGCGTCGAACCTGCTTCAGTGAACAACTGTTGACTGTATTTCGTGTCTTCGGGCAGCCTAGTGCACGAGTGTTCACTAGAGTCTTGTCATGCCCCTCGTACCTCTCTCCCTGGCGCGCCAATTCGGCTCCGCGCTGGGCCCCTTGCGCGCGCTGGCCGGCGGCGGCTGGCTGCAGGAAGCCGACCTGGACTGCCTGCTGCGCCGCGTACATCCCGTTCTGCGCCTCAACCGCGTATTCGCCCGTGTCGAATCCCGCCGCTGGGTGGCCGACGACATGCTCGCCATTGGCCTGCGTACCAACGGCAACGCCCGTGGCTGGCGGCCCGGCCAGCATGTACGCCTCTACCTGGAGCTGGATGGCGTGCGCCAGGGCCGCAGCTACAGCCTGGTGAGCGTGCGGGAGAACGGGCGCCTCGAACTGGCGGTGAAGCGCCAGCCGCAAGGGCGGCTGTCCAACTGGCTGCTGGACCGGCTGGAGGTCGGCTCCGTGCTGGAGCTGGACCCGGCCCAGGGCGACCTGGATTGGCCGCAGGATGCTGCCTCGGTGTTGTTGCTGGCTGCCGGCAGCGGCATCACGCCCTTGCTCGGCCTGCTGCGCCAGGCCCTGGCTCGTGGCTTCACCGCGCCGGTGACCCTGCTGCATTACGTGCGCCACCGCGCCCAGCGCGCCTTCAGCGAAGAGTTGCAGGGGCTGATGGCGCGCTACCCCAACTTCCAGGTGCGTTGGGCCATCAGCGGCGAGGCGGCGGCCGATGAGCTGGCCGGGCGCTTCCAGGTGGATCACCTGGCCGGGCTGCCGGCTCACAGCCTGCTGGCCTGCGGACCCCACGGATTCGTCGCGAGTGTGCGCGACTGGTGGCAGGCGAAGCCGCGCGACGGGCGTCTGCAATGGGAGGCGTTCACTGCCCCGGCGTCGACCGCCGAAGCGGGGGAGGCGGTGCGCCTGCGTTTTGCCCGCTCCCATCGGGAGCTGCCCGGCAACAGCGCCGCCAATCTGCTGGAGCAGGCCGAAGCCCATGGCCTGCGTCCATCTCACGGCTGCCGCCAGGGCATCTGCACCGGCTGCACCTGCCAGTTGCTGGCCGGCAGCGTGCGTGACCTGCGCACCGGCGCCATGACCCACGGACCGGGGCTGCCGATCCGCCTCTGCGTCAGCGCGCCGGTAGGCGATGTGGAACTGGAACTCTAGGACTTGCGATGCGATTCGACCGCGAACTCACCCTTGCCGAACTCGATGCCTTCGGCGCCGAGCTGGATGCCCTGCGCCAGCGCACTCTGGATGATCTGGGCGAACGTGATGCCCGCTATATCCGCCGTATCCGCACAGCCGTGCGCGTCTGCTGCTGGAGCGGCCGCGCGCTTCTGCTGCTCGGCTGGTTCCCGCCCACCTGGCTGCTGGGCGTGGCCCTGCTCGGTCTGGGCAAGATCCTCGAGAACATGGAGCTGGGCCACAACGTCATGCATGGCCAGTACGACTGGATGAACGACCCCGAGCTGCGTGGCACCCGCTATGAGTGGGATATCGCCGGCCCTTCCGACTTTTGGCGGCATACCCACAACCACATCCATCACAGCTACACCAATGTGCTGGGCAAGGACGACGATGTGGGCTACGGCGTGGTGCGGCTCTTCCCCGAACAACGCTGGAAGCCTTTCTATCGCTGGCAACCGCTGTGGGTGACGCTGCAGGCGGCGCTGTTCCAGTACTCGGTGGCGGTGCAGCACCTGCGCCTGGACCAGTACTTCAAGGGCCGCATGAGCCGCGATGAGCTGCGCCCGCGACTGCGCCAGTTCAACGCCAAGGTGCTGCGCCAGTCGGTGAAGGATTACCTGCTGTTTCCCGTGCTGGCATTGCTGGTGGGCGGGAGCGCGACAGCGGTGCTGGTGGGCAACCTGCTGGCCAATCTGATCCGCAACTTGTGGACCTTCACTGTGATCTTCTGCGGCCACTTCACCGAGCGCGCGGCAGTCTTTCCACCCAGCGTTCTGGAAGGAGAAAGCCGAGGTCATTGGTACCTGCGCCAATTGCGCGGCTCCAGCAATCTGGAAGGCGGACCGCTGTTTCACATACTCACCGGCAACCTCAGCCACCAGATCGAACACCACCTGTTCCCCGACCTGCCGGCGCGGCGCTATGCCGAGATGGCCAAGGTGGTGAGGGAGATCGCCGGACGGTATGGGCAGGTCTACAACAGCGGGCGGCTGTCGGTGCAGTTCGGCAGCGTGATGAAGCGCATCTGGAAGTACCGGTTGGCGTGATTTCGCGAGTAAACATCCACGTTCGTAGAACGTGGACTTGCGGTAGCCCCCTGGAAGGGGGCGAATCCACTACCGAGCACAACGCCGACCTCTTTCGCCCGGTCTGGACCGTAGGGTGCGCTGTGCGCACCGACTTCAGGACCCGCTTCGGCACCAGGCCAAACCGCCGGTGCGCACGGCGCACCCTACCCGATCGCTTTCATCCTGCTAGCCCAAGCAGTCGAATCGTCACAGGCAGAGCCGATGACTCATGACCACGTCCTCAGGACGTGGTTTCCCAAGTTCAAACGAACGCGCTCTTGTGGGGCTGCGTTGCGCCCCTTGGCGAATGAACTGGCTCTTGTAGGTTGGGCCGGGCGGCGTTCCGCAGAGCGCAGCGAAGCCCAACGGTGCGGGGTCGAGCGATGCTTCGTTGGGCCTCGCTCTGCTCGACCAGCGTGGCCCGGACCAACCTACGGGGCCGCGCTGCGACCCCTGGCGAATGAATTCGCCCCTACAGGGTATAAGCGCCCATAAACACAAAGCCCGGCATTTGCCGGGCTTTGAGGTTTTGCAGTGTGCGATCAGGCGATACGGTTGGCGCCAGTACGGTCAGAGCCACTTTCAGCGACGCGGTTGGCGCCAGTACGGTCAGAGCCACTTTCAGCGACGCGGTTGGTGCCAGTGCGGTCAGAGCCACTTTCGGCGATGCGGTTGGCGCCAGTGCGGTCGGCACCGCTTTCGGCGACACGATTGGCGCCGGTACGGTCGGCACCGCTTTCGGCGACGCGGTTGGCGCCGGTGCGGTCGGCACCGCTTTCGGCGACGCGGTTGGCGCCAGTGCGGTCAGAGCCACTTTCGGCGATGCGGTTGGCACCGGTACGGTCGGCACCACCTTCAGCCACGCGGTCCAGGACCATGAAGCTACCTTCAGCGGCAACCGGGTCGATGACCTGGATGTAGGTGCCTTCCTTCGACTCGCCCAGAACCGGCTGGGAATCCGACGGCAGGGCAAACACGCTGGTGCTCAGGGCGGCGATGAACAGGGCGGCGAAGGCTTGGGTTTTCATGATCGTGGGCTCCTCGATGGGGGGCTGGAAACTGGGTACGGAGCCAATCTTACGGATGGGGCGTCGATTAAAAAGTGATCACTCCCGATAGAGAACATCAACGCCATTGATGTTGTGAAGAGGCTTTTATAATCAAGCTCTTGCGGTATTTTTAAGGCCGCTTGGCGGGGCTCCGGCAATGAAAGCCAGGTCATTGAATGGAGCATCTCGGCACGTTCGTGGGTCGATAAGGCATGGACTTCACACAGCCCCCAGGGGTTGTCGTGGATAAAGGGGAGAAGTGCATGACACGAGGTCTTCGCATCCTGGCCAGGACGGTCCTGGCGCTGGTGCTGCTGCTGGCGGCCTTGCTGGTGCTGGTCGCCACCTTCGACTGGAACCGCATCAAACCCGCGCTCAACGAGCGGGCGTCCGCCGAGCTGGGGCGCGAGTTCGCCATCGAAGGGGACCTCCGCGTCATCTGGCAACGTGAGGAAGGCGAGGGTGGCTGGCGCGCACTGGTGCCCTGGCCGCACTTCGCTGCTGAAAAGCTGCGCCTGGGAAATCCGGAATGGGCCAAGGGTGGCGATTTCGTCAGCCTCGACCGGGTGGAATTCCGTATCGCGCCGCTGCCCCTGCTCTGGCAGCAACTGAGCATTCCGCGTATCGAACTGGGTGGCCCGCGGGCCAGCGTCCGTCGCCTGGCCGACGGTCGCAATAACTGGACCTTCGAGCTGCCGGCCAAGCCGGAAGGCGAAGCGCAACAACCCTCCGGCTGGACCCTGGACATCGGCACCATCGGTTTCGACAAGGGTCAGGTGCAGGTGGATGACGCCCAGACCGGCACCCGCCTGGACCTGGTCATCGACCCCCTCGGCAAGCCGATCCCGTTCAGCGAACTGCTGCCAGCCAAGGGCGCCAGGCCGAAAAAGGTCACCGCCCAGGATTACGCCTTCGGCTGGCAGGCCAAGGGCAGCTACAAGGGGCAACCGCTGGATGGCAAAGGCAAGGTAGGTGGTCTGCTGGCGCTGCAGAATGCCGACCTGCCGTTCCCGCTGCAGGCCGAGATCAGGGCCGGCGACACCCGCATCGTCCTGCTGGGCACCCTGACCGATCCGCGCGAGCTGGGTGCCCTGGACCTGCGCCTGCAGCTCTCCGGCAAGAGTCTGGCCCAGCTCTATTCCCTCACCGGCGTCACCCTGCCGGAGACGCCGGCCTATTCCACCGATGGCCGGCTGGTGGCCAGCCTGAATGAGCCCGCCGGGGCGAAGTTCCACTACCAGGGCTTCAACGGCCGCATCGGCGGCAGCGATATCCATGGCGACCTCACCTATGTCGCCAGCCAGCCCCGACCGAAACTTTCCGGCACCCTGACTTCCGAGCAACTGCGTTTCGCTGACCTGGCGCCGCTGATCGGTGCCGACTCCAGCGCCGGTCAGAAGGCCAGAGGCGTCGCCACGCGCCAACCGGCGGACAAGGTGCTGCCGGTCGAAGCATTCCGCACCGAGCGCTGGCGGACGATGGACGCCGATGTCCGCTTTACCGGCAAGCGCATCCAGCACAGCGAGAAACTGCCGGTCACCGACCTGTCTACTCATGTGCTGCTCGACGATGGCCAGCTCAGCCTGGACCCCCTGCGCTTCGGCGTGGCCGGTGGCAACCTGGACGCCGTCGTCCGCCTGGATGGGCGCCGCGCGCCGCTCACTGGCAGGGCCCAGCTCAAGGCCCGTCACTTCAAGCTCAAGGAGCTGTTTCCCAACGTCCAGGCCATGCGCAACAGCCTGGGCGAGCTGAACGGCACGGCGGACCTGTCCGGCACCGGCAATTCGGTGGCGGCCCTGCTGGGTACCGCCAACGGCAACCTGCAGATGCTGGTCAATGACGGCACCATCAGCCGCAACCTGATGGAGATCGCCGGGCTCAACGTTGGTAACTACGTGGTGGGCAGGCTGTTCGGCGACGAGGAGGTGAAGATCAACTGCGCGGCGGCGGATCTGGGCCTGAAAGACGGGCTGATGACGCCGCGGCTGTTCGTCTTCGATACCGAGAATGCGCTGGTGCAGATCGACGGCAACGCCAACTTCCGCAATGAGCGGCTGGATCTGCGCGTTACGCCGGAGTCCAAGGGGGTGCGGTTGTTTTCCCTGCGTTCGCCGCTCTACGTGCGCGGAACCTTCAAGAATCCCCTGGCTGGGGTACAGACGGTGCCGCTGATGGTTCGCGGGGCGGGCATGCTGGCGCTGGGTGTGGCGGTGGCACCGGCGGCGGCCCTGTTGGCACTGGTGGCGCCGGCGGCTGGTGGCGAGGAGGGCAATACCTGTGCGCCGCTGCTGCAGCAGATGCGCAAGCGTTAGCAGGCCGTTGAAAAACTACCTGCGTTGCCAATGCATCGTTAGCGTTTTTTCAATCAGATGCCAGGCGCGACTCAGAGCTGGTCGCGTTCCGTCTGCTCGCGCTGGCCGCAGGTCATGAAGCCCTTGTGGCGGACCCGGCCGGTGCTGTCGAAGCTGATGTGGTAAGGCTGCTGGTGGCCTTTCTCGTTGAGGATGTAGTTGTTGCAGGAACCCGGGTGCACGCTGCGCTGGACGACAGAAGAGGGGCGGCCGCCGATGATCAGCACTTGCTGTCGGCTCATGCCGGGTTCGACATCCTCCACCAGGGGCTGGTTACGGAAGGTGATGTAGTCCGTCGGGTTTTCTAACTTGCTGGCGCAGCCCGCCATCGATGCCAGGGCACAAGCCATGACAAGCGCTTGCTTGTACATCATGGGTCCTCGTGGGTTAACGCAGTTGAAACACTGCGCTTGGAACATCGGAGAGTGGGGAGAGTTCGCCCGAGAACGCCCCGAAACGGAGCAGGCGATGGACGGCATTGCGCCAGCAGCTGGCCAAATGCCGGGGGAAAGACGGGAAAGCCGCGGCTGGCGCGGCTTTCAGTTTGGCTTGATGGCTACCTGATGTCGGATGCCAATACCATCTGCATAAGCGGTATCAATAGCTCGAACTGGCCTTCTTGGCCTTTTCCAGCTCCACCTGTTCCCGCTGCTCGCAGCTCATGAAGCCCTGTTCCTCCACCCGACCACTGCCGTCGAAGCTGACATGGTAGGCCTGCTGGTGGCCATCCTGGTTGAGGATGTAGTTGTTGCAGAGCCCCGCGTTGACCTTGCGGCGAATCGAAGATGAAGGCGGTCC
This sequence comes from Pseudomonas sp. BN515, assembly GCF_029873155.1. Taxonomy (NCBI): domain Bacteria; kingdom Pseudomonadati; phylum Pseudomonadota; class Gammaproteobacteria; order Pseudomonadales; family Pseudomonadaceae; genus Pseudomonas; species Pseudomonas sp. BN515. The sequence goes on along the minus strand of NZ_SSOH01000093.1, from coordinate 53,378 downwards.
GCCGATGTTGCGCACCTGCGTTTCGGTCATGCCTTCCTCCACCTGCTTGACCAGCGGCTGGTTGCGGTAGGTGTAGAAGTCGGTGGGGTTTTCCATCTTGCTGGCGCATCCGGCCACGGCGGCCAGGGCGCAGCCCAGGATCAGCGCGTGCTTGCTCATGTAGGCATATCCCTGTGTGTCACTCGTCGGGATTGAGCCTAGACCGCTGGTCGGCGCCGACCAGCGGAGGACAGCAGGTTTGCCGATGAACGGTCAGCCGTAGCGTTTCTTCGCTTCGATGGCCAGGCCGCTGCCGATGCTGCCGAACAGGTTGCCTTCCACCTGGCGGGCATTGGGCAGCATGGCCGCGACGCTCTGGCGCAACGCCGGGATGCCACTGGAGCCGCCGGTGAAGAACAGGGTGTCGACCTGGTCGGCGCGCACGCCGGCCTGGGTCAGCAGGGCATCGACGCTGGCGCGGATGCGTACCAGCAGGTCGTCGATGGCGTTCTCGAACAGTGCGCGGGTCAGTTCCACGTCCAGCCCCGGCTCGACGCGCGCCAGGTCGATGCGGCGGCTCTGCGCCTCGGTCAGCTCGATCTTGCTGTCTTCCACCTGCATGGCCAGCCAGTGGCCGGCACGCTGCTCGATCAGGCTGAACAGGCGGTCGATGCCGGTGGCGTCGACGATGTCGTAGCGCATGTTCTTCAGCGCCAGTTGCGACTTCTGCGCGTACACGGCGTTGATGGTGTGCCAGGTGGCCAGGTTCAGGTGGAAGCTGGTGGGCATCAGCGCGTCGCTCTTCATCCGGCTGCCGTAGCCGAACAGCGGCATCACGCCTTGCAGGCTGAGCTGCTTGTCGAAGTCGGTACCGCCGATGTGCACGCCACCGGTGGCGAGGATGTCGTCCTGGCGCTCGGCCACTTCACGGCGCTCGGGCGACAGGCGCACGAGGGAAAAGTCCGAAGTACCGCCGCCGATGTCGACGATCAGCACCAGTTCCTCGCGCTGGATGCCGCGCTCGTAGTCGAAGGCCGCGGCGATGGGTTCGAACTGGAAGGACACGTCCTTGAAACCGAGCTTCTGCGCCACGGCGACCAGGGTGTTCTGGGCTTCCTGGTCGGCTTCCGGGTCGTCGTCCACGAAGAACACCGGGCGGCCCAGCACCACCTGCTCGAACTCCCGGCCGGCGGCGGCTTCGGCGCGCTGCTTGAGCTGGCCAATGAACAGGCCCAGCAGGTCCTTGAAGGGCATGGCACTGCCGAGCACCGTGGTTTCGCTCTTGAGCAGGGGCGAGCCCAGCAGGCTCTTCAGCGAGCGCATCAGGCGGCCTTCGTAGCCTTCCAGGTACTCGTGCAGTGCCTGGCGACCATAGGCCGGGCGACGTTCTTCGGTGTTGAAGAACACCACCGAAGGCAGGGTGAACTTGTCGTCCTCCAGGGCGATCAGCGGCTCCACGTCCGGGCGCCACCAGCCGACGGTGGAGTTGGAGGTTCCGAAGTCGATGCCCAGGGCCTGGGCGGAGAGGACGTTGTTCATGTCGCGGGTGTTCCGGAAAAAAACGGCCGCGCAGTTTACGCGAGCGGAATCAGGTTGTCCGGCACAGTTCGTCGTGCTGGCTAGACTGCTTGGCAGTGGATAAACAGGGAGACCCTTCCATGAAGAAACTATGCCTGCCCGTAATGCTCATCGCCCTGCTGGCCGCCGGCCAGGGCTTCGCCGCTACCCAGCAGGAAAAGATGAAGACCTGCAACGCCGACGCCACGGCCAAGGCGCTCAAGGGCGACGAACGCAAAGCCTTCATGAGCAAGTGCTTGAGCATGACTCAGCAAGAGCGCATGACCGCCTGCAACAAGAACGCTTCGGAAAAGGCCTTGAAAGGCGACGAGCGCAAGACCTTCATGAGCCAGTGCCTGAAGAAGGATTAGCGCATGGTTCGCGTGTAGGTTGGCTAGACGTACGCCAGCAATCGCCCGGCCGCCATTACTCCGCACCAGATCAGGATCGACAACGCTACCTGCAGCCGTCCCGCAAGGGGCGGTCGTCGGTCCCAGTCGGCCAGCCGCCTTGCCCAGCAGGCGCGGAACAGCAGCGCATTGGCAATCCCGGCGCCTACGAGTGCCAGCTTGAGCTGCAGCAGCCAGTTGCCCGTGAGAGGGACGGCGTCGGCAGCGAACAGGCAGAAACCGGTGGCCAACTGGAGCAGCAGACCGGCGATGCCGATGGGCGTCAGGCGCCGCGAGGCCTCCAGCAGCGGCACTTCGCGGGCGAACCCGAGCAGGCGCAGGTCGAGCAGCAGCATGGAGCCCAGCAGCATCACCAACCCGAGCAGGTGCAGCAGGTTGGCCGCCGGGTAGAACAACGAGGATTCGCGCATCAGCTCACCGAAGTGCGAAGCCTCCAGGCGTTCCGCCCAGCGCAGGATGAACTCCATCGCCGCCTCAGCGCAGCTCCACCGTGCGCCCATCGACGATCAGGCGTTCGGCGCGGATTTCCGCCGTGCCGTCCTTGCGTGGATAGCCAATCACCGTCACCGTCTTGCCCGGTGCCAGGTCTTTTTCCGGCAGCCCGCGCGATTCCATGCGGCTGATCGGTGCCAGCACCACGTGCCATTCGCGGCCTTCGTAGTCGATGGTGATGTGAGCGTGGGGATTGCGGTAGGAGAGCGTCTTGACCGGTGCTTCGATGGTCAGGGGCTTGTCCGCATCGTAGGAACTCCAGCCGTGGTGGGCGAAGGCAGCGGTAGCACCGAGCACCAGGGCGAAGAAGGCGATAAGCAGGGCGAGCTTTCTCACGGGATGGCCTCCAGTCTGCGACCCGGAAAGCGTAGGCCCTCGTTCAGCCTGTCGCCGCCCGGGCAGTATTCCGAAACACAATGGCGGCGCTGGGTAGGAGCGAGCTTGCTCGCGAACCGCTTCGCGAGCAGAGCTCGCTCCTACAGGGCGCTCCAGCCCAGGGTCAGCGCCGCCAGCACCAGGTATCGTCCCGCCTTGGCGAGGGTCACCAGCGCCAGGAACGTCCAGAAGGATTCCCGCATCACCCCGGCCACCAGAGTCAGCGGGTCGCCGATCACCGGCACCCAGGCCAGCAGCAGTGACCAGCGCCCGTAGCGGTGATAGAAGGCCTGCGCCCGCTCCATCTGCGCCGGCTTCACCGGGAACCAGCGGCGTTCGCGAAAGTGCTCGACATAGCGTCCCAACAGCCAGTTCAGCAGCGAGCCCAGCACATTGCCGAAGGTGGCCACGGCCACCAGCGCCCATGCCGGATAGGCCTTGGCCAGCAGCAGCCCGACCAGCACGGCTTCCGACTGCAGGGGCAGCAGTGTGGCGGCGCCAAAGGCGGACAGGAACAGGCCCAGGTAGGCGGTGAGTGCCAGCACGCGGGGTGTCTCGGGGAAAAGGGGCGCCAGTGTGGCGAGCCCGGCACGAGCGGACAAGCCGGTAAGCGAATTGAAAGGCTGATCCGTTAGAATGGGCGCAGTCTGACAATGGAAATACGGGGGCGCCGACTCCAGAGTTACGGAGCCGGCTTCATCCTGACCCCCCTCTGATCTTTGGTGCCTTTATGCGTAGAGCTTCTCATCACGAGTTGCGCACGGCCTTTCGTGCGCTGCTGGACTCGGATTCCTGTTTTCACACCGCCTCGGTGTTCGACCCCATGTCCGCCCGTATCGCCGCCGACCTCGGTTTCGAAGTCGGCATCCTCGGCGGTTCGGTCGCTTCCCTTCAAGTGCTGGCCGCGCCCGACTTCGCCCTGATCACCCTGAGCGAATTCGTCGAACAGGCCACCCGCATTGGCCGCGTTTCGCGCCTGCCGGTGATTGCCGATGCCGACCACGGTTACGGCAACGCCCTCAACGTGATGCGCACCGTGGTCGAGCTGGAGCGTGCCGGCATCGCCGCGCTGACCATCGAGGACACCCTGTTGCCGGCCCAGTTCGGCCGCAAGTCCACCGACCTCATCCCTGTGGAAGAAGGCGTTGGCAAGATCCGCGCGGCTCTGGAAGCGCGTGTCGATCCGGACCTCGCCATCATCGCCCGCACCAACGCCGGCGTGCTCAGCACCGAAGAAGTGATCAAGCGCACCAAGGCCTACCAGGCCGCTGGCGCCGACGGCATTTGCATGGTCGGCGTGGCCGACTTCGAGCACCTGGAAAAGATCGCCGAACACCTGAGCATTCCGCTGATGCTGGTCACCTACGGCAACCCCAAGCTGCGCGACAACGAACGCCTCGCCCGCCTTGGCGTGCGCATCGTGGTCAATGGTCATGCGGCTTACTTCGCTGCCATCAAGGCCACCTACGACTGCCTGCGCGAACAGCGCCAGGTCGCCACTGGCACCGAGCTCAATGCCACCGAACTGACCCACAAGTACACCTTGCCCGAGGACTACATCATCTGGGCCGAGGAATTCATGAACGTGAAGGAGTAGCGCGACCTCCACTTGTCGCCTGACGACCGCCCCCCTTGCAAAAGGCCGGAAGAAAGCCCAAATCTTCCATTGAGCCTTGAGCAAGTGGGAGGTCAGCATGGCCAGTGGTTGGGCCGGCGATGGCGCCGTCCAGGAACAGATCGACAGCACCATCGAAGATGCCATCCAGCGCGCGCGCAGCCAGTTGCCGAAGGGCGAAAGCCTGACGCACTGCGAAGAGTGCGACGCCCCCATCCCCGAAGCCCGCCGCAAGGCGATCCCCGGCGTGCACCTGTGCGTCGCCTGCCAGACCGAGCACGACAAGGAAAGCGCGGCCTATGCCGGTTACAACCGGCGGGGGAGCAAGGATAGTCAGTTGCGTTGAGGCAGGGCTTGCAGGGTTACAAACGGCCTTTGGCCTTGTCGTAGACCGCACCACCTTCGCGCTTGCCGACTCCGATCACCACCACCGTGATGCGTTGGTCTTCCACCCGGTACACCAGTCGGTAACCGGCGGTGCGGAGTTTGATCTTGAAGCAGTCGGGCATCCCGTGAAGTGCATCGCCCTGGATCCGCGGCCGTTGCAACCGCTCTTTCAGCTTCTTCTTGAATTGGTCCCGGACGGTATCGCCGAGCTTGCGCCATTCCTTTAGCGCCGAGGGCAAGAACTCCAGTTCATAGGTCATCGAGGCTGACTTTCACTCCCTTCTCGTGAGCACGACTGCGGACAATTTCCGCGAGTGCCTGATCGTCCAGATACTCCATCAGTGCTTCGAAGGTTTCAGCCGGAACCATGTAGGCCATGACCTTGTTGTGGTTGAGAACAGCCACAGGCGCACCCTTGGCGCCCGACACCACGGCCGAGGGATTTTTCTTCAGCTCGGAAACGCTGACGGCAACGTTGGCAAGTACGCTTTGCATGAATTTGGCTCCTGTATTTGGAGCCAAATTCTGGTCTTTTTATGGCTCGGACTCAAGTCGTCGATTGGCCTGTGAATTGCGCAGCGTCATGACTCAGAACAAGAAATACCGCTGCGCCATCGGCAGCACGTCCGCCGGCTCGCACCAGAGCAGCTGGCCGTCGGCTTTCACCTGGTAGTTCTGCGGGTCGACCTCGATGGTTGGCGTGTAGCCGTTGTGGATAAGGTCCTTTTTCTGCACGTCGCGGCAACCCTTCACCACGCCGATTTTCTTCTTCAACCCCAATTGCTCCGGCACGCCCGCCTCGAATGCCGCCCGGCTGATGAAGGTGATGCTGGTGGCATGACGGCTGCCGGCGAAGCTGGCGAACATCGGGCGGTAGTGCACCGGCTGCGGGGTGGGGATGGAGGCATTGGCGTCGCCCATCAGGCTGGCGGCGATGGCCCCGCCCTTGAGGATCAGCGTCGGCTTCACGCCGAAGAAGGTCGGGCGCCAGAGCACCAGGTCGGCCCATTTGCCCACTTCCACCGAGCCCACTTCATGGCTGATGCCGTGGGTGATGGCCGGGTTGATGGTGTATTTGGCGATGTAGCGCTTGGCGCGGAAGTTGTCGTTGCCGGGGGCGTCCTCGGGCAGGGCGCCGCGCTGTTTCTTCATCTTGTCGGCACTCTGCCAGGTACGGGTGATGACTTCGCCGACGCGGCCCATGGCCTGGCTGTCGGAGCTGATCATGCTGAAGGCGCCGAGGTCATGGAGGATGTCTTCGGCGGCGATGGTCTCACGGCGGATGCGGCTTTCCGCGAAGGCCACGTCCTCGGCGATGCTCGGGTCCAGGTGGTGGCAGACCATGAGCATGTCCAGATGCTCGTCGATGGTGTTGCGGGTGAAGGGCCGGGTCGGGTTGGTCGAGCTGGGCAGCACGTTGGGGAAGCCGCAGGCCTTGATGATGTCCGGGGCGTGGCCGCCGCCTGCGCCTTCCGTGTGATAGGTGTGGATGGTGCGGCCCTTGAATGCGCCCAGGGTGGTTTCGACGAAGCCCGATTCGTTCAGCGTGTCGGTGTGGATCGCCACTTGCACGTCGTACAGGTCGGCGACCGACAGGCAATTGTCGATGGCCGCCGGGGTGGTGCCCCAGTCTTCGTGCAGCTTCAGGCCAATGGCGCCGGCTTTCACCTGCTCGATCAGCGGTTCCGGCAGGCTGGCGTTGCCCTTTCCGGTGAAGCCGATGTTCATCGGGAAGGCGTCGGCGGCCTGGAGCATGCGCGCCATGTGCCAGGGCCCCGAAGTGCAGGTGGTGGCGTTGGTGCCGGTGGCCGGGCCGGTGCCGCCGCCGATCATGGTGGTGACGCCGCTCATGAGCGCTTCTTCGATCTGCTGCGGGCAGATGAAGTGGATGTGCGTGTCGATGCCGCCGGCGGTGAGGATCATGCCCTCGCCGGCGATCACCTCGGTGCTGGCACCCACGGCGATGGTGACGTCGGGCTGGATGTCCGGGTTGCCGGCCTTGCCGATGGCTTTGATGCGGCCGTCCTTGAGGCCGACATCGGCTTTGACGATGCCCCAATGATCGATGATCAGGGCGTTGGTGATCAGCGTGTCGACCACGTCGGCCGCCAGCAGCTGGCCCTGGCCCATGCCATCGCGGATCACCTTGCCGCCGCCGAACTTCACTTCTTCGCCGTAGGTGGTGAAGTCCTTCTCGACTTCGATCCACAGGTCGGTGTCGGCCAGGCGCACCTTGTCGCCGACAGTGGGGCCGAACATGTCGGCGTAGGCTTGTCTGCTGATCTTCATTCGTTCGTCCCGTAGGGTGCGCTGCGCGCACCGAATCGCTGTGCCAATTCCCCGGTGCGCACGGCGCACCCTACTCGTTACAAGTCGCCCATCACCCGGCCGGCGAAGCCATACACGCGGCGCAGGCCGGCCAGTTCCACCAGCTCCACCTCGCGGCTCTGGCCCGGTTCGAAGCGCACGGCGGTGCCTGCCGGGATGTTCAGGCGCATGCCGCGGGCGCTGGCGCGGTCGAAGGCCAGCGCGTCGTTGGTTTCGAAGAAGTGGTAGTGCGAGCCGACCTGGATCGGGCGGTCGCCGGTGTTGGCCACCGAAAGGCTCAGGGTGCGGCGGCCGGCGTTGAGTTCGATCTCGCCGTCCTGGATCTGGTATTCGCCGGGGATCATCGCGTCACTCCAGGATCAGTTGCATGAAGGTGAGGTCGAGCCAGCGGTCGAACTTGCGGCCCACCTGGGGCATCTGCCCGGTGATGACGAAGCCGAGGCGCTCGTGCAGGCGGATGGAGGCGGTGTTCTCGCTCTCGATGGCAGCGACCATCACGTGCAGTCCCGCTTGGCGGGCGCGTTCGACCAGCGCCTGCATCAGTGCGGGACCGAGGCCCTGGCCGCGCTGGTCGCCGCGTACGTACACCGAATGCTCGACGGTGTGGCGGAAGCCTTCGATGGTGCGCCAGGTGCCATAGCTGGCGTAGCCGAGCACATCGCCTGCCGCGTTCACCGCTACCAGCACCGGGAAGCCGGCGGCTGCGCGATCGGCCAGCCAGGCTCGGCGGTTGGCCAGGTCCACCAGGGTTTCGTTCCAGATCGCCGTGGTGTTCTCCACGGCGTCGTTGTAGATGGCGAGGATGCCGGGTAGCTCGGCTTCGGCAGCATCACGAATGACGTAGGACATGGCAGGACTCAGGCAATGGGCTGGTGGACGGTGACCAGCTTGGTCCCGTCCGGGAAAGTGGCTTCGATCTGGATCTCCGGAATCATCTCCGGCACCCCCTCCATCACCTGATCGCGGGACAGCAGGGTGGTGCCGAAGTGCATCAGCTCGGCCACGGTCTGGCCGTCGCGGGCGCCTTCCAGAAGGGCGGCTGAAATCAACGCCATGGCTTCGGGGTAGTTGAGCTTGAGGCCACGAGCCAGTCGCCGTTCGGCCACTAGCCCGGCGGTGAAGATCAGCAGCTTGTCTTTCTCTCTTGGGGTGAGGTCCATCAGGTACTCCAGATTCTCGGAGGCTTGGCTTCGCGGCCAAGCAAGGCAGGGCGCAACAGGCGCCAGAGGTCGATCAGCCAGGCGCGGGCGTGCAGCGCCTCGGCGGTGAGACAGCGGGCCACCAGCAGGCCGGGCAGTTGGGTCAGGTCGCCGCGCCCGGCACAGGGGCGTTCGCGGCAGCGTTCGAGCAGGTGGGCGTCGATTTCACCGGTGACGATCAGGGTCGCGAATACCGGCTGGCCGGCGAGGCCGATGGGGGAATCGAGGAGGCCGTCGTCACCTTCGACGCGCTGGCGCTCGTGCCAGATCAAGGTGCCGTTGCGGTGGATATCCAGATGGGCCTGGAAGTGGCCTGCGGCAAAACGCTCGCCGGCAGCGGGTCGGCCGAGGGCGACCATGTCCCAGTAGAACAGCCGGGCGTCGTCGGCCAGTTCGATGCGGGTGGCCAGTTCGGCGCGCGCACCGGAGTAGACGATGGTTTCCTGCGGCAGCCACTCCAGTGTGGCGCCGGCTTCGACCTTGAGTTCGACCTCCTGGAACGCCGGGCTGGCGGCGCGATACCACTTGGCCGCGCCGGGGGTGGTGAGCTGCGCCCAGGCGCCGTCGCCAACGCGTGCGGTCAGGTCGAGACGATCGCCACCGGCAATGCCGCCGGGTGGGTGGACGATGATGTGCTGGCACACCTGCGGGCCCTCGGCGTGCAGGTGTTTCTGCACCCGCAGCGGACCTTTGTGGCGGCGCTGCACGGGCCGTGTCGTGGCGCCGTCGAGGGCATAGGCCAGCTCCAGCTCGGCGTGCCAGCTGGGGGTGAAGAAGGCAGGGTTGGCAGGTGCGTTCATGGTTGCTGTCGTCGTGCTTTCGTCAGATGGTCACCAGGCCGCGCACGCCTTCGGCTTCCATGTTTTCTCCGCGTCCCTGCTGGATGATTTCGCCCCGGCTCATCACCAGGTACTGATCGGCCAGTTCGGCGGCGAAGTCGTAGAACTGCTCCACCAGCAGGATGGCCATGTCGCCACGCTCGGCAAGCTTGCGGATCACTGCGCCGATCTCCTTGATCACCGAGGGCTGGATACCTTCGGTGGGCTCGTCGAGGATCAGCAGGCGCGGCTGGCTGGCCAGCGCGCGGCCGATGGCGAGCTGTTGCTGCTGGCCACCGGAGAGATCACCGCCACGACGATGCTTCATCTCCCGCAGCACGGGGAAGAGTTCGTAGATGGATTCCGGCACTGTCTTGGCCTCTTTTGCGCTGAAGCGTGACAGCCCCATCAGCAGGTTCTCTTCCACTGTCAGGCGCGGGAAGATCTCGCGGCCCTGGGGTACGTAGGCGATGCCGGCATGCACCCGCTGGTGCGGCTTGAAGCCGGTGATGGCGCGGCCTTCCCAGTTCACTGCGCCTTCTTTCGCCGGGATCAGCCCCATCAGGCATTTGAGCAGGGTGGTCTTGCCCACGCCATTGCGCCCGAGCAGGCAGGTCACCTCGCCGATCTTCACGTCGAACGACAGGCCGCGAAGGATATGGCTGCCGCCGTAGTACTGGTGGAGCTTGTCGACTGTCAGCATGTGTATGTCCTTGTTGCCATGCGGCGCGATTCGGTGCGCGCGGCGCACCCTACGAGTGACGCCGTGCCAGGTAGGGTGCGCGGTGCGCACCGTCTTTCAGCGGCCCAGGTAGACCTCGATCACCTGTTCGTTGGCCTGTACTTCGGCCAGGGAGCCTTCGGCCAGCACATGGCCCTGGTGCAGCACGGTGACGTGGTCGGCGATGCTGCCGACGAAGCCCATGTCGTGCTCCACCACCATCAGCGAATGCTGGCCGGCGAGGCCCTTGAACAGCTCGGCGGTGAATTCGGTTTCGGCGTCGGTCATGCCCGCTACCGGTTCGTCGAGCAGCAACAACTGCGGGTCCTGCATCAGCAGCATGCCGATCTCCAGGAACTGCTTCTGGCCGTGGGAGAGCAGGCCCGCCGGGCGATTGCGCGAAGCTTCCAGGCGGATCACGGCGAGCACTTCGTCGATGCGGTCCTTCTGCTCGCCGCTGAGCTTCGCCCGCAGGCTGGCCCACACCGATTTGTCGGTCTTCTGCGCCAGCTCCAGGTTCTCGAACACCGAGAGCGCCTCGAACACGGTGGGCTTCTGGAACTTGCGGCCGATGCCGGCCTGGGCGATTTCCACTTCGCTCATGCGGGTGAGGTCGAGGGTTTCGCCGAACCAGGCCTTGCCGGTGTCGGGGCGGGTCTTGCCGGTGATCACGTCCATCAGCGTGGTCTTGCCTGCGCCGTTGGGGCCGATGATGCAGCGCAGTTCGCCGACGCCGATGTAGAGGTTGAGGTCGCGCAGGGCCTTGAAGCCATCGAAGCTGACGCTGATGTCTTCCAGGGTGAGGATGGTGCCGTGGCGCACGTCCAGGCCCTGGCCGGCGACACGGCCGAGGCCCAGCGAGTCGCGGCCACTGCCGGCGTCGCGGTTGGGATCGAAGGCGGGCTCGAGCATGAGTTCAGGTACCGGGGCTGCACGCATTTACTTGTCCCCCCGTTTCACCAGGCCAATCACGCCCTTGGGCAGATAGAGGGTGACCAGGATGAACAGGGCGCCGAGGAAGAACAGCCAGTACTCCGGGAAGGCCACGGTGAACCAGCTCTTCATGCCGTTGACCAGGCCCGCGCCGAGCAGCGGGCCGACCAACGAACCGCGACCGCCGAGTGCCACCCACACGGCCGCTTCGATGGAGTTGGTGGGCGACATCTCGCTGGGGTTGATGATGCCCACCTGCGGCACGTAGAGCGCGCCGGCCAAGCCGCAAAGCACCGCCGACAGTACCCAGATGAACAGCTTGTAACCGCGCGGGTCGTAGCCGCAGAACATCAGGCGGTTCTCTGCATCACGCAGCGCCGTGAGCACGCGGCCGAACTTGCTCCGGGCCAGGCGCCAGCCCAGCAGCAGGCTGCCCACCAGCAGCGCCACCGTGGCCAGGAACAACACCGCGCGGGTGCCGGGCGCGGTGACGTCGAAACCGAGGATGCGCTTGAAGTCGGTGAAGCCGTTGTTGCCGCCGAAGCCGGTCTCGTTGCGGAAGAACAGCAGCATCCCGGCGAAGGTCAGCGCCTGGGTCATGATCGAGAAGTACACGCCCTTGATCCGCGAGCGGAAGGCGAAGAAGCCGAACACCAGCGCCAGCAGGCCGGGCGCCAGTACCACCAGGCACAGGGCCCAGAGGAAGTGCTGGGTGCCGGCCCAGTACCAGGGCAGCTCGGTCCAGGCGAGGAAGCTCATGAAGGCCGGCAGCCCGTCGCCCGCCGCTTCGCGCATCAGGTACATGCCCATGGCGTAACCGCCGAGGGCGAAGAACAGCCCGTGACCGAGGGACAGCAGCCCCGCGTAGCCCCAGACCAGGTCCAGGGCGAGGGCGACGATGGCGTAGCAGAGGATCTTGCCCACCAGCGTCAGGGTGTAGGCCGAGACCTGCAGCGGGTTGTCCGCCGGCAGCAGGTGCAACAGCGGCAGGGCCAGCAGGACCGCCAGTACGGCGAGGCCGATGGCCAGCGAAGTGCGCGGGCCGAGGGTGGCCGTGGCGCGGGCGAGCAGGGTCTGGTTGAGGGGTTGAGTCATCAGTCGATCACCCGTCCTTTCAGGGCGAAGAGACCCTGGGGCCGCTTCTGGATGAAGAGAATGATCAGCGCGAGGATGAGAATCTTGCCCAGCACGGCGCCGATCGAAGGTTCCAGGATCTTGTTCGCCACACCAAGCCCGAAGGCGGCCATGACACTGCCGGCGAGCTGGCCGACGCCCCCCAGCACCACCACCAGGAAGGAGTCGATGATGTAGCCCTGGCCGAGGTCGGGGCCGACGTTGCCGATCTGCGACAGGGCGACGCCGCCAAGGCCGGCGATACCCGAGCCCAGGCCGAAGGCGAGCATGTCCACGCGGCCGGTGGGCACGCCGCAGCAGGCGGCCATGTTGCGGTTCTGGGTGACGGCGCGAACGTTGAGGCCGAGGCGGGTCTTGTTCAGCAGCAGCCAGGTCAGGGCGACCACGAACAGGGCGAAGCCGATGATCACGATGCGGTTGTACGGCAGCACCAGGTTGGGCAGCACCTGCATCCCGCCGGACAGCCAGGCGGGGTTGGCCACCTCGACGTTCTGCGCGCCGAAGATCACCCGCACCAGCTGGATCAGGATCAGGCTGATGCCCCAGGTGGCGAGCAGGGTTTCCAGCGGACGGCCGTAGAGGTGGCGGATCACCGTGCGCTCCAGCGCCATGCCCATCAGGGCGGTGACGAAGAAGGCCACCGGCAGCGCCACCAGCGGGTAGAGGGCGAGCATCTCGGGGGCGAGACGCTGGAAGCCGAGCTGCACCATGTAGGTGGCGTAGGCGCCGAGCATCAGCATCTCCCCGTGGGCCATGTTGATCACCCCGAGCAGGCCGAAGGTGATGGCCAGGCCGAGGGCTGCCAGCAGCAGGATGGAACCGAGGGACAGGCCGCTGAAGGTCTGGCCGAGCAACTCGCCCACCAGCAACCGGCGCTTGACCTGGGCCAGGCTGGTTTCGGCAGCGGTGCGTACGCCGGCGTCGGTTTCCACGCTCGGGTCGAGTAGCGCTTCGAGGCGGGTGCGGGCCAACGGGTCGCCGGTTTCGCCGAGCAGGCGTACCGCGTTGAGGCGGATGGCCGGATCGGCGTCGACCAGTTGCAGGTTGGCCAGGGCGAGGCTGATGGCGTCGCGTACGCCGCTATCTTCCTCGGCCACCATGCGCTGGTTGAGCAACGGCAATTGTGCGGGCTTGGCGCTCTTCTGCAATTGCCGGGCGGCCTCCAGGCGCGTGGCGGGGTCGCTGGCGAGCAACAGGTGGCTGGCCTGGGCGGTGATCAGCAGGCCGCGCAGACGGTTGTTGAGGCGTAGTTTTTTTGGTGTGCCGGCGGGGGAGGCATCACCTTCGGCGGCGATGAAGGTGCCGTCCTGTTCGATGAAGGCGAGCTTGCTGTCGATGGCGAAGCGGCCTTGTTGCAGGGCGTCCAGCAGCGGCTGACGCGCGGCGTCGGGCTCGGTGGCCCAATGTTCCAGCAGCTTCGCCTGCTGCGCCGGGTTGGCGGCGGCGAAGTCGTTGGCATCGCCGGCCAGGGCTTCGAGGGGAAGTAGCAGGGCCAGGGCGAGGAGGATTTGGGATAGGGCTTTGGGCATTGGGTGGTCCTGGTTGATGGGCCTGGCTCTGTGCCAACGGACACAGCCCTCACCCCTAGCCCCTCTCCCGGAGGGAGAGGGGAACCGTCCGGTGTCTCGGGGAAAGCTCGGTGCCCGGCAGCGCGTCACCCCTCTCCCCCTGGGAGAGGGGCCGGGGGTGAGGGATGCCATGCCGAGCTCGGATTCCCCGGACAGCCTCATTCAGCTCAGTTCGTCTTCACCGCGTAATCCGGCTTCTTGTCGTTGCCCGGAATGAAGGGGCTCCACGGCTGGGCACGCAGCGGGCCTTCGGTCTGCCAGACCACCGAGAACTGACCGTCTTCCTGGATCTCGCCGATCATCACCGGCTTGTGCAGGTGGTGGTTGGTCTTGTCCATGGTCAGGGTGTAGCCGGACGGCGCGGCGAAGGACTGGCCGGCCAGGGCCTCGCGGACCTTGTTCACATCGGTGGTGCCGGCCTTCTCCACGGCCTGGGCCCACATGTGGATGCCCACGTAAGTGGCTTCCATGGGGTCGTTGGTCACGGCGGTCTGGTAGTTGGGCAGGTTCTTGGCCTTGGCGTAGGCCTTCCACTGCTCGACGAACTTGCCGTTGACCGGGTTATCCACGGACTCGAAGTAGTTCCAGGCGGCCAGGTGGCCCACCAGCGGCTTGGTGTCGATGCCGCGCAGTTCTTCTTCGCCCACCGAGAAGGCCACCACGGGCACGTCGGTCGCTTCCAGGCCCTGGTTGGCCAGTTCCTTGTAGAAGGGCACGTTGGAGTCGCCGTTGACGGTGGAGATCACCGCGGTCTTGCCGCCGGCGGAGAACTTCTTGATGTTGGCGACGATGGTTTGGTAATCGCTGTGGCCGAAGGGGGTGTAGACCTCTTCGATGTCCTTGTCGGCGATGCCTTTGCTGTGCAGGAAGCTGCGCAGGATCTTGTTGGTGGTGCGCGGGTAGACGTAGTCGGTGCCCAGCAGGAAGAAGCGCTTGGCGCTGCCGCCGTCCTCGCTCATCAGGTATTCCACCGCCGGGATGGCCTGCTGGTTCGGCGCTGCGCCGGTGTAGAAGACGTTGGGGGAGAGTTCTTCACCCTCGTACTGCACCGGGTAGAAGAGCAGGCCGTTCAGCTCCTCGAAAACCGGCAGCACGGACTTGCGCGATACCGAGGTCCAGCAACCGAAGACCACATCCACCTTGTCCTTGGTCAGCAACTGGCGGGCCTTCTCGGCGAACAGCGGCCAGTTGGACGCCGGGTCCACCACCACCGGTTCGAGCTGCTTGCCGTTCACGCCGCCCTTGGCGTTGATCTCGTCGATGGTCATCAGCGCCATGTCTTTCAGCGAGGTCTCGGAGATCGCCATGGTGCCGGAGAGGGAGTGCAGGATGCCGACCTTGATGGTCTCGGCTGCCTGGATGGTCCAGGACATGCCCATGGCGGCGATGGATGCGGAAAGGGTGAAGGCCTTGATCAGGCTGCGACGTTGCATGGGTCGGTCTCCATTCTCACAAGTTTTCGAATAACTGCGTTGTTCTGCGTTCTTGTCAGGGCAGTTTTCAAAGGGGCTTCCTCGTCACCCTTGGACTGGCTGCGGTCTTTGCCGAGCGCTGTGCAACATGTGCAGGGTGATCTTGCGTACTTCGGCCTTGCTGGTTTCGATATGGGTCCTCAGCAATTGCTGTGCCTCTTCGCATCGACGACGCGCAATGGCCTGGAGAATCGCCGCGTGTTCGGCGTAGGTAGCGTCGATGCGAGGCGCCTGGGTGAAGTCCAGGCGGCGGATGATGCGGATCTTTTCGCTGACTTCGCGGTGGATGCGGGCCATCTCGCGATTGCCTGCGGCCTCCACCAATTGGCAGTGGAAGTCCTCGTCCAGGCGCGACACCTCGAAGCCGTCTTCCAGCCGCGGTTGCACCATCCAGGTGCGCCCGAGCCGTTGCAGTGCTTCGAGTTGCTCCTCGGTAGGGCGGGTGCAGTGGCGACGTACCGCCTCCATCTCGAGGACGATGCGCAGCTCGTACAGCTCCTCGAAATGGTCGAAGTCGAAGGCTTTCACCTGCCAGCCGCTGCGAAAGCGCACCTCCAGGTAGCCCTCGCGCTCCAGGCGATGCAGGGCCTGGCGCACCGGCGTGCGACTGGCGTCCATGCGCTCGGCCACGTCCCCCTCGCTGAAGCGGTCACCGGGCAGTAGGCGAAATTCGCTGATGTCGTCCTTGAGCCGGGCGTAGATGCGCCCGGCCAGGCTGTCGGGGCGCTCCTGGCGCCTGCTGCGCGGGCTGGCGAGCTCCATGGCCTCAGCGCACCTGGCTGGCGATGAAGGCGCGCCAACCGCCGAAGGCGGTGATGTCGCGGGCGCCTTCCAGTGCGTAGGGCTCGCAGATGAAGCCTTTGACCCAGCGGCCATCCGCCAGCTGCAGGTTGCCGATACCCAGCGGCGCCGGGATCTCTGCGACGAATTCGCCGAAGCGCGCCAATGGGATATCCCAGAGTTCGACGATCAGCTCGGCGCCATCCTGGCTACGGGCGAGCCCTGGCTTGGGCGGCACGGTGCCGGGCAGGGCGAACAGGCGGTAGTCGGCGGCGGTGCGGGTTTCTTCCACCAGCACCGCGTTGCGGCTCGTGAGCTGGAAGTTCAGCGGCATACCGGTAAGGTGCGCGCCGACTACTGCGACGCGTACACAACCGGGCGCCTGCGCGGCGGCGGGCTGGGGTGGCAGGGCGCGGCCGGTGGCGCCAAGGGGCAGGTCGAGACTGGCTTGCCAGCGTTTTCCGAAGCTGGCCAGGGCCGCGTCGTGCCAAGCCGGGGCGAGCAATGTGATGCCGGCGGGCAGGCCATCGGCGCGGAACCCAGCGGGCAAGGCGAGGGCACTGAGGTCGGAGAAGTTGGTGAAGTTGGTATAGGTGCCGAACTGGGCGTTGAACAGCACCGGTTCCTCGGCCATTTCGGCGATGCGGCGGATGGTCGGCGAGGTGGGCACTACCAGGGCGTCGAAGGGCGC
This sequence comes from Pseudomonas sp. BN515, assembly GCF_029873155.1. Lineage (NCBI taxonomy): Bacteria > Pseudomonadati > Pseudomonadota > Gammaproteobacteria > Pseudomonadales > Pseudomonadaceae > Pseudomonas > Pseudomonas sp. BN515. Next base: position 36,919 of record NZ_SSOH01000093.1, on the reverse strand, counting down.
CAGGGCGTCGTTGATGCGTCGTGCCAGTTCAGCGCGCAGGTACTCGGCGCGATAGGCGTCGCAGGCGCTGTAGTTCGGGCCGTTGTCGAGGATGCCGCGCACCACCGGGTCCATGGCGTCAGGCTGGTCGGTGAAGATCACCCCGGCCGCCACGGTGCGTTCCGCCACCCAGGGGCCCTGGTAGAGCTGCGCCGCCAGTTGGCGGAAGGGGCTGAAGTCGATCGGGGTGATTTCGGCACCGAGCGTGCGGAGCCTGTTCAGGGCCGACTCGAACACCGCGCGGGTCTGCTCGTCGCCGAAGAACTCCAGCGTGTCCGGCACGGCGAATTTCGGCTGGGCGCCGATACCCACGGGGGCGCTGTTGGGATTCTGCCGGGAGTAAGGATCGCGGGCGTCGTAACCGCCACTGATGCGTGCCACGGTTTCGGCGTCGGCCACGGTCAGGGCGAACACCGATATGCAGTCGAGGGTGCGGCAGGCCGGCACCAGGCCGGTCGTGGACAGCCAGCCCTTGGTGGGCTTCAGGCCGACGATGTTGTTGAAGCCGGCGGGTACCCGGCCCGAGCCGGCGGTGTCGGTGCCGAGGGCGAAGGGCACCAGGCCACGGGCGACCACCGAGGCCGACCCTGAGCTGGAGCCGCCGCTGACGTAGTCCGGATCGAAGGCATTGGCTACGGCGCCATAGGGGGATCGCGTGCCCACCAGGCCGGTGGCGAACTGGTCGAGGTTGGTCTTACCGATCAGGATCGCGCCGGCCGCGCGCAGGCGGGCGACCACGGTGGCGTCCTCGGCAGCTTCATAGGCGAAGGCCGGGCAGGCGGCGGTGGTGGTCCAGCCGGCGGCGTTGATGTTGTCCTTGATGGCGAAGGGGATGCCGTAGAGGGGCAGGCGCTCCCGCTGGCCCTCGACGGCATCCAGCAGGGCCGCCAGTTCGACGAGCTGGGCGTCGAGCTGCTCGGCGCTGGCCAGGCTGATCCAGGCGTTGTCGTTCGCGTCAAGGCGCTGGAGCAGGGCGTGCAGCAGGTCGGCGGGTTGAATCTGGTCGCGATAGGCCTGTTGCCAGTCGGCGAGGGTGAAGGCGAGGGGGGCGTCGGACATACTCTGGAGTTCCATCTTGTATCCAAGTTGGAATTCCCTTGAGCAAGGGCGGTGCCAGGTTCCGGAAAGGCGCGTGGTTACTGGCGTCGGTCGCGAAGAGTCGGGTGTGCCCCGGGCATCTGGCGCACTGCGCTGGGGCGCGCGAAGGCGCAAGGGTCATTGGCTGGTGCAATGTGCGGTGGTTGAGAGCAGCGATACCCATCGACCATGGCCCGCATGGGTTTCGTACCTCAACCCATCCTACGGGGCTGCGCTGGAGCGCACGGAGCTACAGCACCAGGTAGTTTTTCACCCCGGTGAAGATGATCTGCGCAGCCAGGGCGCAGACGAACAGGCCCATCAGGCGGCTGACGATCTGCAGGCCCTGGTCGCCAAGGATGCGTTCGATGCGGTCGGAGAGGTAGAGGATGGCGCCCACGGTGGCGGCAGCAATGGCGATGGCGATAAGGGCGGTGAGCTTGTCCGCCCACTGCACGTGTCCGGCGCCCATCACCAGCATGGCGCCGATGGTGCCGGGGCCGACGGTCAGCGGGATGGTCAGCGGCACGATGGTGACGTCCTGCTGCACGTTGTCTGCCTGCACCGCCGGTTTGCCCTGGGCCATACCAAGGGCGGAGATGAACAGCACGGTACCGGCGCCGATGCGGAAGGCGTCGATGGTGATGCCGAAGACATTGAAGATGGCCTGGCCGAACAGGTAGAGCAGGGCACTGGCGATCAAGGTGCCCAGGGCGACTTTCCAGGCGAGCTTCTTGCGCTCCTTCACCGTGTAGCCACGGGTCAGGCTGATGAAGCAGGAGAGCACGAAGAAGGGGCTGTAGAGCACCAGCATCTTCAGGTACAGGCTGGAAAGGCTTTCGAGCATTGGGGGGCATCCGTTCGTGACTGCGAGGGCCGCTGATGAGTGTAGAGGCTGCCCTGCCATTGGGCGCACAACTATAACCGCGTCAAGGTCGTCGGCTAACCTGATTCAACCGGGTTGTTTCGTCGCGCAGGGAGCCGTTGATGGCGCACATGAGCTTCACTCCCAACCTGCAACGTCACCTCGATGTCCCCGAACTTGACGTCGCGGCGGCTTCCGTGGCCGAGGCGCTGGAAGCCGCCTTCGTCGCCAATCCGCGCCTGCGCAGCTACCTGCTGGATGACCAGGGCCGCCTGCGCCGTCATGTGGCGATCTTCGTCGATGCCCAGCAAGTCAGCGACCGTCGCCGCCTCACCGATTCGGTGGGGCCGGCCAGCGACATCTTCGTTGTCCAGGCGCTGTCCGGCGGTTGAGCCGGCACAAGGAGAATCACCATGAGCCGATGCATCCATGTGGCAACCCGCAAGGGGCTGCTGCGTTTCGAGCCCGAGGGCGACGGCTGGCGCCTGGCGCGCCAGGATTTTCTTGGCGAACCCGTGAGCATGCTGCTGGCCGACCCGCGTGACGGCCACCTCTATGCCGCCCTGAACCTGGGCCATTTCGGCCCCAAGTTGTGGCGCTCGGCGGACGCCGGTCAGAGCTGGACGGAAGTGGCCGCCCCGGCCTTCGCCCCGGCAGCGGAGGGCGAGGAAGGGCCCTCGGTGGAGATGATCTGGTGCCTGGAACCGGGGGGCGCCGACCAGCCCGGCGTGCTCTGGGCGGGCACCATTCCCGGCGGCCTGTTCAAGTCCCGCGACCGGGGCAGTTCCTGGGAGCTGGTGGACAGCCTCTGGCAGCGTCCGGAGCGGGCCAACTGGTTCGGCGGCGGTTATGACAAGCCGGGCATCCACTCCATCTGCGTCGACCCGCGCAACAGCCGACACCTGACCCTGGCGGTGTCCTGCGGCGGCATCTGGCACAGCGAGGACGAAGGCGCCAGCTGGAACCACCGAACCCGTGGCATGCGCGCCGCCTACATGCCGCCGGAACGCGCCGAAGACCCGGACATCCAGGACCCGCACCGCATGGTGGCCTGCCCGGCAGGCCCAGAGCGACTCTGGGTGCAGCATCACAGCGGCATTTTCGTCAGTTCCGATCGTGGTTTGAACTGGCGGGAGATCGAGCAGGCCGGTCCCTCTACCTTCGGCTTCGCGGTGGCGGTGCACCCGTCCGACCCGGACTGCGCCTGGTTCGTGCCGGCGGTGAAGGATGAATGCCGCGTGCCCGCCGACCAGCGTCTGCGGGTTACCCGTACCCGCGATGGTGGCAAGCGTTTCGATGTGCTGGAGCAGGGGCTGCCGCAGCAGCTCTGCTACGACCTGGTGTATCGCCACGGGCTGGACGTGGATGGCAGCGGGCAGTGCCTGGCAATGGGCTCCACCACAGGGCATCTGTGGATATCCGAGGACCAGGGGGACAGCTGGAAGCTGGTGGCGGGGCATTTGCCGCCGATTTTTGCGGTGAGGTGGGGGTAGGCAGGCCTGCGGCCTGCTTGGCGAATGAATTCGCCCCTACAGGTACAGCGCGAGCTTGCCGGCGCGAGTCCCCCCTCTCCTCTTCAGGGAGAGGGGCCGGGGGAGAGGGAGGGTGAGTTCGGCAGGGAGTTGAATGGCAGGACTGCGTCCTGCTTGGCGAATGAATTCGCCCCTACAGGTACTGCGCGAGCTTGCCGGCGCGAGTCCCCCCTCTCCTCTTCAGGGAGAGGGGACAGGGGAGAGGGAGGGTGAGTTCGGCAGGGAGTTGAATGGCAGGACTGCGTCCTGCTTTCGCGAATGAATTCGCTCCTACAGGGGCCCCTGCAGGGCGTTTGCCCAATCAGCTATGCATCGCGTGGCGGTCGCGCATTTCCTTTTCGGCCACCCAGTACTCGATCAGCTCGCGCAGTTGCGAGAGTTCCACCGGCTTGGCCATGTGGCCGTCCATGCCGGCGAGGCGGGCGCGTTCCTTGTGTTCGCTGAGGATGTGGGCGGTCAGGGCGACTACCGGGGTGCGCGGGCGCTGCTCCAGGTTTTCCCAGTTGCGCAGCATTTCGGTGGCGGTGAAGCCGTCGAGCACCGGCATTTCGCAGTCCATCAGCACCAGGTCGTAGTGCTGGTTCTTCATCGCGCTCAGGGCTTCTTCGCCGTTGCTGGCGGTATCCGGCTCGAGGTTGAGCTTGCTCAGCATGCCGCGGATGACCTTGGTGGAAATGCTGTTGTCCTCGGCCACCAGGATGCGGAAGTCACTGGGTACATGCAGCGGTTCGCTGACCTGCGAGCCCGGCAGGGAGATGGCGCCGCCGTCCTTGCGCTGGTTGAGCTCGTCCGCCAGCGTGGTCTTCAGCGTGTAGCCGGCCACCGGCTTGGCGAGGATGCGCTTGATGCCGGCGTTGCGCGCGATGATCTTGCTCGGCGCGTTGCTGATGCCGGTGAGCATGATGATCAGGATGTCGTGGCTGAGGCTGGGGTCTTCCTTGATCTTGGCCGCCAACTGCATGCCGGTCATGCCGGGCATGTCCTGGTCCAGCAGGACCACGTCGAAATATTCGCGCAGGTGCGCCTTGGTGCGCAGCAGGGCCAGGGCCTCCTTGCCGGAAGGCACGGCGCTGACCTGCAGGCCCCAGGCGCTGCACTGCTGCACCAGCACCTTGCGGCAGGTGTCGTTGTCGTCCACCACCAGCAGGCGGGCGCCTTCCAGCGGGCTGTCGAGGTCGGCGGTGGGGCGTATCAGGTGCTGGGCGTCCAGCGGCAGGGTCAGCCAGAGCGTGCTGCCCTGGCCGGAGCCGCTCTGGATGCCGAACTCGCCGTTCATCAGGCGTACCAGTTGGCGAGCGATGACCAGCCCCAGGCGGCCGCCGAGCTTGGAGGTGGCGAGGAAGTCGCTGCTCTGCAGTTCCGCGTTGAGCAGCGCCTCGCGTTCGCTGGCGTCCAGGGGCCGGCCGCTGTCCTGCACGGCGATGCGCAGGCGCGGCTGGGGGGCGCTGTTGTCCAGGGCCACCACCAGGAGGATTTCCCCTTCGTCGGTCTGCTTGAAGGCGTTGTCCAGCAGGCTGAGGAGGATCTGCCGCAGGCGGGTGGGGTCGCCGCTGACGACGCGGGGAACCTGGGGCTGCATGAAGCTGATGAGCTCGACCCGCTGCTGCTCGGCCTTGGCGCGGAAGATGTCGAGGCAGTCATCGATCAGGGCGTTGAGGTCGAACTGTACGTCGTCCAGCTCGATCTGGCCGGATTCGAGCTTGGAGATGTCGAGGATCTCGTTGATCAGGGTGAGCAGTTCGTTGCCGGAGCTGTGGATGGTCTGCACGTAGTCGCGCTGCTTGGCCGATAGCGGGGTGCCCAGGAGCAGCTCGGTCATGCCCAGCACGCCGTTCATCGGGGTGCGGATTTCATGGCTGATCTTGGCGAGGAACTCACCCTTGGCCTTGAGTTCGGCGGAACTGGCGGCCAGGGCGCGGCTGGCGCTGAAGGCTTCGTGCTGGAGGCGTCGCTGGCGTTCGCTCAGGGCCATGCTGAGGAACACGCCGCTGATGGTGGAAATCGCCAGCAGGGCGTAGGCCAGCCAGTCGGACTGCATGTGCCAGTAACCGAACAGGGCCGGCAGGGCGCCGAGGATGGCGATGCAGAACACGCCCAGGGCCAGGCTGAACAGCCGCGCCGGACGATAGCCATGGCGCCAGTGGACGATGGCGAGGGCGAACATGCTGAGGCTGGCGATGGCGGCCAGTACGTAGACCAGCTGGTTGAACTGCAGCTCGGTGATGATCAGCAGCAGGATCGCGGTCAGGCCGATCATCACGATCTCGCCCAGCAGCAGGCCGGTGAGTGGCGTGCTCGGGCAGACCTTGTGGAAGAAGCTGACGGTGAAGGCCAGGGCGCAGACCATGGCGGTCAGCATGGCCAGGTTGGCGATCTGCGGCTGCGCGCTCTGCCAGTCACCCAGCCAGGGCGAGCTGATGCCCAACAGGCTGATGCCGGTGACCATCAGGCCGCTCTGTGCGGCGGCGAGCCAGAGGCTGACGGCGGCGCGTGAGTACGCGTAGCGCACCAGGTTGTAGTAGATCAGCATGCCGAGGCCGCCGAGCAGCAGGCCGAAGAGCAGCGGACGGGTGTCGTCGGCGGCCATCAGTGCAGCGGATTGCAGCGTCACGGTGGGGCGCAGGGCGTGTTCCGAGGCCATGCGCAGGTAGAGATCGAGGGGCTCCTGCTGGACGGGCAGGGGCAGAAGGAAATCGCGGCTGGGCAGCGGGCGTTCGCTGAAGGGCAGGCGGCTGCCGGTGCGGGTATGGGCTACCAGCTCGTCGCCCTTGAGGACGTAGAGGTCGAGGTAGGCCAGGTAGGGGGCGAAGACCCGCAGCAATTGCTCGTGCTGGCCGGGCGGAAGCTGGTAGTGCAGCCACAGGGCGCTGTTGCCGCCGGGGGTGTAGAGCTGGTCGAGGTCGATCGGGGCGAACTGGGAAAGGGCTTGCTGAGTGCGGATTTCCTGCAACTGCAGGTTGGCACTGGGATCGAGCAGCATGCTCCATTGCCGCTGCTCGGCCGCCTGGGCGGGCAGCAGATAAATCAGGGCCAGCATCAGACTGGCGATCAATCCTGTGGCAATCCTGAGCCGGGGCACGGTCGAGGTCCCTTCGTGGGTGAGTGGCCGGATTATAGACAAGGCCTTCTCGGGCGGAATATGACCAAGGCGGCCATCGGGCCGCCTTGGTGAGCACTATTTATTGACTTCTTACCCTTCGCCGCGTTCCCGGGCAATGGCCCGGTAGCCGATGTCCTTGCGGTAGAAGCAGCCGTTCCAGCGGATCTTCTCCGCCAGGCGATAGGCCTGCTGCTGCGCGTCGGACACGCTGGCGCCGATGGCGGTGGCGCAGAGCACGCGGCCGCCGGCGGTGACGATATTGCCGTCCTTCTGCGCGGTACCGGCGTGGAACACCTTGCCGTCCAGGGCTGCGGCGTCGGCCAGGCCCTCGATCACGTCACCCTTGGCGTAGTCGCCCGGGTAACCGCCTGCGGCCAGCACCACGCCTACGGTGGGGCGCGGGTCCCAGGTGGCTTCGACCTTGTCCAGGGCCTTGGCCAGGGCGGCCTCGACCAGCAGGACCAGGGAGCTTTCCAGACGCACCATGATGGGCTGGGTTTCCGGGTCGCCGAAGCGGCAGTTGAACTCGATGACCTTGGGCGCGCCGCTCTTGTCGATCATCAGGCCGGCGTAGAGGAAGCCGGTGTAGACGTTGCCTTCCTCGGCCATGCCGCGCACGGTCGGGTAGATCACTTCGTCCATCACGCGCTGGTGCACGTCGGCGGTGACCACCGGGGCCGGGGAGTAGGCGCCCATGCCGCCGGTGTTCGGACCGCTGTCGCCGTCGCCGACGCGCTTGTGGTCCTGGCTGGTGGCCATGGGCAGCACGTTCTTGCCGTCGACCATGACGATGAAGCTGGCTTCTTCGCCATCGAGGAATTCCTCGATCACCACGCGCGAACCGGCGTCACCGAAGGCGTTGCCGGCGAGCATGTCGCGCACGGCGTCTTCGGCCTCGGCGAGGGTCATGGCGACGATCACGCCCTTGCCCGCCGCCAGGCCGTCGGCCTTGATCACGATGGGGGCGCCTTTCTCGCGCAGGTAGGCCAGCGCAGGCTCAACCTCGGTGAAGTTCTGGTAGTCGGCGGTGGGAATCTTGTGACGCGCCAGGAAGTCCTTGGTGAAGGCCTTGGAGCCTTCCAGCTGGGCGGCGCCGGCGGTGGGGCCGAAGATATCCAGGCCGCGGCTGCGGAACAGGTCGACCACGCCTTTCACCAGCGGCGCTTCCGGGCCAACGATGGTCAGCTGCACGTTCTTGGCGGCGAAGTCGGCCAGTTGTTCCAGGGCCAGCACGTCGATGGCGACGTTTTCGCACTTGGCTTCGGTCGCGGTGCCGGCGTTGCCCGGGGCGACGAAGACCTTCTCGACGCGCGGGTCCTGGGCCACTTTCCAGGCCAGGGCGTGTTCACGACCGCCGCTGCCGATGATGAGTACGTTCATTGAATTCTCCTTCAGGAGGCGGGCCTGCGGCCCGTTTGGTGGATAAGAAGAGCGTTATCCACCCTACAAAAGCACTTACGCACGAAAGTCGAGGCCGCGATCGGGCTGGTAGATGCAAGGCGCCCGGACCTTCACCCAGCGGAGTTGCCTTCTGGCAATGAGCATGGGGGAAGGGCCGGGCAACGCCGCAGATGCCTGTCCGAGTGCGGCCGTATCCGCTTAGTGGCGGAAGTGGCGCATGCCGGTAAATACCATCGCGATGCCCGCTTCGTCGGCGGCGGCGATCACTTCGTTGTCACGCATGGAACCGCCCGGCTGGATCACGGCGGTGATGCCGGCCTTGGCGGCGTTGTCGATGCCGTCGCGGAAGGGGAAGAAGGCGTCGGAAGCCATGACCGCGCCTTTTACTTCCAGACCAGCATGCTCGGCCTTGATGGCGGCGATGCGGGCAGAGTTCACGCGGCTCATCTGGCCAGCGCCGACACCAACGGTTTGACGGTTCTTCGCGTAGACGATGGCGTTGGATTTGACGAACTTGGCCACTTTCCAGGCAAAGATCAGGTCGTGGATTTCCTGCTCGCTCGGGGCGCGCTGGGTCACGATCTTCAGGTCTTCAGCCTTGATCATGCCGATGTCGCGGCTCTGTACCAGCAGACCGCCGTTGACGCGCTTGAAGTCCCAGCCAGCAGCACGCTCAGCCGACCACTCGCCGCACTCCAGCAGGCGAACGTTGGCTTTGGCGGCGACCACTTCACGGGCGGCAGCGGAGATTTTCGGGGCGATGATCACTTCGACGAACTGGCGCTCGACGATGGCCTTGGCGGTTTCACCGTCCAGCTCGCGGTTGAAGGCGATGATGCCGCCGAAGGCGGATTCGGTGTCGGTGGCGTAGGCCAGGTCGTAGGCCTTGCGGATGCCGCCTTCGTTTTCCGGCACCACAGCCACGCCGCAGGGGTTGGCGTGCTTGACGATGACGCAGGCCGGCTTGATGAAGCTCTTCACGCACTCCAGCGCGGCGTCGGTGTCGGCCACGTTGTTGAAGGAGAGTTCCTTGCCCTGCAGTTGCACGGCGGTGGATACGCTGGCCTCGCCCTTCTTCGCTTCCACGTAGAACGCCGCGCTCTGGTGCGGGTTCTCGCCGTAGCGCATTTCCTGGGCCTTGACGAACTGGCTGTTGAAGGTGCGCGGGAAGGCGCCACGGTCTTCAGTGGACAGGGTGTCGCGCGCCTGGTCGATGGTGCCCAGGTAGTTGGCGATCATGCCGTCGTAGGCGGAGGTGTGCTCGAACGCCTTGAGGGCCAGGTCGAAGCGCTGGGCGTAGGTCAGGCCGCCGGCCTTCAGGCCTTCGAGGACGCTGGCGTAGTCGCTGGCGTTGACCACGATGGCGACGTCCTTGTGGTTCTTCGCTGCGCTGCGGACCATGGTCGGGCCGCCGATGTCGATGTTCTCGATCGCGTTCGGCAGGTCGCAGTCAGGCTTGGCGACGGTGGCCTCGAAGGGGTAGAGGTTGACCGCAACCAGGTCGATCGGCTTGATGCCGTGCTGTTCCATGACCGAGCCGTCGAGGTCGCGACGACCGAGGATGCCACCGTGGATCTTCGGGTGCAGGGTCTTCACGCGGCCGTCCATCATTTCCGGGAAACCGGTGTAGTCAGCGACTTCCACGGCAGCGATGGCGTTGTCCTTGAGCAGCTTGTAGGTGCCGCCAGTGGAAAGGATTTCCACGCCAAGGGCAGCCAGTTCACGGGCGAATTCGACGATGCCGGTCTTGTCGGAGACGCTGATCAGGGCGCGGCGTACGGGAAGGCGGGTGGTCTGGTCGGTCATTTCGGAACCATTCGAGTGGGAGAGGGTTAAGCGGTCAGGCCTGAAACTGAAAGCCGGAAGCGTGATCGTCGGGGTTTTCCCGCTTCAGGCTTCCGGCTTCCAGCTCCCGCCCGTCAAAGCAGGTCGTATTGCTTGAGCTTCTTGCGCAGCGTGCCCCGGTTGAGGCCGAGCATTTCGGAAGCCTTGGTCTGGTTACCCTTGACGTAATTCATCACGGATTCCAGCAGCGGCGCCTCCACTTCGGAAAGCACCAGGTTGTACACGTCCGTGACGGCGGCGCCCTCAAGATGGGCGAAATAGTTGTGCAGTGCCTTTTCGACGCTGCCGCGAAGGGTCTGGCCCTCAGCGGTCGGCGCCGTCAGGTGCTGTTTCAGGTTGGCGTTGTCGCTCACGGGTGTTGCCCCATCAAAAAAATTCTCGGTCATCGTCGTCATGCGGCCTTTTCCCCTTCGTTATGACGCTCGGCGAAGAACTCCCGAACGTTGGCGCACTGCGCGTCCGTGGACTCCAAACGATTGAACTTGGCGCGAAACTCCCTGGCGCCCGGCAGGGTTGCCAGATACCAGCCGACATGCTTGCGGGCGATGCGAACGCCCATCTCGTCGCCGTAGAAGGCGTGCAATGCGGCCAGGTGCTCCAGCAGTATCCGTTCCACTTCGATCAAGCCTGGTGCCGGCAGTAGTTCACCGGTCGCCAGGTAATGCGCGATCTCGCGGAAAATCCAGGGTCGCCCCTGGGCCGCTCGACCGATCAGCAGGGCATCGGCGCCGGTGGCGTCGAGAACCTGCTTGGCTTTCTGTGGCGAATCGATATCGCCGTTGGCAAAGACCGGAATGGACACCGCCTGCTTGATCGCAGCGATGGTGTCGTACTCGGCTTCGCCGGTGTACAGGTCGGCGCGGGTCCGGCCGTGGACGGCCAGGGCCTGGATACCGGCCTGTTCGGCGATCTTCGCCACATTGATGCCGTTCCTGTTCGATCGGTCCCAACCGGTGCGGATCTTCAGGGTGACGGGTACATCGACGGCCTTGACCACGGCGTGGAGGATGTCGGCCACCAGGGCTTCGTCCTTCATCAGCGCCGAGCCGGCGGCCTTGTTGCAGACCTTCTTCGCCGGGCAGCCCATGTTGATGTCGATGATCTGTGCACCGAGTTCGACATTGGCCCTGGCCGCTTCCGCCAGCATCTCCGGATCACCACCGGCTATCTGGACGGAGCGGGGCTCCGGATCCCCCTCGTGGAGCAGGCGCAGCCGCGACTTGCGGCTGTTCCACAGGCGCACGTCACTGGTGACCATCTCCGATACCACCAGGCCGGCGCCGAGGCGGCGGCAAAGCTGACGGAACGGCTGGTCGGTCACACCCGCCATGGGGGCGAGGATCACCTGATTGGGCAAGGCATATGGGCCAATGCTAACCGCCGACATGGGTCTTCCCTGTTTGGGGCCTGTGCTCTGTTGACTGCCAGGGTCAATACGGAAGCGGGCTGCACCTGGTTTTGCCAGTGCTCGCCGACGTTCTGCAAGGAACCTGAGGGAGTTCGAAAAAGGGTGGGCATGATACCCGCTCTCGATGACTGGATAAAGGCTGTTTTGAACAAATTCTGAACAGCCCCATACTTATCGCCGGGAGTTAGCGGTGGGCTGGAAGCGCCGGAATCCGGCGCTTTCGGCTCATTCTGGGGAGTGGAAGCTGAGGCTGTAGTTCACGGCCTTGGTGCCCGGGTCGAGGATGTCCAGGCTGATGTGGATGGGGGTTTGCGGCGGCATTTCCGCCTGTCCGGCCAGCTCGCCGGAGAGGTACTCGCCCGGCTTGAAGCGGCGACTGGCCAGCAGCTGGCCGTTGATGTCGGCGAAGCGCAGTTCCAGCAGCGGGAACGGCTGGGCGAAGGCCGCGCGGTTGTAGAGGATGGCGTCCACCACCAGGGCGCCGGAGAACTCGGGATGGCTGCGCACCACGAGGTTGCTGCTCTTGATCAGCTCGATGTCCACCTTGGAGGGCATCTGGCAGCCGATTTCCGGGCAGATCTGCTGGAACCAGGGGCGGTACTGGTCTTGCCTGGCCAGTTCAGCGAAGTGGTACCAGACGTACTGGCCGGTCAGGGCCAGGACGGCGAACAGGTTCAGCAGCGTCCAGCCGATCCAGCGGCCCCAGGGGCGCTTGTGTTCCTGCCAGTCCAGCTGCAGCGGCTCTTCGTTGAGCTCGAGCAGGCCGTCGTCGCGCAAGCCGGGCTCATTGCGCTGGGGCTGCAGGCGCGCCGGCTCGGCGGCCTGCGGTTCGTCCTGGTCGTCGTCGAAATCGTCACGCAGGTCTTCCGGCTCGTCGTCGCGGGCGGAGCCCAGGCTGAAGTCCGGGCCCGGTTCGTCTTCCACCAGGTCCATGGACAGGCGCGGTTCGGTGCGCGGCGCCGGCGTGGGCTTGGGCGGTTCGGCCGGGGTACGGCTGACCGGCTCGGCAACGGGTTCGGCGCGCAGCTCGAAGTCGGGCTCCGGGTCCGCATCCGCATCGGCGGTCATGGGAGGCGTGCGTTCCTCGGTTTCCAGCAGGGCTTCGGCCCAGCCTTCGTCCTGGCGCGGTTCCGGTTGCGCCTCGTTGCGCGCCGGTGCGCCCGGGCCGAGCAGGTCCCGGGACAGGCGTTGCTCTTCCTGCTCCAGCTTGGCCAGTTCTTCGTCCAGGTCGAGGCTGTCGAGGTCCAGATCGTCGTGGATCCACAGGGTTTCGCTGCTGGCCGGTTGGGCCGGCGGCTTGGCTTGTACTGCAACCGGCTGCTTGAGCACGGCGGCGACACTGGGTACCGGGGCTGCAGGCGCCGCTGGAGCGGCCGGTGCCAGCGGCGCTGCCGGCTTGGGTGTCGGGGCGGTTGCGGCGGCGGGTGCCTTGGGTTTGGGAGATGACGGAGCGGCCGCCTGGCCCTGGGACTCCAGCAACTGCTGCGCTGCATTGAATACATGCAGGCAGGCACCGCAGCGCACGGCGCCGTGGGCCACTGCCAGCTGGGCGCGGCTGACGCGGAAACTGGTCTGGCAATGCGGGCACTGGGTGACGAAGCTGTCGGTCATGCGGCGATCCGGTCGAAACGAAAGGCTATTTTACTCGATCTGCTGGAAATCAGCGGCGCACGCCACTGATGCGTACCCAGCCGTCCTTCTCTGCAGTGGGATCGAGATCGAAAGCGTCAGCGTAGGCGGCGCGCACTTCCTCGGCCTGCTCGGCAAGGATGCCGGACAGCGCCAGGCGTCCACCCGGCGCCACCAGGCTGGTGATCTGCGGGGCCAACGACACCAGCGGGCCGGCGAGGATGTTCGCCACCACCACTTCGGCGGGTTTGGCAGGCAGGTCGGCGGGGAGGTAGACCGGGAAGCGCGCCGGGTCGATGCCGTTGCGCGAGGCATTGTCGCGGGAGGCTTCCAGGGCCTGCGGGTCGATATCGGTACCGACAGCCTGGCGCGCGCCCAGGAGCAGCGCGGCGATGGCGAGGATGCCCGAGCCGCAGCCGAAATCCAGTACCTCGCAACCGTTCAGGTCCTGGCCGTCCAGCCATTCCAGGCAGAGGGCGGTGGTCGGGTGGGTGCCGGTGCCGAAGGCCAGGCCCGGGTCCAGCAGCAGGTTCACCGCATCCGGCTCGGGGGCATCGTGCCAGCTCGGGACGATCCACAGGCGGCGGCCGAAGCGCATGGGCTGGAAGTTGTCCATCCAGCTGCGTTCCCAGTCCTGGTCTTCGATGCGTTCGATCTGGTGCGTCGGTAGCGCGCCGCCGGTCAGCAGTTCCAGGTGCGCCACCAGGGCGGTTTCGTCGGTATCGGCCTCGAACAGGGCGAGCAGGTGGGTGTGGGACCACAGCGGGGTGGTGCCCAGGTCCGGCTCGAAGATCGGCTGGTCTTCGGCGTCCATGAAGGTTACCGAGACGGCGCCCACTTCCAGCAGGGCGTCCTCGTAGGTTTCGGCCTGTTCCGGGGTGATGGCGAGTCGAACTTGTAACCAGGGCATGGCGGGACCTCTTGAAAATTCAGCGTGCACATTCGGCAGGCGCGCAAGCTTACTTGAGCACAGGCCGGAAAAACACAAGGGCCGCCATGTGGCAGCCCCTGTGTCGTGGATCAGGCACTGGCGATCAGTGCTTGTCCATGCCGAGTTTCTTTTCCAGGTAGTGGATGTTGATCCCACCCTTGCAGAAACCCTTGTCGCGAGTGAGGTCGCGGTGCAGCGGGATGTTGGTCTTGATCCCGTCGACGACGATCTCGTCCAGCGCATTGCGCATGCGCGCCATGGCTTCGTCGCGGTCCTTGCCGTAGGTGATCAGCTTGCCGATCAGCGAGTCGTAGTTCGGCGGAACCGCGTAGCCGCTGTACAGGTGCGAATCGACGCGAACGCCGTTGCCGCCCGGTGCGTGGAAGTAGTTCACCTTGCCGGGGCAGGGCATGAAGTTGTCCGGGTCTTCGGCGTTGATCCGGCATTCCAGCGCATGGCCACGGATGACCACGTCGTCCTGCTTGATCGACAGCTTGTTGCCGGCAGCGATGCTGAGCATTTCCTTGACGATGTCGATGCCGGTGACCATTTCGGTAACCGGGTGCTCCACCTGCACGCGAGTGTTCATCTCGATGAAGTAGAAGCGACCGTTCTCGTAGAGGAACTCGAAGGTGCCGGCGCCACGGTAGCCGATCTCGATGCAGGCCTGGACGCAGCGGTCCAGCACTTCGGCGCGGGCTTTCTCGTCGATGCCGGGGGCTGGGGCTTCTTCCAGCACCTTCTGGTGGCGGCGCTGCAGGGAGCAGTCGCGGTCACCGAGGTGGATGGCGTTGCCCTGGCCGTCGGACAGGACTTGCACTTCGACGTGGCGCGGGTTGGTGAGGAACTTCTCCAGGTAGACCATGGAGTTGCCGAACGCTGCACCGGCTTCGGTGCGGGTCAGCTTGGCCGACTTGATCAGCTCTTCTTCCTCGAAGACCACGCGCATGCCGCGACCACCACCGCCACCGGCGGCCTTGATGATCACCGGGTAACCCACTTCGCGGGCGATGGCCAGTGCGGTTTCCTCGTCCTCCGGCAGCGGGCCGTCGGAGCCCGGCACGGTCGGTACGCCGGAACGCTTCATGGCGTCCTTGGCGGAAACCTTGTCACCCATCAGGCGAATGGTGTCCGCTTTCGGGCCGATGAAGGCGAAGCCGGATTTCTCCACCTGTTCGGCGAAGTCGGCGTTCTCGGCGAGGAAGCCGTAGCCCGGGTGGATCGCAGTCGCGCCGGTCAGTTCGGCGGCGCTGATGATCGCCGGGATGCTCAGGTAGGACTGGGCGGCCGAAGCCGGGCCGATGCAGACGGTCTCGTCGGCCAGGGACAGGTGCATCAGCTCACGGTCGGCCGTGGAGTGCACTGCCACCGTCTTGATGCCCAGCTCTTTGCAGGCGCGCAGGATGCGCAGGGCAATCTCGCCACGGTTGGCGATCAGGACTTTTTCCAACATCGCAGGCTCTCCGCGGTTCAGACGATGGTGAACAGCGGCTGGTCGTATTCAACCGGCTGACCGTTTTCCACCAGGATGGATTCGATCACGCCGCTGGCCTCGGCCTCGATGTGGTTCATCATCTTCATGGCTTCAACGATGCAGAGGATGTCGCCTTTCTTCACGCTCTGGCCAACTTCAACGAAGGCAGCAGTAGTCGGGGACGGCGAGCGGTAGAAGGTGCCGACCATCGGCGAACGCACGACATTGCCGTTCAGTTTCGGCGCTGCGGGGGCAGCGGCTTCAGCGGCAGCAGCCGGAGCAGCGGCAACCGGGGCGGCCATCGGCACGGGGGCGGCGGCGTAGATCGGTTGGGCGGCCATGGCCTTGTTGCTGTGACGGCTGATGCGCACGGACTCTTCGCCCTCGCGGATCTCCAGTTCGTCGATACCGGATTCTTCCAGCAGTTCGATCAGCTTTTTGACTTTACGGATATCCATTAATCATCAACTCCCAAGGGTGAGGTCAGGGGCGTTCAAGGTGTTCTAGCGCCGCGTCCAGGGCCAGGCGGTAGCCGGTGGCACCCAGACCGCAGATCACTCCCACGGCTACGTCGGAAAAGTAGGAGTGATGGCGAAAAGGTTCTCGTTTGTGCACGTTGGACAGGTGCACTTCGATGAATGGGATGCTCACTGCGAGCATCGCGTCACGTAGGGCGACACTTGTATGCGTGAAAGCAGCAGGATTGATGATGATGAAGTCCACTCCTTCACCACGGGCCGCATGAATCCGGTCGATCAGTTCGTACTCGGCATTGCTCTGCAGGTACATCAGGTGATGCCCAGCCTCGCGGGCACGGCGCTCCAGGTCCTGGTTGATCTCCGCCAGGGTGGTAGCCCCGTATTTGTCGGGTTCGCGGGTGCCCAGCAGGTTGAGGTTGGGGCCGTGCAGGACGAGCAGGGTGGCCATGCTGATTGTTCCTTATTGGAGGCCAGGCGGCACTATGCCGGATAGCTGAAATGGCTGTCCAGTTGTCGACAATAGCCGACAAGATGCCCGGTGTTTACGGCAAATATATGACGTTACATGCATCAGTGCGATGCGTTCGCCTGTTGCAGACGAGCGGCGAAGGCCTTGGCATCGACTTCACCTACGACACGCAGTTCGGCCAATTCGTCACCCTTGCCGTCGAAGAACAGGATGGCCGGCGGTCCGAACAGCTTGTAGCGGTCGAGCAGGGCGCGTTGCTCCGCGTTGCTCTCGGTCATGTCGAAACGGATCAGGTGGTAGCCGCCGAGCTGCGAGGTGACCTCCGGGGCGATAAGGACTTCACGCTCGATGACCTTGCAACTAATGCACCAGTCGGCATACCAGTCCAGCAGCAGGGGCTGGCCAGCGCTCTTGGCGGCGGCGAGGGCGCCGGTGAGTTCCGCCGGTGTCTTGATGGTTTGCCACTCGCCCGTGGCCGGGGAGACGGACGGTGCACCAACCAGGTGCGTGCGGCCCAGCGGGCGCAACGGGTCCGATTCGCCCTGGAGAGCGCCGGCCCAGGCGGCTACGGCATAAACCAGCAAGACCAGGCCGCCCAATTGCGCGAGGCGTTCGCGCGGGGCCTTGGGGGTAAATTCCAGCGCGCCGAGGAACAGCGCCACACCACCGGCCAGCAGGCCCCAGAGGCCAAGGGCCAGCGGGCCGGGCAGGACGCGTTCGAGCATCCACACCGCCACGGCCAGCAGCAGTACGCCGAAGGCGTTGCGCACGGCAATCATCCAGTGGCCGACCTTGGGCAGCAGCGCGCCGCCGCCAGTGGCGAAGAGCACCAGGGGGGCGCCCATGCCCAGGCCAAGGGCGAAGAGTTTCAGGCCGCCGCCCAGGGCATCGCCGCTGGCACTGATATAGAGCAGGGCGCCGGCCAGCGGTGCGGAAACGCAGGGGGATACCAGCAGGCTGGAGACCACGCCGAGCAGGGCTGCGCTCCAGATCGAGCCGCCTTTGGTGCTGCCGGCCAGGGTGTCCAGCGGACCGCTGATGAAGCGCGGCAGGCGCAGTTCGTAGAGGCCGAACATGGCCAGTGCGAAGAGGGTGAAGAAGCCGGCGAAGGGCACCAGCACCCAGGGGGATTGCAGTCGCGCCTGGAGATTGAGTTCGGCGCCGAACACGCCCATCAGCGCACCCAGCAGGGCGAAGCAGGCGGCCATCGGCAGCACGTAGGCCAGCGACAGCACCAGCCCCCGGCTGCCGCCCGCCTGGCCACGCAGCACCACGCCGGAAAGGATCGGCAGCATGGGCAGCACGCAGGGGGTGAAGGTCAGGCCGAGGCCGGCGAGGAAGAACAGCGCCAGCTCGTGCCAGCTCCAGGCCTTGCCGGCGGTGCCGCTGCCGACATCATTGCCACCACTGGCTGCGGCACCATCGGCCAGCCTGATCACTTCGGTT
The DNA here is from genome assembly GCF_029873155.1 of Pseudomonas sp. BN515. Classification (NCBI taxonomy): domain Bacteria; kingdom Pseudomonadati; phylum Pseudomonadota; class Gammaproteobacteria; order Pseudomonadales; family Pseudomonadaceae; genus Pseudomonas; species Pseudomonas sp. BN515. Next base: position 19,224 of record NZ_SSOH01000093.1, on the reverse strand, counting down.
TCCGGCGGATAGCAAAGGCCCTTGTCGGCGCAGCCCTGGTAGGTCACCCGCAGCTCGCCGGGCGCCTTCCGCGCCGGGTCCACCGGCAGGTCGACGTCCGTTACGCCGTAATACACCTCGACATCGCCGAAGTACTCGTCGGTCTTGTGCTTGCCGGCGGGCAGCACGGGCTGGCCCAGGCCGCTGTCGGCAGGCTCGGCGCGGAACTGGAAACGATGGCGGTAGAGGTAGTAGCCCTCGGCGTTGGTGAAACGCAGCTTCACCGACGTGGGCGTGCTTTCTACCAGGCTGAGGCCGAAGGCCTCGCGCACGGGCAGAAAATCGGCACTGTTATTGAGGGAGGCGCCCAGGGTCGGGTTCGGGCGGTTATCCAGCAGCCCTGCGGTGGCGGGCAGGGCCACCAGCAGCAGGATCAGGCTCAGCAGGCGGCGCATGGAGGTCTCTTGGGCAGAAAATGTCCGCATCATAACGGACCTCGACGCGTTCCTGCAGGTTCCAGGCTGTAAGCGGTTTTGTCCTCGGCGTGAAAGGTCGGCCGTGGGATTGCAGGAGCGAGCTTGCTCGCGAAGGCCGCGGTGCCAGTTGTTTCGCGAGCAAGCTCGCTCCTACAGAAAGGTCAGGCGCGACAATAGGTCGCGCTCTGGCTCAGACGCGGAAGGCCTTCACCGCCGTGTGCAGTTCTCCGCCCAGTTGCAGCAGGCGCTCGCCCTGGCTGCGGCTTTCGCCAATGCGCGCCAGGTTGTCGCCACCCAGCTGGTGGATCTGCTCACTGTGGTCGCGAATTTCGCTGACCGCGCCGCTCTGCTGGGCGGTGGCGTCGGCGATGCGCTCGGCCATGCTGGCGATGGTGCGGATGGAACTGACCACCTCTATTAACGCGCCATCGGCGGCGGCGGCCTGTTCGGCACTGGCCTCGGCGTGCTCCACCTGGATGCGCATGGCTTCCACCGACTGCCGCGCCGCGTGCTGGAGACGGGTGATCAGCTGCTGGATCTCGGTGGTGGCGCCAGTGGTGCGTTGGGACAGGGAGCGCACTTCCTCGGCGACCACGGCAAAGCCGCGGCCCATTTCACCGGCGCGCGCCGCCTCGATGGCGGCGTTGAGCGCCAGCAGGTTGGTCTGTTCGGCGATGCCGCGGATCACCGTCAGCACCTTGTCGATGGTTTCGGTTTCTTCGGCCAGGCGTTCCACCGCCTGGGCGTTGTTCTGCACTTCGCCCACCAGTTGGTGCAGGCCGGCCAGGCTCTGGTCGATCACGCTCTGGCCCTGTTCCACGGCGAGTCCAGCATCGCGGCTGGCGTCGGCAGCCAGGCTGGCATCGCCGGCCACTTGCTGGATGGTGTTTTCCAGCTCGCCCAGGGCGTCGCGGATTTGTGCGGTGCCGCCGGCCTGGTATTCGGCGCCTGTGTGCAGGCCGTTGTTCAGTTCGGCCAGGGCGCTGCTGCTGCCAGCGACCTGCTCGGCGTGCAGGCGAATGGTGCCCACCAGCTCGCCCAGGTAATCGCGCAGGCGGTTGAGGGATTCCTCGATGCGACGCAGGTCGTGGATGTTGGAACCGAGTGCGATGGGACGGCTGAAGTCGCCGGCGGCCCAGGCGCCCAGGGCATTGACCAGGCGGCCGAGGACATTGGTCAGGCGACGCTGGATGCGGTCGATGCACAGGGCGATCAGCAGGATCAGGCCGATCATCAGGCCCTGCATCACGCGAACTTCGGCCTGGATGCGGCCATGTTCGGCGCGCACTTGGGGCTCCAGGGCGGCCAGCGCGCCTTGCAGGGCGTCCACCCGCTGGGCGGTGGCCTTGGCCAGCTCGGCCCGGCGCTGGATCAGCTCGCGGGTGCGTGCCAGCTCGCCCGGGTAACGTTTGAGCAGGCCGCTCAATTCGCGCTTGAGGGCGATGCCACGGTCTTCCGCCTGGTTGGCTTCATTGCTGCTTTGCAGGCCCATCATGGCGGCGAAGTCATCGGCGGCCGAGGTGCTGCTGTCGGCCACGCCGAGCAGGGGCAGCTGTTCCAGTCTGACGCTGTCCTGTCCCAGGGCTTCGAGTTCGCGTTCGACGTCGGCGGCCAGTTCGTCGCGGCCGCTCTCCACGAGCTTGGCGCGGGCCTGGCTGAGGCGATTGAGGTGCTGTGCGGCGGCGAACAGCGGCGCGCGGTACTCGGCGGCCGTCGGGGTATTGGCGGAGTTGGCGTATTGGGCGAGTTGGTCGAGGGAGCCGGCGATCTCCCGCTCGGCCTGGATCAGCAGGCCCTGGGGATCGCCCGCCAGCTTGCCGGCCGCCAGCAGTTCGCCACGGGTGAATTCGCGCAGTTCGTTGAAGCTGGGCAGCAGCTCTTCGGAAAACTCGGTGGGAAGTTGGCCGAGGCGCTGCTCCAGGCTATCGATGCCCTGGCTGGCGGCGCTGTGGCGCAAGGCGTCGCCACTGCCGAGATAGCCCTGGACGTTGTCCGCCACTTCGCTGCGGAAGCGCTGGGCCAGTTCGAGGTACTGCTCCATCAGTTGATACGGGCGCTCCAGTGCCCGTTGCGACCACCACAGCGTGGCTCCGAGCGCCAGGCACACGGTGACCAGCAGCAGCGTAATCAGGTTGGTGAGCAGTTTCAGGCGCATCGCGTCCACTTCGAACGGCTGAGGGGGATGGCCAGATGATATTGCTGTTTGGTGACAGTCCTGTGACGGCGGGCTTCAGTCCAGGTGCAGTTCGACCCGGTTCCGACCGCCGTGCTTGGCGCGGTAGAGCGCTTCGTCCGCCTGCTGGGACAGCTGGTTGATGTCGAGATCGTCCCGCAGCTGGGCGATGCCGCAACTGAACGTGCAGGACAGGTCGTTGGGCTGTGCCGGGTAGCGGATCTCGGCGAAACGACGGCGGATTTCCTCCAGCACCCGATGCGCCGCCTCCAGGTCGGTATCGGGCAGGACCACGGCGAATTCCTCGCCGCCGTAACGGCCGATGTGGTCGGTCTTGCGCAGGCGCTGCTTGAGGAACAGCGCCAGGCTCTTGATCACACGGTCGCCCATGGGGTGGCCGTAGGTGTCGTTGACCTTCTTGAAGTGGTCGATGTCGAGCATCGCGAAGCACAGCGGTTTGCCTTCCCGACGCGCGCGGGAGCTGGCGTCTTCCAGCAACTGCAGCGTGTGGGTGTGGTTGAACAGGCCGGTGAGGCTGTCGCGCACCATGCGCGCCTTGAGGCTGCGCGCACGCTTGGCGCGGGTGCGCACCGTGGCGATCAGGTGGCGCGGCTTGATCGGCTTGGTGAGGAAGTCGTCGCCGCCTTCGCTCATCGCATCCAGTTGCTTGTTCAGGTCGTCTTCGGCCGAGAGATAGATGATCGGCACGCTGACATAGCGCTCGTGCTGGCGGATCACCTTGGCCAGCTCGGTGCCGAGGCACTCGGGCATGTACATGTCGAGGATGATCAGGTCCGGCTGGAAATCGGCCAGGGCCAGCAGGGTCTGCACCGGCTCGGTGATGACGCGGGTGACGACGCCGGCGGAGTTGAGGACCAGCTCGGTATGGGTGGCCTGGGCGCGGGAGTCGTCGACGATCAGCACCTTGAACGGGTCGTAGTGGGCGGTGCGGGTCAGGGTTTCCAGTTTCTCCAGCAGGCTGGAGGCATCCAGGGCGCCGGTGAAGAATTCCTGGCCGCCGGCGCGCACTGCAGCCAGGCGGTTCGGGGCGTCAACTTCCTCATGGCTGAAGAAGATGATCGGCAGCTTCTGCTCCAGCCCTTGCTGGGCTTCGCGGGCCAGCTCCAGGCCCTTGCCCGGTCCGGAAAAATCCACTTCCAGCACGATGGCCGCCGGGTGCCGCTCGGTCATGGCCGAGCGAAAGGCATTGGCACTCTCGAAGAGCTGGGCGTTGAGACCGAAGAATTCCAGTTGCTGGACCAGGCGCTCGGCGCGGTCCTCACTCTGCAGCGCCAGGTACACCGGCTTGCGCAGGGGCGGCAGGAAGGTCTGCTCGAACTGGTCGCCTTGCCGCAGGCCGGTGCGCGACAGGCGCTGCATCAGCAGGCTGAGTTCGGTGATCAGGTCGCTGGACAACCGGCCACGATTTTCCTCGACGCCGCGCAGGCAATTGCCGATGGCCATCGCCAGGCGTGTGTGCTCGGGCTGCTCGAAGCGCTCCGCATAGCGCTGCAGGTACAGGCTGGCCTCGGCCAGCTCGGTCATGCAGGCCGGACTCCACTCGCTGCGTTGCAGGCGCTGCCAGATTTCCAGCACGTGCCGCGCCTGGTTGATCACCCGCTGGGCGAAGTGGTTCTTGAGTCGGTCGCGGCTGGGGTCTTCGTGCTCGGTCATGGCCGGAAGTGTCGCCTGGAGACGATCTAAGTGATGGCGCCATGCTATCACCTTGTAGAAGGTACGCCAGTGCCATCTGTCCCGGATGTGCGTGATTCGTCAGATAAGCATCGCCAGCAAGGTGGCGCCAGGGTCGATAACCTGCGCGCACCGGATGATGGTTTGGCTCGCGGCCACTGCGCCGCGCGTGCTCATCCCTTATAGTGCTGAACTCGACCACAACCACCGCGAAGGACCGTGGTCGAACCTTCCCTTGCTGATCGAAATTCGAAGGACACTGCCATGCTGGACTGGAAGAAGCGTATGGGCGATGCGCGTGAGCGCGTCGATGATTCGGTTGACGATGTGCGCAGCTACCTCGGTGGCATGTGGATGAGTCGCGCCCTCGGCAGCCTGCTGGTGGTCTATCTGATCGCCTGTGTGGTGGTGGGCTGGTACTGGAGCCGCGAGCCCGACCTCTTCCCCGTGCAGCAGAACGCCCAGGCCGCCGCCGATCGTGCCGGCCGCCAGATGGTCAGTGGCTATACCACCGTGGAAACCCTCAAGACCGTCGGCCAGACCCTGCTGGACAAGAGCGGCGGCTACGTTTCCAACGACCTGGCCCCGCCCGGTCTCTGGCTGGACAACATGCCGAGCTGGGAATATGGCGTGCTGGTCCAGGTGCGTGACCTGTCCCGCGCCCTGCGCAAGGACTTCGCCCGCTCTCAGTCGCAGTCCACCGAAGACCCGGACCTGGCCAAGGCCGAACCGCGCTTCAACTTCGACAACAAGAGCTGGGCGCTGCCGGCCTCCGAGTCCGAGTACCGTGAAGGCATCCGCTCGCTGGATCGCTACCTGGCCCGCCTGGCCAACCCGAACCAGCCCAATGCCCAGTTCTATACCCGCGCCGACAACCTGAACAACTGGCTGGGCGACGTTGCCACCCGCCTGGGTTCGCTGTCCCAGCGCCTGTCCGCCAGCGTTGGCCGCGTGCGCCTGAACACCGATATCAGCCCGGAAGCCGCCGCTGCCTCCGGCAAGGTGCCGGAAGTGAACGAAGAGATCGTCGAGACCCCTTGGCTGCAGATCGACAACGTCTTCTATGAAGCCCGTGGCCAGGCCTGGGCGCTGTCCCACATCCTGCGCGCCATCGAAGTCGACTTCGCCGATGTGCTGGCGAAGAAGAACGCCACCATCAGCGTGCGCCAGATCATCCGTGAACTGGAGGCCGCCCAGGAGCCGCTGTGGAGCCCGATGGTGCTCAATGGCAGCGGCTACGGTGTGCTGGCCAACCACTCGCTGGTGATGGCCAACTACATTTCCCGCGCCAACGCCGCCGTGATCGACCTGCGCCAGTTGCTGGAGCAGGGCTGATGGCCATCGACGCGCGCGAGGCGGCCCATCGCGCCGCCTCGGATGCCGAGCGGGTCGCCTGGGTCGACGAGCAGGACCGCCCCCTCGGCGGCCTGCCCCGCGCCGAGCTGCGTGAGCGCGGGCTGATCTCCCGTGGCACCTTCATCCTGCTGTTCAACTCCGCCGGCCAGCTCTGCGTGCATCGCCGCACCCTGAGCAAGGCGCTGTACCCGGGCTACTGGGACGTGGCCGCTGGCGGCATGGTGCAGGAAGGCGAGGGCTACGCTGAATCCGCCGCCCGTGAGCTGGAAGAAGAACTCGGCGTCGGCGGGGTTCCCCTGCGCGAGCATGGCCGCTTCTATTTCGACGAGCCGGGTAACCGTCTCTGGGGCGCGGTGTTTTCCGCTGTGTCCGACGCGCCGCTGAAACTGCAGCCGGAAGAAGTGATGGAAGCGCGCTTCATGAGCGTGGACGAGGCGCTGGCCGTCGAGCCCTGCTGCCCGGACTCCCTCAAGGCGCTGAAGCTGTACCTCGCATCACGGTCGTAATGCCATTGGGTATCGCTGCGCTCCACCCAACCTGCGGGGTTGAGTGTTCCTGTAGGAGCCAGCTTGCTGGCGAGCCCTTCCTGTAGGGGCGATTTCAATCGCCAAGGGTTGCGTAGCAGCCCCGCGATCTCGAAGGGCAGACCTTCGGCCTGCTTGGCGAATAAATTCGCCCCTACAAGAAATCGCATCCACAGTGAAATGCATCATTAACCCCGGCCAAACCCGCGCCCAGCGCGGGTTTGTGCAATATTCCGGACCCTTTCGTGCGGGATGCTGCACGAGGTCGCCAATCTGTCGATCAATGGCGCATTTTCGTACTTAGCATTCGCCGCGAATGCTGATAAATTTCGCCGCCTTTCAAGCCCGGCCACACACCGGGTTGCGCTGCCCCTGCCAGAGTGGGGCTTCGCGGTCGGCTCCCGCCGACCAGTCGCTATCCTGACCCCTACGAGGAAAGCCGGTGGTCAAGAAAGCTTCGTCCTTTGCCGCCCTGGGCGGCCTGGTGTACTCCACCGACAGCGGCCGGCATTGCCCGGATTGCCGCCAACCCATCGATGCCTGCATCTGCAAGCAAGCCGTCGTGCCTGCTGGCGATGGCATTGCCCGCGTGCGCCGCGAATCCAAGGGCCGTGGCGGCAAGACCGTCACCACCATCAGCGGCGTGCCGCTGGCGGGCGACGAGCTCAAGGAGCTGGCCACTGCGCTCAAGCGTCGTTGCGGAACCGGTGGAGCCTTGAAGGACGGCGTGATCGAGATCCAGGGCGACCACGTGGACCTGTTGCTTGAAGAACTCGCCAAGCGCGGCTTCAAGGCCAAGAAATCCGGCGGCTGAGCCACGGCTTTCTAAACTGACCGTCATTGCAACGGTCAACACTCCAACGTCACACGACCGAATTAACCTGTCTGCGCCCGCCCGGCACGATCCGGCGGGCATGGCCCTTTTCTATCCCATAGGGGGAAACCGATGTCTGCACGACGCACTCGCAAGGACGATGGCACCAGCTGGACCGTGGCCGACAGCCGCAGTGTCTATGGCATTCGCCATTGGGGGGCCGGCTATTTCGCGATCAACGAAGCGGGCCGCGTCGAAGTGCGCCCACGTGGCGCCGGCAGCGCGCCGGTGGATTTCTTCGACATCGTCAGCGACCTGCGCGAGACGGGCCTGTCGCTGCCGTTGCTGGTGCGCTTCCCCGACATCCTGCAGGACCGTGTGCGCCAGCTGACCGGTGCCTTCGACGCCAACATCGAGCGCCTGGAATACCAGAGCAAGTACACCGCCCTGTACCCGATCAAGGTCAACCAGCAGGAAGCGGTGGTGGAAAACATCATCGCCACCCAGAACGTCTCCATCGGCCTGGAAGCCGGCTCCAAGCCCGAGCTGCTGGCCGTGCTGGCCCTGGCGCCGAAAGGCGGCACCATCGTCTGCAACGGCTACAAGGACCGCGAGTTCATCCGCCTGGCGCTGATGGGCCAGAAGCTCGGCCACAACGTCTTCATCGTCATCGAGAAAGAAGCCGAGGTTGAGTACGTCATCGACGTCGCCGCCGAACTCAAGGTCGCTCCCCAGGTGGGCCTGCGCGTGCGCCTGTCGTCCCTGGCCTCGTCCAAGTGGGCCGACACCGGTGGCGAGAAATCCAAGTTCGGCCTCTCCGCCGCGCAGATCCTCTCGGTGGTCGAGCGCTTCCGCAAGGCTGGCCTGGACCAGGGCGTGCGCCTGCTGCACTTCCACATGGGCTCGCAGATCGCCAACCTGGCCGACTACCAGCACGGCTTCAAGGAAGCCATCCGCTACTACGCCGAACTGCGCAACCTCGGCCTGCCAGTCGACCACATCGACGTCGGTGGCGGCCTGGGCGTCGACTACGACGGCACCCACTCGCGCAATGCCAGCTCCATCAACTACGACATGGACGACTACGCCGGCGTGGTCGTGGGCATGCTCAAGGAGTTCTGCGACGCGCAGGGCCTGCCGCACCCGCACATCTTCTCCGAGAGCGGTCGCGCCATGACCGCGCACCACGCGGTGCTGGTAATGCAGGTGACCGACGTCGAGCGCCACAACGACGAAGTGCCGAAGTTCTCCAACCTGGAAGAGCAGCCGGAAATCGTCCGCTGGCTGGCCGAGCTGCTGGGCCCGACCGACGCCGAGATGGTCACCGAGACCTACTGGCGCGCCACCCATTACATGAGCGACGCCGCCGCCCAGTACGCCGAAGGCAAGCTGAGCCTGGCCGAGAAGGCCCTGGCCGAGCAGACCTACTTCGCCATCTGCCGCCGTCTGCACAACCAGCTGAAAGCACGCCAGCGTTCCCACCGCCAGGTGCTCGACGAGCTGAACGACAAGCTGGCCGAGAAGTACATCTGCAACTTCTCGGTGTTCCAGAGCCTGCCGGACACCTGGGCCATCGGCCAGGTGCTGCCGATCATCCCGCTGCACCGCCTGGACGAAGAACCCCTGCGCCGTGCCGTGCTGCAGGACCTGACCTGCGACTCCGACGGCAAGATCAACCAGTACGTCGACGAGCAAAGCATCGAGACCAGCATGCCGGTGCACGAAGTGCGCGAAGGCGAGGACTACCTGCTGGGCGTGTTCCTGGTGGGCGCCTACCAGGAAATCCTCGGCGACATGCACAACCTGTTCGGCGACACCGACTCGGTGAACGTCTACCAGCATGACGACGGCAGCGTGTACCACGCGGGAATCGAAACCCACGACACCATCGAAGACATGCTGCGCTATGTGCACCTGTCCCCCGAGGAGCTGATGGCGCTGTATCGCGACAAGGTCTCCAGCGCCAAGCTGAGCCCGCGCGAGCGCACCCAGTACGTCGACGCCCTGCGCCTGGGGCTGACCCGCTCGTCCTACCTGTCTTCCTGACAGGTGAATGAAAAAAGCCCGGCCATGTGCCGGGCTTTTTTGTGGGTTCTTGTGGGGGCGAATTCATTCGCCATGCGGGCCGTAGGCCTGCCCATTCCGGACACCACCCGACCAACCCCCTGGCAAAATTCCTCATCCGGCGCTTTCATACCCTCCAGCCTTTTCAACCTGTCGGGAGCCCCACCATGCCGCGCGTCCTGTTGCTCGAATGCAGCCCCAACGACCTGGCCTCGCCCGGCGGTCAGTTGGCCCGGGAAATGGCCCGACGCATCCACCCCAAGGCCGAGGTGATAGTGCGCAACCTGGTGCGCGAACCGTTGCTGCCAATTTGCGCCGAATATGCCGAGGCAGTGGTGCGCCACTCGGATCGGTCGGACGCGTGCTTCGCCCTGTCCGAGCAACTGATCGGCGAGCTGGAACGCAGCCACTACCTGATCATCTCCACGCCCATGCACAACTACATGGTGCCGGCGGCGCTGAAGCTCTGGCTGGACTACGTGGTGCGTATCCGCCGCACCTTCGAAATGCACGGCGGCCAGCGCATCGGCCTGCTGGAGGACCGGCCGACCTTCGTGGTGCTGAGTTCAGGCGGCCACTACCTGGGCGCCAAGGCCAAGCAGATGGATTTCCTCTCCCCCTACCTGCGCCACGTGTTGGGCATCATCGGCTTGCACCATGTGGAATACCTCCACCTGCAGGGGCTGGCCGATGGCGAGGAAGCCGTGAACGCCGCGCTCCAGCAAGCCAGAGAGCGCCTGTCATTCAACCCGGTGTTCGCCCCCGAGCCCTTCCCTGACGTGCAGTTGTAGGGGCAGAGACGCCGGTAGGGTGCGCCGTGCGCACCTGCGGTTGAGCATTGCGCCGGAGCCAGCCTGGAATCGGTGCGCGCAGCGCACCCTACGGGGAAACGCTGTCAGCCTCAGTTACCCATCACCCCATAACCCCGCGCCATCAGTACCGCGAACAGCGGCAGCAGAAGCACCAGCAGCAGTTCCAGGCGGATCACCATGATCACCGCCTTGGCCTTGCCAGGGCTGACCTCGGGTACGCGGCCGGCCTTCAGCGCGTTGCGCCAGTTGAGGAAGACGAAGGTGGGGAAGCCCGAAAACAGGGCGATCAGTGCGAACAGCCCCATCTTGGCGTGGAACATGGAGTTGTGCAGGTAGTAATCCAGCCCCTTGCCGTACCAGACCACCCGCGCCAGGCCGGTGAGCAGCACCACCCCGGCCGCCAGGCCGTAGGCGATGTCGATGCGCACCAGGCTGCGCGCGCGCTCAAGGTCCAGTGGCTGCTTGAACAGGCGATGCTCCAGGACGAGCAGGGCGAAGAGCACGAAGATCGAGAGGAAATGCAGGTAGGCGGCGACGGCTTGTCCCATGGAAACTCCTTCAGGTCATCAGGTTTTCGTTGTCGTTATCGTGCGGCGAACCAGGCGTCGCGGCGTTGCAGGTGCCACGCCAGGTAACCCAGGCTGAGCCCGCGCACCGCCATGAAGGCGAGGAACGCCAGCCAGAGTCCGTGATTGCCGAGAAACTGTAGCCCCCAACCCAGTGGCAGGCTAAGGACGACGGCGACCAGCATGGCGTCGCGCATCTCGCGGGCCCGCGTGGCGCCGATGAACAGGCCGTCCAGCAGGTAGCTCCAGACGGCGATCAGAGGCAGCAGCGCGAGGTAGGGCAGGTAGGTGTGGGCGACCTCGCGGACCGTCGCGATATCGCTCTGCATGTTGATGAACAGCCCGCCGGCTAACGCGAAGAACAGCGCGAAGCCCAGGCTCGCCAGCAGCGACCAGCCCCCCGCCACCAGCAGTGAGCGGCGCAGGGTCAGGCGGTCGCGGGCGCCGATGGCATGGCCGCACAGGGCCTCCACGGCATGGGCCAGGCCGTCCAGGGCGTAGGCGGTCACCAGCAGGCCGTTGAGCAGCAGGGCGTTGGCCGCCACGGTGGCGTCGCCCATCCGGGCTCCCTGCACCGTCAGCAGGAAGAACACCAGTTGCAGCGCCAGGGAACGGATGAAAATGTCGCGGTTCACCGCCAACAGTGGCCGCCAGTTGCGCCACCGTTGCAGCGCCGGCCAGTCGATGTGGCCCGGATAACGGTGCAGCGCGCCACGGGTGAGCGCCAGGCCGATCAGCGCGCCGCTCCATTCGGCGATTACCGCCGCGCGTGCCGCACCGGCTACGCCCCAGTCCAGCCCGAGGACGAACCACAGTGCCAGCGCGATATTGGCCAGGTTGGTACCCAGCAGGATGGCCAGCGGCGCACGCGCGTTCTGCGTGCCGAGGAACCAGCCCACCAGGGCGTAGTTGGCCAGGGCAGCCGGCAGGCCAAGCAGGCGCAGGTGGAAGAACTCGCGGGTCAGCGAGTCCAGTTCGGTCGAGGGGTTCATCAGCTTCAGGGCCAGGTCGCTGAAGGGAACCGCCAGCACGCCCAGCAACAGCGCCAGGCCCATTGCCAGGCCAAGCCCTTGCAGCAGCACCTGGCGCAGGGCGCCGCCATCCGCGCGGCCCGCGGCCTGGGCGGCGAAGCCGGTGGTGCCCATGCGCAGGAAGCCCAGCACCCCGAGCAGCAGCATGTACAGCGTGCTGCCCACCGCCACGGCGCCCAACTGGTGAGCGTGGGGCAGATGGCCCACCACCGTGCTGTCCACCAGGGCGACCAGGGGCACGGAAATATTCGAGAGGATCATGGGCGCGGCCAGTGCCCAGACCTTGCGGTGGGTCGGGGAATGCCGCCAGGCGTCGAGGAACAGGCTCATGCAGGGCTCCAGTCAGGCCGCGCAGTATAGCGGCGCGATGTTTCGTGAGCTGCATCGCTCCTGCCGTCATCCGGATGCCACCGGAACGCCCGGCTGGTCTATAGTTCGCGGCTTGTACGCACTCCCCAACGAGAGCCTGTCATGCCGAAGAAAGGACTACTTCTGGCCCTGGTGCTGAGCCTGCTCAGCGCCTGCGATTCCTCCACCCCCGAGCAAGCCGCAAGCAAGTCGCCACCGGCTGCCGATCAATCTGCGGCGCGCCCCGCCGCCGACACCGCCTCCCTGGCCAAACGCTACGCCGGCCGCGAACTGCAGGTGATAGACGTCTCCGAAGTGCAGCTCGACGGCGCCAGCGCCTTGTCAGTGACCTTCTCCGTGCCGCTCGACCCGGAACAGACGTTCGCCGAGCGGCTGCACCTGGTGGACAGCCGGGACGGCACGGTGGACGGCGCCTGGGAGCTCTCCGATAACCTGATGGAGCTGCGCCTGCGTCACCTGGAGCCCAAGCGCCAGTTGGTGCTGACCATCGACCCCGGCTTGCGCGCAGTGAATGACGCGCGGCTGGCCGAAGAGCACGTCACCCGCCTGGAAACCCGCGACCTGCAGGCCACCGTCGGCTTCGCCAGCCGTGGTTCGCTACTGCCCACCCGCCTCGCCGAAGGCCTGCCGGTGATCGCGCTGAACGTCGACAAGGTGGATGTGGACTTCTTCCGCGTGAAGACTGAGTCCCTGCCGGGCTTCCTCGCCCGCTGGGGCAAGCGTGGCGCCTTGGACGTCTGGGAGGCCCGCGACATGCTGAAAATGGCCGACCTGGTCTACACCGGCCGCTTCGACCTCAAGCCCGCGCGCAACACCCGCGAGACCCTACTGCTGCCCATTGCCAACCTTGAACCGATGAAGCAGCCGGGCGTCTACCTCGCGGTGATGAAGGAGGCCGGCAGCTACACCTACTCCAACCCGGCGACCCTCTTCACCCTGAGCGACATCGGCCTTTCCGCCCACCGTTACAGCGATCGCCTGGACATCTTCACCCAGGCCCTGGAAGGCGGCGCCGCGCAGGCCGATATCGCCCTGGAACTGCTGGACGGCGAAGGCCGCGTGCTGGCCGAAGGCAAGACCGACGGCAAGGGCCACGCCGAACTGCCGCTTGCGCCCAAGGCCGAAGTGCTGATCGCCCGCAAGGATGAACAGACCAGCCTGCTGCGCCTGTCCGCACCGGCACTGGACCTGGCCGAGTTCGACATCGCCGGTCCCGCCAGCCATGCCCTGCAGTTCTTCGTCTTCGGCCCGCGCGACCTCTACCGCCCCGGCGAGACCGTGCTGCTCAACGCCCTGCTGCGCGACGCCGATGGCCGCGCAGTGGACGGCCAGCCAGTGACCGTGGAAGTGCGCCGCCCCGACGAACAAGTCAGCCGCCGCTTCGTCTGGGAGGCCGGGGAGGGCGGTTTCTACCAATACCAGCTGCCGCTCGCCGCCGAGGCGCCCACCGGCCGCTGGCAACTGCTCTTCGACCTGGGCGACGGCAAGCCGCAGCTCTATGAATTCCTCGTGGAAGACTTCCTGCCCGAACGCATGGCCCTGGAGCTCAAGGGCAGCGATCAGCCCTATGCGCCCGGCGACAACGCGCGCTTCCAGGTCAGCGGCCGCTACCTCTATGGCGCGCCGGCTTCCGGCAACCGCCTGACCGGCCAGCTCTACGTGCGTCCGCTGCGCGAAGCGGTGAAGGCGCTGCCCGGCTACCAGTTCGGCTCGGTGATGGAGGGCGAACTGAGCCAGGACATCGAACTGGACGAGACCCAGCTGGATGCCGACGGCAAGACCGAGCTGAACATCGAAACCCGCTGGGCCGAGGCCAAGTCGCCCGTGCAGTTGATCCTCCAGGCCAGCCTGCAGGAATCCGGCGGCCGCCCGATCACCCGCCGCCTGGTGCAACCGGTGTGGCCGGCCGAGCGCCTGCCGGGTGCGCGCGCGCTGTTCGACGGTGAAGAAACCGACGCCGACAGCGTCGCCGAGTTCGAACTGCTGGTGGCCGACCCCGACGGTAACAAGCTGGCCGTCGACGACCTCAAGGTGCGCCTGGTGCGCGAGCGCCGCGACTACTACTGGAACTACTCCGAGAGCGACGGCTGGACCTACCACTACAACGAGAAGTACCTGAACCTCTCTGAAGAGCAGGTGCAGGTGGCCGCCGGCGGCACCGCCAAGGTCAGTTTCCCGGTGGAGTGGGGCCCCTACCGAGTCGAAGTGGAAGACCCGCAGACCGGCATCACCAGCAGCCTGCGCTTCTGGGCCGGCTATCGCTGGCAGGACAACGCCGAAGGCGGCGCAGTACGTCCGGATCAGGTGAAGCTGGCGCTGGACAAGCCGGGCTATACCGCTGGCGACACCGCGAAAGTCACCGTCACCCCGCCCAGCGCCGGCAGCGGCTACCTGCTGGTGGAATCCGCCGAGGGCCCGCTCTGGTGGCAACCCATCGAGGTGCCGGCCGAAGGCAAGAGCTTCGACATCCCGGTGGCCAAGGAATGGGCCCGCCATGACCTCTACGTCAGCGCCCTGGTGATCCGCCCCGGCGAGCGCAAGGCCAGCGTCACGCCCAAGCGCGCCGTGGGCCTGCTGCACCTGCCGCTGGATCGCGCGCCGCGCAAGCTGGCGGTGTCCCTCAGCGCACCGGAGAAGATGCGGCCCAAGCAGCCGCTGAAGGTCCAGGTGCAGGCGAAGAACGCCGATGGCAGCGTGCCGAAGTCAGTGAATGTGCTGGTGGCCGCGGTGGATGTGGGCATCCTCAATATCACCAGCTACGCAACGCCCGACCCCTTCGCCAGCCTGTTCGGCCGCAAGGGCTATGGCGCCGACCAGCTCGACGTCTATGGCCAGCTGATCGAAGCCGGCCAGGGCCGCCTGGCCACCATGGCCTTCGGTGGCGACGCCGCGCTGGCCGGTGGCGGCAAGCGTCCGCAGACCAGCGTCACCATCGTCGCCCTTCAAAGTGCGCCGGTGGTCCTGGATGAGCAGGGCCAGGGCGAAGTCAGCGTCGACATTCCCGACTTCAACGGTGAGCTGCGCCTGATGGCCCAGGCCTGGACCGACGAACGCTACGGCATGGCCGAGGCGAAGACGGTGGTGGCCGCGCCCCTGGTGGCGGAACTGGCGGCGCCGCGCTTCCTCGCCGGTGGCGACCAGACCACCCTGGCGCTGGACCTCACCAACCTCTCCGGCAAACCCCAGCGCCTGGATGTGCAACTGGAAAGCAGCGGTCAACTGGACCTCGCCCAGAGCGCCGGTGGCCAGACCGCGCCCATCCAGCTCAAGGATGGCCAGCGCACCACCCTGCGCATTCCGGTGCGCGCGGTGGGCGGTTATGGCCAGGGCCAGTTCAAGGTGACGGTCAACGGCCTGGAGCTGCCAGGCGAGAACCTGCCGCCGTTCAGCCGCGAATGGACCCTGGGCGTGCGCCCGGCCTATCCGGCGCAGCTCAAGCAGTTCCGCGCAGTGCTCAAGGGCGATGCCTGGAGCCTGCCGGCCGGCACGCTGGATGCGTACGAGCCGGACGGCCGCGAGGCCCTGCTGCAGCTGTCCAGCCGCCCGCCGCTGAATCTCGGTGAGCAGGTCCGTGCCCTCAAGGCCTACCCGTACGGCTGCGCTGAGCAGACCACCAGCGGCCTCTACCCGTCGCTCTATGCCGACGCCGCCTCCCTCAAGCGCCTTGGCCTGGAAGGTGAGCCGGACGACACCCGTCGCAAGTCCATCGACCTCGGCATCGAACGCCTGCTGGGCATGCAGCGCTACAACGGCAGTTTCGGCCTGTGGAGCGCCGACAGCGAAGAGGAATACTGGCTGACCGCCTATGTCACCGACTTCCTCCTGCGCGCCCGTGACCAGGGCTTCGCCGTGCCGCCGGAGGCCCTGACGAAAGCCAGCGAGCGCCTGCTGCGCTACCTGCAGGAGCGCAGCCTGATCGAAGTCAGCTACAGCCAGAACGCCGACCACACCCGCTTCGCCGTGCAGGCCTACGCCGGCTACGTCCTGGCCCGCAGTCAGCAGGCGCCGCTGGGCGCATTGCGCAGTCTGTGGGAACGCCGTGCCGATGCCCGCTCAGGCCTGCCGCTGGTGCAACTGGCGGTGGCCTTCAAGCTGATGGGCGATGCACCGCGCGCCGACGAGGCCCTGGAGTTGGGCCTGCGCTTCCAGCGTGACAGCCACGACTGGTTGGCCGACTACGGCAGTCCGCTGCGCGACCAGGCGCTGATCCTCGCCTTGCTGGAGGAGAACGACCTGGCTGCCAGCGCCCGTGAACAGCGCCTGTTCGACCTGGCCGACCTGGTGGCCGGCGAGCGCTGGCTCTCCACCCAGGAGCGCAATGCGCTGTACCTGGCTGGCCGCGGCCTGCTGGGCAAGCCCGAACCGAACTGGAGCGCGCAGCTCAGCGCGGGTGGCCAGCAGCGCGAGCTGAGCAACCAGCAACCCGGCCTGAAACTGGACGGCGCCCTGCTGACCGAGCCGCTGAGCATCACCTCCGCCGGCAGCGAGCCGCTCTACCAGCAGCTGACCCTCTCCGGTTATCCGCTGACGGCCCCGCAGGCCGGCGGCGAGAACCTCGCCATCTACCGCGAGTTCCTCGGCGCGAATGGTGAGCGCCTCGACCTCAATAACCTGGACAGCGGCGAACTGGTGCTGGTGCACCTGGCCATCGAAGCGAAGGAGCGCGTGCCCGACGCCCTGGTGGTCGACCTGCTGCCGGCCGGCCTGGAACTGGAGAACCAGAACCTCGCCCAGAGTGCCGCCAGCCTGGACGACGCCAGCAGCGCGGTGAAGGAATGGCAGAAGTCCATGCAGAACGCCTCGATCAAACACCAGGAGTTCCGCGACGACCGTTACGTGGCGGCCCTGGATGTCAGCGAGTACGGCACCACCCACCTGCTGTACCTGGCCCGCGCCGTCACTCCCGGCAAATACCGCGTGCCGCCGCCCACGGTGGAGTCCATGTACCGGCCGAACTGGCAGGCACTGGGCGAGGCGCCGGAGCACCTGGTGGTGCGCGGCAAGTAAGAACCGAACCGGAGCCCCCTCTCCCCGTCGGGAGAGGGGGCACACCCTCAGCTCGGAATGATGTGGTCAGTGCCCCCGAAGATCGCCGTTACCTGCTGGACGCCGGTGATGGTGACCACCTCCACGAACGTCGCTCCTGCGCCATTGCCGTCGACATCCACCTGGACAGAGACGTCGCCGCCTACCTGCACCGCCTTGACGTAGTTGGCAATCGCCTGCGGCAGTGCGCTGGTGCCGAGCAGCCCTGAAAAGTCGAGCTTGTCTCCCTGGAGCGCGCTGTAGTCGGAGATGATGTCCTCGGCCTCGCTGAGGCTGTTGAACCTGAACAGGTCAGCGCCGTTGCCGCCGGTCAGCACATCCGCACCCAGGCCGCCGTACAACACATCGTTGCCAGCTCCGCCAACGAGCGTGTCGTTGCCGGCACCGCCGCGCAGCTCATCGGCGCCGCCGCTGCCAGTCAGACTGTCATTGAATGCCGAACCAATCAGCCCTTCCATGTTCTTGTAGGTGTCGGACCCCAGGCCAACCGTGGACAAGTCGACAGTGGTGTTGCTGTTGCTTTGCACCAGCGTGAGGCTGAGTGCTGCAGTAGCGTCGGACAGATCGAGCAGATCGCTACCTGCACCGCCATCCAGGACATCGCTTCCACCGCCTCCGCGAAGAATGTCATTTCCGCTGCTGCCGGTCAGGGTGTCGCTGAAGGCCGAACCGATCACGCCTTCCATGTTCTTGTAGGTGTCTGTGCCGATTCCGGCCAGGGCTCCCGTGCCCCAGAAACCGTTGGTGCCAGCAGCCGGGTTGCTGCCCTGACTGAGCGTGAAGGTGAGGGCGCCGGTGGCATCGGAGAAATCGAGCATATCGATGCCGTCACCGCCATCCAGTACGTCGTTGTCTTCGCCCCCGCGAAGGCGATCTTCGCCACTACCGCCGATGAGTGTGTCCACCCCATTCCCGCCGACGAACAGATCACTTGCGGCCGCTCCGGTCAGGGCGTCCACGTTGCTGCCGCCGTCGAGAAAGGCTGCCTGATAACTGTTGCCGGACAGGTTGACGCTGGACGCACCATTGGTGGAGACGAGATTTACCGTCACGGTTCCCGTGGCCGTTCCGCCGGCATTGTCCGAAAGGGTGTAGGTGAATGTGCCGGTGGGGGAGGACGGGTTATTGCCGCTGGCGAAGGTGATCAGGCTGTTGTTCGAGCCTTCGACGAATTTCACCTCGGAGATCGCGCCTGCTCCCAGGCCAAGACCGGTGATGGACAGGAACGACCCATCGACATCGGAGTCATTGCCCAGCAAGGCGGCGACCGAGAAGACGATGCCCGTGCCATTGGCTGTGCTGTAGGCCGCCGTGTTGTTGGACACGTAAAGCACATCGTTGACCGCGACTGGCGCAGCGTTCACCTGGGTAGCCGTGACCGTGATGCCCAGGTTGTCGACGTCGCTGGCGCTGCCGTCGCTGGTGGTCATGGTCAGGGTGTCGTTGCCGCTGAAGTTCGCGGCAGACAGGTAGCCGATATTGGCGGCCAGCGTCGTGTTGATCTGGGCGAGCGTGCCGCTGAGGGTGAGCATCGCAGTGTTGAGCCCCCCAATGGAGGCCCCGCCCGAAATGGACTGCGCGGACAGCGTGCCGTGGGCGACCTGCAGCGTCACGGTCAGGTTGCTTGAACCTGCGTCCACATCGGCGACGCTCAGGCCACTGATGCTCTTGGGTATTCCGGCCGGAGTGGTCTGGGCGCCGGGCAGGGTGTTGACCGGTGCGTCGTTCACCGGGGTGATATCCAGGCTGGCACTGCCGGTGGCGCTGAGCGAGCCGTCGCTGACCGTATAGCTGAAGTTGACGGACGTGTCGTCGTTCAGTGCCGGCGTGTAGTTCCAGGTGCCGTTGCCATTATCGACCAGGCTGCCGCTGCCGGCGCTGATTTGCAGATTGGTAGCCGTCAGTGCCGGGCCGTCGACATCCGCAGCATTGCCCAGCAACTGGGCCTGAGTGATCAGGCGGACACCGCTGTCCTCGGCGATGGCGGCGAGGGTTACCGGGGTGGTGGTGGGGGCATCGTTGACCGGAGTAATGTCCAGGCTGGCGCTACCGGCGGCGCTGAGCGAACCGTCAGTGACCGTGTAGCTGAAGCTGACTGCGGTGTCGTCGTTGAGCGCCGGCGTGTAGTTCCAGGTGCCGTTGCCATTGTCGACCAGGCTGCCGCTGCCGGCGCTGATCTGAAGGTTGGTCGCAGTCAGGGCGGGGCCGTCGACATCCGCTGCATTACCCAGCAACTGGGCCTGGGTGATCAGACGGGCTCCACTGTCCTCAGCGATGGCGGCGAGGGTTACCGGGGTGGTGGTGGGGGCATCGTTGACCGGA